>NZ_JBPNXF010000005.1:0-388182 GCF_051207495.1 Klebsiella sp. K-3 | reverse complement strand
CCCGCCGGGAATGACAAGCGGAAAAATACATTTTTATTTCAACCGCTCATCTTTTATACGTAACGCTTATTTTTGCTGCTTTTTGATAGCCGCAGGCAGGTCCGCCAGGCTATTTAGCACCCAATCTGCGGCGCTTTCCGCTTCTTCGGTAACCGGCTTACCGGTACGCACCAGCACTTTCGTTCCGACATTCGCCGCCGCAGCCGCCTGCATGTCTTCGAGTTTATCGCCCACCATATAAGAAGCGGCCATATCAATATGCAGGAAATCGCTTGCGGAAATGAGCATCCCTGGATGCGGCTTACGGCAATCGCAGGTCTGGCGGAACTCTTCAACGCTCCCCTGCGGGTGATGCGGACAATAATAGATACCGTCGAGATCCACGCCGCGGTCTGCCAGCGACCAATCCATCCATTCGGTGAGGGTCTCAAATTGCGCTTCCGTGAATTTACCGCGCGCGATGCCTGACTGGTTGGTCACCAGCACTAACGCAAATCCCATTGCCTTTAGTTCACGCATGGCATCAATGACGCCGTCGATAAACTCAAAGTTGTCGATTTCGTGGACATAACCATGATCGATATTAATCGTGCCGTCACGGTCGAGAAAAATTGCGGGTACAGACTTTGCCACCGGTTTGCTCCTGATAAAGGCTAATGCCGTTAGTATCGCATGTTTCGGCATGCAAGAAAGTGCTCATTATAAAGAGTCAGATTGATTTAGACGTCTGGATGCCTTAACATCCATTTCATTGACAGGCATCGCCTGGACACGGCAGAAGAAAATGCCACGGCAAACGGCTAAACGATAATAAATAACTGATGATTAAACTTTCGAATATTACCAAAGTGTTCCAGCAGGGGAACCGCACCATACAGGCGCTGAACGATGTCAGCCTGCATGTCCCTGCCGGGCAAATTTACGGCGTGATCGGCGCTTCCGGCGCAGGTAAAAGTACGCTGATTCGCTGCGTTAACCTGCTGGAACGCCCAACCGAAGGTAGCGTGCAGGTTGATAACCAGGAACTCACCGCGCTGACTGAAAAAGAACTGACTCGCGCGCGCCGTCAGATTGGCATGATCTTCCAGCACTTTAATTTGCTTGCTTCACGTACCGTTTTCGGCAACGTGGCGCTGCCGCTTGAGCTGGACAACACGCCGCCGGCGGAAATCAAACGCCGCGTTAATGAACTGCTTGACCTGGTTGGTCTTGGCGATAAGCACGACAGCTATCCGGCAAACCTCTCCGGCGGCCAGAAACAACGCGTGGCGATTGCCCGTGCTCTGGCCAGCAATCCAAAGGTGCTGCTGTGCGATGAAGCCACCAGCGCGCTCGACCCGGCAACGACCCGTTCGATCCTCGAACTGTTAAAAGACATTAACCGTCGTCTGGGGCTGACCATTCTGTTGATCACCCATGAAATGGACGTGGTTAAACGTATCTGCGACTGCGTGGCGGTCATTAGCAATGGTCAACTGATCGAGCAGGACACCGTGAGCGAAGTCTTCTCCCATCCTAAGACGCCGCTCGCCCAACAGTTCATTCAATCTACCCTGCATCTGGATATTCCGGATGACTATCAGGCGCGCCTGAAGCCCACGCCGCTGCCTGACAGCGTGCCGATGCTGCGTATGGAGTTCACCGGCCATTCCGTCGATGCGCCGCTGCTGTCGGAAACCGCCCGCCGCTTTAATGTGAATAACAACATTATTAGCGCGCAGATGGATTACGCCGGCGGAGTGAAGTTCGGCATCATGCTGACTGAAATGCACGGCACACCGGAAGATACCCAGGCGGCGATCGCCTGGCTGCAGGAACATCATGTAAAAGTAGAGGTACTGGGATATGTCTGAACCAATGATCTGGCTGCTGGTTCGCGGCGTGTGGGAAACGCTGGCTATGACGTTTGTCTCCGGCTTCTTTGGCTTTGTGCTCGGCTTGCCGGTCGGCGTACTGCTGTACGTTACCCGTCCGGGGCAGATTGCCGCCAACGCCCGACTGTATCGTACGCTATCGGCGCTGGTAAATATCTTCCGCTCGATTCCATTCATTATTTTGCTGGTGTGGATGATTCCGTTTACCCGCGTGATCGTCGGTACCTCGATCGGCCTGCAGGCAGCGATTGTGCCATTAACGGTTGGCGCCGCGCCGTTTATCGCGCGTATGGTGGAAAACGCGCTGTTGGAGATCCCAACCGGGCTTATCGAAGCCTCACGCGCGATGGGCGCAACGCCGCTGCAGATCGTGCGTAAAGTTCTGCTCCCTGAAGCGCTGCCGGGTCTGGTGAACGCCGCCACCATCACACTCATCACCCTGGTGGGTTATTCCGCGATGGGCGGTGCGGTCGGTGCCGGTGGTCTGGGTCAGATTGGCTATCAGTACGGCTACATCGGCTATAACGCGACGGTAATGAATACCGTACTGGTATTGCTGGTTATTCTGGTTTATTTAATTCAATTCTCTGGCGATCGTATCGTCCGGGCTGTGACTCACAAATAACGTTATTGACACACAACACTAATTCTTACAGGAAGGAAATAACATGGCCTTTAATTTCAAAACCTTTGCGGCAGTTGGCGCATTAATCGGTTCTCTGGCTCTGGTGGGTTGCGGTCAGGATGAAAAAGATCCTAACCATATTAAAGTCGGCGTGATCGTCGGCGCGGAACAGCAGGTTGCTGAAGTCGCGCAGAAAGTGGCAAAAGAGAAGTATGGCCTCGACGTTGAGCTGGTAACCTTCAACGACTACGTGTTGCCGAACGAAGCGCTGAGCAAAGGCGACATCGACGTTAACGCCTTCCAGCACAAACCGTATCTCGACCAGCAGATTAAAGATCGCGGTTATAAACTGGTTTCCGTGGGTAACACCTTCGTCTATCCGATCGCTGGCTACTCGAAGAAAATCAAATCTCTGGACGAACTGCAGCCGGGCTCACAGATTGCCGTACCGAATGACCCGACCAACCTCGGCCGTTCTCTGCTGCTGCTGCAGCAAGTGGGTCTGATTAAACTGAAAGAAGGCGTAGGCCTGCTGCCGACGTCTCTGGACGTGGTTGAAAACCCGAAAAACCTGAAGATTGTTGAGCTGGAAGCGCCACAGCTGCCGCGTTCTCTGGACGACGCGCAGATCGCTCTGGCGGTCATCAACACCACCTACGCCAGCCAGATTGGCCTGACGCCGGCGAAAGACGGTATCTTCGTTGAAGATAAAAACTCGCCGTACGTAAACCTGATCGTCGCCCGCGAAGATAATAAAGACGCGGAAAATGTTAAGAAATTTGTTCAGGCTTACCAAAGCGATGAAGTTTACGAAGCCGCTAACAAAATCTTTAACGGCGGCGCAGTGAAAGGCTGGTAATCTGCTTTCAGCGTAATATCATTCAGGACGGGCTTTATGCCCGTCTTGTCATTTATGCAAGCACCTGATTCAATAGCGCCCTGTTTTATAATTCATTGAGGAAATACTATGCGTGCTTTACCGGTCTGTTTGTTAGCACTCATGTTAAGCGGTTGTTCTATGCTAAGCAGATCCCCCGTTGAGCCTGTTAAAAGCACCGCAACCACGCCAGTCCAGACGGAAACGGCTAAACCAAAAGTCTCACGTCCCGCACCGGTTAGAATCTATACCGATGCCGCCGCGCTGGTAGGGAAACCTTTCCGCGATCTGGGTGAAGTGAGCGGCGAATCATGCCAGGCTTCAAACCAGGACTCCCCGCCGAACATCCCGACCGCCCGTAAACGCATGCAAATCAACGCGGCCAAAATGAAGGCCAACGCCGTGCTGCTGCACAGCTGCGAAGTGACCAGCGGTACGCCAGGCTGCTACCGTCAGGCCGTTTGCCTGGGTTCAGCGCTTAACGTCTCGGCGCAATGAGTGCATTTCAGTTCGCGCAGATAGGCGTCATCCGCTCGCCGTATAAAGAGAAGTTTGCCGTTCCTCGCCAGCCAGGGCTGGTTGAACACGGCGGCGGAGAACTGCATCTATTAGCGCCTTATAACCAGGCGGACGCCGTGCGTGGACTGGAAAACTTCAGCCATCTGTGGGTCCTGTTTGTCTTTCATCAGACCATGGCTGGCGGCTGGCGCCCGACCGTGCGCCCTCCCCGCCTTGGCGGCAACGCGCGTATGGGCGTCTTTGCGACCCGTTCGACGTTTCGACCTAACCCTATCGGCATGTCGCTGGTTGAACTAAAAGGCGTTCGCTGCCAGAAGGATCAGGTGATACTGGAACTTGGCAGCCTCGATCTCGTTGACGGCACGCCGGTGGTTGATATCAAACCTTATCTTCCCTTCGCCGAGGCCCTGCCGGATGCCAGCGCCAGCTATGCGCAACAGGCGCCGCTGGCTGGCATGAATGTCAGCTTTACGCCGGAAATAGAAGCACAGCTACTCACGCTTGAAAAACGCTACCCGCATATCAAAGCGTTTATCCGTGAAGTACTGGCGCAGGATCCGCGCCCGGCTTATCGCAAAGAGGAAGAAGCAGGGAAAACCTACGCCGTCTGGCTGCTCGATTTCAACGTGCGCTGGCGGGTAATCCCCTCCGGTTTTGAAGTCTTTTCTCTCGAACCGCGCTAATTTTATTTTCCTCTCTTTTGGCATCTTTGCCACACTGGTAAACTAAACCACTTTTTTGTTTCAGGCTGGCTCTCCAGCCTGTTCCGATCGTCCAAATGGAACCGTAACAACATGCGTACTAGCCAATATCTGCTCTCCACTCTGAAGGAGACACCTGCCGACGCCGAAGTCATCAGCCATCAGCTGATGCTGCGCGCCGGGATGATCCGCAAGCTGGCCTCAGGGTTGTACACCTGGCTGCCGACCGGCGTGCGCGTTCTGAAAAAAGTCGAGAACATCGTGCGTGAAGAGATGAACAACGCCGGTGCTATCGAGGTGTTAATGCCGGTAGTTCAGCCTTCTGAACTGTGGCAGGAGAGCGGTCGCTGGGAGCAATATGGCCCTGAGCTGCTGCGCATTGCCGATCGAGGCGATCGTCCGTTCGTTCTCGGCCCGACTCACGAAGAGGTCATTACCGACCTGATTCGCAATGAGCTGAACTCGTACAAACAGCTGCCGCTGAACTTTTATCAGATTCAGACCAAGTTCCGCGATGAAGTTCGCCCGCGTTTCGGCGTGATGCGCTCCCGTGAGTTCCTGATGAAAGATGCTTACTCTTTCCATACCTCTCAGGAATCGCTGCAGGAAACCTACGACGCGATGTATACCGCTTACAGCAAAATCTTCAGCCGTATGGGGCTGGATTTCCGCGCGGTACAGGCTGACACCGGTTCGATCGGCGGTAGCGCTTCCCATGAGTTCCAGGTACTGGCGCAGAGCGGCGAAGATGACGTGATCTTCTCTGACAGCTCCGACTACGCGGCGAACATTGAGTTTGCCGAAGCCGTCGCGCCGAAAGAGCCGCGCGCAGCCGCGACGCAAGAAATGACGCTGGTAGACACGCCGAACGCGAAAACCATCGCCGAGCTGGTTGAGCAGTTCAATCTGCCAATCGAAAAAACCGTTAAGACCCTGCTGGTGAAAGCGGTAGAAGATAGCAGCTACCCGCTGGTCGCCCTGCTGGTACGCGGCGATCATGAACTCAACGAAGTAAAAGCGGAAAAACTGCCGCAGGTCGCCAGCCCGCTGACCTTCGCCAGCGAAGAAGAGATCCGCGCTATTGTTAACGCGGGGCCAGGTTCTCTCGGCCCGGTTAATATGCCGATTCCAGTGGTTATCGACCGTACCGTCGCGGCCATGAGCGATTTCGCCGCCGGCGCCAACATCGATGGCAAACATTACTTCGGCATCAACTGGGATCGCGATGTCGCGACTCCGGAAGTTGCTGATATTCGTAACGTCGTTGCCGGCGATCCGAGCCCGGATGGAAAAGGCACTCTGCTTATCAAACGCGGTATCGAAGTGGGCCACATCTTCCAGCTGGGCACCAAGTACTCTCAGGCAATGAATGCCGCGGTGCAGGGCGAAGATGGCCGCAACCAGATCCTGACCATGGGCTGCTACGGCATTGGGGTGACCCGCGTGGTGGCCGCCGCTATTGAGCAGAACTTTGACGATCGCGGGATTATCTGGCCGGACGCTATCGCGCCGTTCCAGGTCGCTATTCTGCCGATGAACATGCACAAGTCCTATCGCGTGCAGGAGCTGGCCGAGAAACTCTATGCTGAACTGCGTGCGCATGGCATCGACGTGCTGATGGACGATCGTAAAGAGCGTCCGGGCGTGATGTTCGCCGATATGGAGCTGATCGGCATCCCTCATACCATCGTGCTTGGCGATCGTAACCTCGACAACGATGATATTGAATACAAACATCGTCGCAACGGCGAGAAACAGCTGATTAAGACCGGGGATATTGTTAATTACCTGGTGCAGCAAATTAAAGGTTAATTTCCCCTTTAAAGCTAAAAGGCCTCGCAATAGCGAGGCCTTTTTAATTACAACTGCACGGATTACTTACCGCAATCTTTACCTGGAATAAATTTACTGTCTTTATCCGTCATTAGCGTTTTCATCATCTCGCCGGTATCCGGGTTCGCTTCGAGAGTGAAGTGCCCTTCTACCACCAGCAGTACCGGACGAGTATCGGTCCCGCGCGCGGCGGCGTAATCACGTTCAAGCTGAGCGTTATTGGCAACGGCCACCGTTTTACCTGTGACGCAATCGGTAAAGGTTGCCGCATCCGCCATATAGAAATACATCCCGCGCATCGCCATCGGCGTCGTCGGCAGGCTGGCCTTCACCGACTCCAGCGTATAGTTAAGCGTTGACTGAATCGGGTTGCCGTCACGATCGAGCATCTCAAGCTTATCGCCTTTCGCCCGATAGTAAGATTTCTCGCCTTTGCTATTGGTCAAGACCAGTTTATCGGCGGTACGCGCCCAGGTCCCATATGAAGCGAAAGATGACGGCTCGCGGCTAACGCCCTGATAACGTTCATTCATTACCCAGGTGCCATCTTTCTCAAGGAACAAAGAGGTTTCAATCCCTTCGCAATCCGCGCAAGGCAAAATACCGCGCCAGCTTTGCTGCATCGGTTTCAGCTCTTCCATCGCCGCCGGCTGAACCGTCTCCACCTCAGCGCGATGATTGCAGCCAAACAGCGCAAAGAGCGAACAGGCCGCTGCGAGCGAAAATACAATTTTCTTCACTGTGAATTCCTTATAATCCATTCCACCCGTCCGCCACGCCTCTTAATGGCGAACTTTCCCACGCAGCGCTTTGACTGAGGACTTTTGCGCCTTGGAGGCAAGTCGTCGCTCTTTTGACGCCCGAGTCGGTCGCGTCTCCCGGCGGCTTTTTTGCACTGCGGTTAATTCTTTTATCAGCGTAACCAGTCGCGAGATCGCCGCTTCGCGATTCATCTCCTGGCTGCGATATTCCTGAGCCTTAATGATAACCACACCGTCAGCAGAAATTAAGTGGTGACTGGCGGCGAGCAGGCGTTCTTTATAAAACTCAGGCAGGCTCGATGCTTTAATATCAAAACGTAAGTGAATCGCCGTCGAGGCCTTATTCACATGCTGACCGCCCGCCCCCTGTGCGCGGACCCCGGTAAGCGAGATCTCCTCATCCGGGATGGAAACGCTGCGGCTAATCGTTATCATGCCGGCTGCTGCCAGGCCGTTAAATGAATTTCCAGATTATTCCGATCGTCAGATAACCAGATACCGCCGTCCTGCAGGGTTGCCTGCAGCGTCATGGTGCGATCGGCAAAAGCGCTCAGCTGCGCCAGTTGCGCATCATCAAGATACCAGATGGTCAGCTTCGGATACGCCGCAAGCTTGTTCTGATTCTGCTGCCACCAGATTTCAGCCGCTCGGCTATTATAGGCAAACAGCGCCACCTCCTGCGCCCGCGAGCAGGCTTTCTTGAGGCGTTTCTCGTCCGGTAACCCCAGGTCAATCCACAGATCGACGCCCAAATGGTCGTTTAATTGCCACAGCTCCGGTTCATCATCCGAGGACAACCCGCGGGTGAACTGCAAGCGTTCGTTAGCATATTTGATCCACGCCAGCAGGCGCAGCATCATACGCTCCTGGGTTTCTGAGGGATGTTGCGCCAGCGTCAGGTTAGCATCCAGAAACTGGTTGCGATCCAAATCGGCAACATTCACCACAGCTTTATAAATCGTCGCTTTCAGCGCCATGAATAAACTCCTGAAAAAAGTGGCGTACATTGTAGCGAAACTGGCGACAAAAGGCTGTCGGCAATCGCAGGTACTCCTTTCATCCTGCTGATATTGCTTAGATGACTATGGTATAGTCACCTTGCTAAACAGAGTTTATCTTCGTAGGCTTAAACTTGCATCCCACGGTTAAGTCAGAACGCTGACAGGAGGGCATGTGGATCAATATTGTGAGTTAATACGCAAGCGGTATGCGGAAATAGCCAGCGGAGACTTAGGGTATATCCCGGATGCGCTGGGCTGCGCGTTGAAAGTATTAAATGAGGTTGCGGCGGATCAGGCCCTTTCGGAGTCAGTCAGGGAAAAGGCCGCTTATGCGGCGGCAAACTTATTGGTGAGCGATTATGTCAATGAATGATACTTATCAACCCATTAACTGCGATGATTATGACAACCTCGAGCTTGCCTGCCAGCATCACCTGGTGCTGGCGCTGGCCCTGAAAGATGGTGAACAGCTGCAGGCCAAAGCGAACGATCTTATCTCGCGTAAAAATGTCGAGTATCTGGTGGTAGAACTTGCCGGTAACGTCCGCGAGCTACGCCTGGATAAAATCGCCAGTTTCAGCCACCCGGAAATTGGCACCGTGGTGGTCAGCGAATCCTGAAGCCCATCGGGCGGCTTAGCCGCCCGTTTTCCGCCATACCAGCTGTAACCCCTCGCCTTCCTGCACTTGCCCCTCTCTGGTGACAAACAATCCATCGGCCGCCGCAATCAACGTTTCGCCATAAAATAGCAGCGGCGTAGTATCCCGACGCCAGGGGGCGACCGCCATTTCCTGCCAGATTTTCTTAAGCTTACGCCCGCCCGGACGCCCGACGATGTGCAGATTACCGCTGGCGCGAAAACGTATCGATACCGGCTCATCCGCGCACGGCATGCGTAACGGCCCGCCTGACTGCAACGCCAGTTCTCCCAGCGTTTCCGGCAATATTAGCGGTGTAGTGGGGTCCTCCCATGGCAACTCACGCTCGGTCAGGCCAGGCAGATGCTTTACCCAATACAGGCGCTGCTGGTAGCGCCGGACGGCAAAACCGCCTAACCGCAGGCAAGGCGCGGCGTCTTCACGCGCCAGTGCCACTTCCTGCCAGATGCGCTCCGGCATTTCGCGCGACGGCATCGGCGCCTGTTGGGAGGCCAGCCAGCGGCGCAGCAGCGCCGCACGACGCGCCGCGCTCATCGCGCTTAGCGGTTCTATCGCCAGCGAACCGCGCTCATCGACCAGCGCGGCGAGCTCCGCCGACAGCATTTCATCGAGCAACTGTTCCTGTTCGCCACATAAGCTGGCGCTGCGGGCAACGGCCTCGGCAAAATGCGGCCAGCGCTCGCTCAGTAGCGGTACCACCCGCAGGCGCAGAAAGTTGCGATCGTAGGCATCATCCTGATTACTTTCATCTTCAATCCAACGCAGCTGATAAGTCAGCGCCCACTGATGCAGGGAATCACGGCTCTCATTGAGCAGCGGACGCAGCAATTTGCCACCAGCGAACTCGCTACAGGCCGCCATCGCCGATAAGCCGGTCGGGCCGCTACCGCGTTTGAGCGCCAGCAGGAAAGTCTCGCATTGGTCGTCGAGATGTTGTGCCGTCAATAACGCTTCACCTGGCAAAAGCGCTTCACGGAAGGCCTGATAGCGCGCCTGACGAGCATGCGCTTCGATCCCCAACCCCTCATCCGCCAGCGTTACGCGCACCACCTGTAGCGGCACCTGCCACTGCTGGCAAATCTGTTCGCAATGCTCGACCCAGTGGTCTGCGTTGGCGCTCAGGCCGTGGTGAATGTGAATCGCGCGCAGTTGAACCGCTGGCTCGCGCTGGCGCCAGCGTACCAGCCGGTGCAGCAGGACGGTTGAGTCCAGGCCGCCGCTGAAGGCCAGCAGAAACTGACGATGTGGTCGAAGCGATGAGGCAATATCCGGCGTCATGATCGTGCGTATGCAGCTAAGAAGAGATAGCCCGGCACGTTACGCGCCAGGGCTGGTTCTGGCAAGTATTACTGTTGGTAAATCTCCAGCGGCAGGCCGTCGGGATCGTTGAAAAAGGTAAAACGCTTATCGGTAAACGGATCGATGCGGATAGCTTCACAGGCGACGCCGTGCGCCTGCAAATGCGCAACCGCGGCATCAATATCGTCGACGCTAAACGCCAGGTGGCGCAGACCACAGGCTTCCGGGCGGCTTGGACGCGCAGGAGGGAACGGGAACGAAAACAGCTCGATGACATACTCGCCGTTCAGCGCCAGGTCGCCCTTCCACGAATCACGCTCGGCGCGGTAGAACTCGCTTTGCAGCGTAAACCCGAGGATGTCGCAATAGAACGCTTTGCTCTTCGCGTAGTCTGTCGCGATGATGGCAATATGGTGAACCCGTTTTAAACCCAGCATGGTTGTTCTCCTCCTGTTGAAGCCCAACACGTTACTCGCGCCGCCCGCCGCCGCGCAAGCCCCTAATTATTTTTTAAGACTCGTACACGGTAGACGCCATCTTCATCACGTTTGGCCCCGTGGATATCGGTTTCAAAACCTGGGTAGTGGCGGCCGATCGAACAGAGCATCAACAGGAAATCGAGCACCGCGCGGCTCTCTTCGGTGATCATCTCTCCCGGCATCAGCAACGGCACGCCAGGCGGATACGGCAGGATCATATTTGCCGAAATACGCCCCACCAGTTTCTCCAGTTCGATGGTTTCTACTTCGCCCTTAATCTGTCGCTGCCAGGCCTGATGCGGGGTCATTTTCATCTCCGGCAACACGTCGAACGCCCGCAGCATCAGCTGTGAGAGCTGGTGCTGACGGATCAGGCGGTGGATCCCCTGCGCCAGATCCTGGATGCGCATATTGCGGTAGAAGTCCGGATCCTCAGCGTAGAGATCCGGCAACATGTTTTTCACCCTCAGGTTAAGATCGTAGGCGCGTTTAAACTCGGTCAGACCGCGCAGCAGGCCCATCGCTCGAGTTTTATCAATACCGATACTGAACAAGAACAGCAGATTGTACGGCCCGGTTTTCTCCACCACCACGCCGCGCTCGTCGAGGAATTTCGCCACCAGCGCCGCCGGTATCCCCTCTTCCGCCATATTGCCCTGCTCGTCCATACCCGGCGTGAGAATCGTGACTTTGACCGGATCGAGGAACATATGGTCGGCATCGGCGTCCTGGAATCCATGCCACGTTTCTCCAGGGGAAACAGGCCAGCATTGCGCTTCTTCGACCTCTTCCGGCTGCCAGATATCGAAGAACCAGCCGTCAGCCTCCTCACGCAGGCGCTGAACCTCCTTACGGAAATGTAGCGCGCGTTCGATGGAGCGCTGAATCAGGCGTTTTCCGGAGTTACCGCGCAGCATCGCCGCCGCGGTCTCTATCGAGGCAACGATCGGATAGCTTGGCGAGGTAGAGGTATGCATCATAAAGGCTTCATTGAAGGTATCTTCATCGTAGCTGCCTTTAATATGGATAAGCGAAGCCTGTGACAACGCCGCCAGCATTTTATGCGTCGACTGGGTTTCGAAGATCACTTTCCCCGGTACGCGGTCGCCGCTCATACCGCTTTTCCCCTGATAAATCGGGTGGAAGTGGGTATAAGGCACCCAGGCGGAATCGAAGTGGATCGACGGCACGTCAAGGGTTTGTTTAATCCAGGTGGTGTTATACAACAGCCCATCATAGGTGGAGTTGGTGATCACCGCATGCACCGGCCACTGCGCGCCGCGAGTTGTCTCGACTTTGTGCTGGACGCTGTCGCGGGTAAATTCCCGTTTCGGGATGCCGCCGAGGATCCCCAGCGCGTTACGGGTCGGTTTTAGCCATAGCGGTACGATATCGCTCATCATCAGCAGATGCGCCAGCGATTTATGGCAGTTACGATCGATAAGCAACGTACTGCCAGCGGGCGCCGAATACATGCCGACAATTTTATTTGAAGTCGAGGTACCGTTGGTCACCATGTAGCTCTGCTCGGCGCCAAAGGCGCGGGCAATATACTCTTCCGCTTCCAGATGCGGGCCGGTATGGTCCAACAGCGACCCCAGTTCGGTAACGGAGATAGAAACATCGGCCTTCAGCGTATTACCGCCGAAGAAATCATAAAACAGGCAGCCGACCGGGCTTTTCTGGTAGGCGGTTCCCGCCATGTGTCCGGGGGTACAAAAGGTATATTTCCCCTCCTGCACATAGTTAAATAACGCTTTGGTAAATGGTGGCGTGATGTTGTCCAGATATTCATTGGTATACTGGCGAATGCGGGTAGCGATATCTTCCGCCAGACCCAGTGCATATTCGAAGAACCATAGCGCCATGCGCAGGTCCTGGCTGCTGACGTCCATCGTCGAGTGCGTATTGATAAAAGCATACAGCGGCAGGTATTCGTTCAGGCGATTGATATCGCTGCATAAATCAACGCTGTACTCGTCCCAGTCGAAGATAACGCCGCAGATACGCGGGTTGTGTTCGATAAACTGCAGCAGGTCGGCGCTGTTTTGCGGCCAGATGGTCTGGA
This sequence comes from Klebsiella sp. K-3, assembly GCF_051207495.1. Lineage (NCBI taxonomy): Bacteria > Pseudomonadati > Pseudomonadota > Gammaproteobacteria > Enterobacterales > Enterobacteriaceae > Klebsiella > Klebsiella sp. K-3. The sequence goes on along the minus strand of NZ_JBPNXF010000005.1, from coordinate 375,486 downwards.
ATCCTTGCTTCTGCAGAGCGGCTTCCAGCTCTTTGATCGGTTCGTCTTTATGGTAGACGCCGTGGGGCCCCATGATGGCGATGATATTCACGCTTTCCTCCTGGATTTACCTAAGGTAAGCATAATATCAATCGCGCCAGTGCTTAGCACTGGCGGATTTATCTTAGTCCTGAATCATAGCAAAGCGATGATTACAGCGCCTTCCACGCATCCCCCCAGGCCAGACCTGCGCCCGGTTCGTAGTAAGTTGGCGCCACGTTGCACCAGGCTCCTTCCGGGAAGGGCTTGCACTGGAAAAGCGCGCCGTGGTTATTGACGATGTCACCCGGCTTCCAGCTCAGGCTGGCGCTCCACGCTGGATAGCTGATGACGCCGCTATCGCCTGCCGGCTCATCCTTCGCTTCCTCTGCCGGCGTTTTCGCCTTCACATTGAGAGTGTAGGTTGCGGTACTGGACAGACTACCATCGCTGACGGTCAGGCTAACCACATACTGAGCATCTTTGTCGCTCTGCGGCGCGCTGAAATTGATAACCGCTTTATCCGCGCCGCTTAACGTCTGCCCATCCTGCGACATCCAGCTATAGCTCAGCTTATCGCCGTTAGCATCGGTAGAGCCTTCCGCACTCAGCGACACCAGGCTACCGGCTTCAACAGCGCCCACCGGGCCGGCAATACGCGCCACCGGCGCCACGTTTACCTGTGGGGCAGGCGTAACGTCATCCGTCTTATCAGACGCGCCATCGCTACCCGCATCATCAACCACGGTTACGTTGAAGTAGTGCTGCACGCATTTGCTGTAATCCCCCTCTTTGAACGCGCTGTACGGCGTCTGATAACTCACCAGCTGGCAGGCATTGGTTTTGCCGTCTGCGCTGTTCGGATCCCATCCCCAATCCTGTTCCCAGTAGATTGGCAGCGCGCCGGCACCGCCTTCATCAAACTGCTTCATGTTCTTACAGCCCAGCACTTCATCATCGGCAATAGGCACTTTGAGGTAGTTGGCGAACTCTTTGTAATAGGCAATACGGTTAAGCGACTGGGCATTTTCCGTGGCGCCGCCGCATTCGACGCCGCCGTTGATGATCTGGATGCTCACGCCAAACCCCGGCACCAGGCCATTGCTCTTATCACGATCGTTTGGCTGCCATGTGCCGTCGATAACGTGCAGCATGGAGGGTTTTGGCGGCTGCGGGTAAACAAAGAAGAAGACCGCGCTGGCGAGGTTCATCCATGAGTCCGCCACCAGCTGTGGTTTATCCAACAGCGGACGGACGTCGCCATACATCGCCTCGGAGAACGGTCCGTAGTTGTAGTTATAGGAAAGCTGTTTAGCGCCGCGACCAAAGTAGCTGAGGAAATCGCCATCGGCATCTTTACCGCAAGGCCAGGTCTGCCCCTGCCAGACATCCGGGTTACATTCGCCGTTATAGCCGCCCTTTTGCCCTTCGGTCCAGCCAACTTCGCGCAGATAGACCAGCGCCTGGCGCCATTCCGGAATATCGCGCCAGCTCTCGTGACCGCCGGTTTCCTGGGCGAAGTGGGCAAACATGGTAGCCAGCGATTTACGGCAGATTGCGTCGCTATCACGACCGTCGGTGTAGGTGCCGCAGACCGCCGGGAATTTACCAATCGCCTTCAGGAAGTTGCTGTAGGTATATTCCGGCGCGCGCATCGGGAACAGATAATCCCAATCCTGCTCGCTGAGCATGCCTTCAACGCGTTTAACGTTCTCCGGGTTAGCCGCCCGACCGGGCTCAATCTTTTCGACTGAAGCGTTATCGAGGGTACGAATAGAAGACTTCACCGCGTCCATTAGAGGAAAATCGGTTAATGCTTTTTCTTTCGCCGCCAGCTCGCTGGCTGTCATGGTGGTGGCTTCAGTGGCGCTGAGCAGCGGCGCAGCCTGTGCGGCGCTCAGACTTAACATGATCCCTGCGGCCACGGCGCTCAAGGCGACAGTTTTATGAATTGCCATAATATTATTCTCCTTTTCCTTGTGAACGGTCTGCCCAGGCGTTGTCCCCGGCAGTTAGCGCAGTGTCACGGGAGAAGGACATCATCGGCTAATCACATCACCTCATTGGCGCATCATCTTGCCTCAGTAGAAAAATGATAAAAAAAGGGGCCGGAAATCCGGCCCCTTAGAGAAAATAATGTGCTGAATAATCAGGCGTAGCCGTAGCTCATCAGACGCTGATAGCGGCGGTTACGCAGCTCTTCTTCGCTGAGGGTATCCAGGTCAGCCAGGTCGGCCAACAGCTGTGCCTTCAGGCTCGCCGCCATCGCTTCCGGGTTACGGTGGGCGCCGCCCAGCGGTTCTGGAATGATGGAATCAATCAGCTTCAGCTCTTTGAGGCGCGGGGCAACGATACCCATCGCTTCCGCGGCCAGCGGCGCTTTATCCGCGCTTTTCCACAGAATAGATGCGCAGCCTTCCGGCGAGATAACCGAATAGGTGCTGTACTGCAGCATGTTGACCTTATCACCTACGCCAATCGCCAGCGCGCCGCCAGAGCCGCCTTCGCCAATCACGGTGCAGATAACCGGCACGCTCAGACGCGACATTTCACGCAGGTTGCGGGCAATCGCTTCCGACTGGCCGCGCTCTTCCGCGCCAACGCCCGGATAGGCGCCAGGGGTGTCGATGAAGGTAATGATCGGCATTTTGAAACGCTCAGCCATTTCCATCAGGCGCAGCGCTTTGCGGTAGCCTTCCGGCGCCGGCATACCAAAGTTACGACGGATCTTTTCTTTGGTTTCACGGCCTTTCTGATGACCGATGATCATCACCGGGCGACCATCAAGACGCGCAATACCGCCAACGATAGCTTTATCGTCAGCGTAGGCGCGATCGCCTGCCAGCTCGTCAAATTCGTCGAAAGCCAGGCGGACATAATCCAGGGTATAGGGACGACGTGGATGGCGCGCCAGTTGGGCTACCTGCCATGCGCCAAGATCGGCGAAGATTTTGCGCGTCAGCTCTACGCTTTTTTCGCGCAGACGATGCACTTCTTCATCGATGTTAATATCCAGTTTCTCATCCTGACGGCTTACTGCAGTCAGGGAATCGATTTTCGCTTCCAGCTCTGCGATAGGCTGTTCAAAATCTAGGAAATTCAGACTCATAGTATTCCTGTATTAGTCAAACTCCAGTTCCACCTGCTCCGAGCCGATAAGGCCACGCAGATCGTTAAGTAAACGATCGCTCGGAGAGACGCGCCATGTTGCGCCAAAACGCAACCGCGCGCGCGCATCCGCCCTCTGATAATAGAGGTGTACTGGAATGGTTCCCGAACGGTGGGGTTCCAGAGACTGACGGAGTCGGTTTAAAAGCTGGTCATCAATTTGCCTGTCCGTCAGCGAGATAGCAAGCCCGCGAGCATATTTTTCCCGGGCTTCGTCAATATCCATGACTTCACGGGCAGTCATTTTAAGGCCCCCGCTGAAGTCATCAAAGCTGACCTGTCCGCTGACGATAAGTATGCGGTCTTTTTCCAGCAACTGCTGGTATTTATCCAGAGCGTCGGTGAATAACATCACCTCCAGACGCCCGGAACGGTCATCCAACGTACAGATGCCGATACGATTGCCGCGCTTGGTGACCATTACCCGCGCAGCAATAACCAGACCCGCCGCCGTGGTCACTTTACCACGATCGGTCGGGTGCATGTCTTTGAGTCTCACGCCCCCAACGTAGCGTTCGATCTCTTTCAGGTATTGGTTAATCGGGTGGCCGGTCAGGTACAGCCCCAGCGTTTCCCTTTCACCATCCAGCACCACCTGCTCCGGCCACGGCTGGCAGCTGGCGTAGGATTGCTCGATTTGCTCCGGCTCTTCCGCCAGCACGCCGAACATATCCGCCTGACCAATCGCTTCGGCTTTGGCGTGCTGATCGGCGGCTTTCAGCGCATCGTTCAGCGAGTTCATCAGCGCCGCGCGATGTGGGCCGAGGCGGTCGAACGCCCCGGACATAATCAGTTTTTCCAGTACCCGGCGATTGAGTTTTTTGATATCGGTACGGGCGCACAGGTCAAACAGCTCGCGGAAGTAGCCGCCATTGTTACGCGCTTCGATGATGGCTTCAATCGGGCCTTCGCCGACGCCCTTAATGGCGCCGATACCATACACGATTTCCCCGTCGTCGTTGACGTGGAAATGATACAGACCGGAGTTGATGTCCGGCGGCAGGATTTTAAGCCCCATGCGCCAGCATTCATCGACCAGGCCCACCACCTTCTCGGTGTTGTCCATATCGGCGGTCATTACCGCCGCCATAAACTCGGCCGGATAGTGGGCTTTCAGCCATAGCGTCTGGTAGGAAACCAGCGCATAGGCGGCGGAGTGGGATTTGTTAAATCCATAACCGGCGAATTTCTCCACCAGGTCAAAGATTTTCATCGCCAGTTCGCCGTCCACGCCGCGCTTTTTCGCCCCTTCTTCAAAGGTGCCGCGCTGCTTGGCCATCTCTTCCGGCTTTTTCTTACCCATCGCACGACGCAGCATATCCGCGCCGCCGAGGGTATAACCAGAGAGCTCCTGGGCAATCTGCATGACCTGTTCCTGGTACAGGATGATGCCGTAAGTCGGCTCCAGTACGGGTTTCAGACATTCGTGCTGCCACTGCACATCCGGGTAGGAAATCTCTTCACGGCCGTGCTTACGGTCGATAAAGTTATCTACCATCCCCGACTGCAGCGGGCCCGGACGGAACAGGGCCACCAGTGCGATCATGTCTTCGAAGCAGTCAGGCTGCAGACGTTTAATCAGATCTTTCATGCCGCGCGATTCAAGCTGGAAGACCGCGGTGGTTTCCGAGCGCTGCAGCATGTCGAAGCTTTTCTTGTCATCCAGCGGAATCGCGGCGATGTCCAGCGGCCCTTCGCCGTTCTTCGCCCGGCGCTTATTGATCATCTCCAGCGCCCAGTTGATGATGGTCAGCGTACGCAGGCCGAGGAAGTCGAATTTTACCAGCCCGGCATATTCAACGTCGTTCTTATCAAACTGGGTAACCGGGTGCAGCCCCTGCTCATCGCAGTACAGCGGCGCGAAATCGGTGATTTTGGTCGGCGCGATAACCACGCCGCCCGCATGCTTACCGGCGTTACGCGTCACGCCTTCAAGCTTACGCGCCATATCAATCAGCGCTTTAACTTCTTCGTCCGCTTCGTAGATTTCCGGCAGCTGCGGTTCCGCTTCAAAGGCTTTCGCCAGCGTCATGCCAGGATCCGGCGGCACCAGCTTGGAGATTCGGTCAACAAAGCCATACGGGTGGCCCAGCACGCGGCCCACGTCGCGAATAACCGCCTTCGCCGCCATGGTGCCGAAGGTGATGATCTGCGATACCGCGTCGCGGCCATACATATCCGCAACGTGCTCAATCACCTGGTCGCGTTTCTCCATGCAGAAATCGACGTCGAAGTCGGGCATCGAAACACGTTCCGGGTTAAGGAAACGTTCGAACAGCAGGTCAAACTCCAGCGGGTCAAGGTCGGTAATTTTCAGCGCGTAGGCTACCAGCGAGCCGGCGCCGGAACCGCGTCCCGGCCCTACCGGCACGCCGTTATCTTTCGACCACTGGATAAATTCCATGACGATCAGGAAGTAGCCAGGGAACCCCATCTGGTTGATAACCTGCAGTTCGACATCCAGACGTTGGTCATATTCCGGGCGACGCTTAGCGCGCTCTTCGGGATCCGGGAACAGGAATTCGAGACGCTCTTCCAGCCCCTCTTTCGACTTCATTACCAGGAAATCTTCGGTGGTCATGTCGCCGGTCGGGAACTGCGGCAGGAAGTATTCGCCAAGGCGCACGGTAACGTTGCAGCGTTTGGCGATCTCAACGGTGTTTTCCAGCGCTTCCGGGATATCGGCAAATAGCTCGCACATCTCCTCCTCGCTGCGCATATATTGCTGCGGCGAGTAGTTGCGCGGACGCTTCGGATCGTCGAGGGTGAAGCCATCGTGAATGGCGACGCGAATTTCATGAGCGTCGAAGTCGCCGGTTTCCAGGAAGCGCACATCGTTGGTCGCCACTACCGGCAAACCATGCTCCTCCGCCAGTTGAACCGCGGCATGAAGATAGCTTTCTTCGTCCTGACGACCGGTACGGATCAGCTCCAGATAGTAGCGATCCGGAAAATGTTGTTGATAGAAGGCGAGACACTGCTCTACCAGCGGCATGTTTCCGCGGATCAGGCTGACGCCAACGTCGCCTTTACGCCCGCCGGACAGCAGAATCAGCCCTTCCTGATGCTCAACCAGCCAGTCGCGATCGATCCATGGCCCCAGCGCGCCATAGCCGCGCTGATAGGCACGAGAAATGAGCAGCGTCAGGTTCTGATAGCCGGTATTGTTGGCCGCTAAAACCGTCAGCTCGCTGAATTCATCGCCAAGCAGATCGCACTGAACATGGAAGTCAGCGCCGACAATGGGCTTAATCCCGGCGCCATGGCCCGTTCCGTAGAACTTAACCAGACCGCAGAGGTTGGTAAAATCGGTGATCGCCAGCGCAGGCATGCCTAGAGCAGCCGCCTTTTTCACCAGCGGCCCGGTTTTCGCCAGCCCATCGATCATGGAATAGTCGCTGTGCACCCGCAGGTGTACGAAACGTGGTTCAGACATCTTTAAATCCCAGTGACTTAGTTGGACGCCAGGCCCAGCGCGCGTTTCACCGGGCCGAAGCTACGCCGGTGGTGCTCTGTTGCGCCGTGTTCCTGCAGTTTTTGCAGATGTACAACGGTAGGATAGCCTTTGTGCTGGGCAAAACCGTATTGCGGAAATGCAATATCCAGCGTAGCCATTTCGGCGTCGCGAGTGACTTTAGCCAGAATAGACGCTGCGCTGATTTCCGCCACCCGGCTATCGCCTTTCACTACCGCCTGCGACGGCATCGGTAGCGATGGACAGCGGTTGCCGTCGATAAGCACGAACTCAGGGGTAATACTCAGACCAGCGACGGCACGCTGCATCGCCAGCATCGTGGCGTGCAGGATGTTCAGCTCGTCGATTTCATGCGGCTCGGCGCGACCCAGGCTCCAGCACAGCGCTTTGTCTTTGATTTCATCGAACAGCGCCAGGCGGCGCTTTTCGCTTAATTTTTTAGAGTCGTTGAGGCCTACGATCGGCTTGCGTGGGTCCAGGATTACCGCGGCAGTGACCACCGCGCCGACCAGCGGCCCGCGGCCAACCTCATCGACACCGGCGACCAGATGGGTATGTGGATAAACGAACTCCATCATTTTGCTAACTCCAGTACTGCGTCCGCCGCCTGCTCGTCCGCGTTGCAGCGGATCTGCTGATGCAGCGCGCGGAAAGTATCATGCATATCGTGGCTGGTTTTGCCGTCGGCCAACAGCGGCTTCAAGGCGGCGGCCAGCGCCTGCGGCTCGCATTCATCCTGTAGCAGCTCTTTCACCAGCTCGCGCCCGGCCAGCAGATTTGGCAAGGAAACATAATCGGTTTTCACCAACCGCTTCGCCAGCCAGAAGGTAAACGGCTTCATACGGTAGCCAACGACCATCGGGCATTTCGCCAGCATGCACTCCAGCGCCGCCGTCCCCGAGGCCAGCAGCGCAGCATCACTGGCGATCATCGCATCGCGCGCCTGACCGTCCAGCATGTGCACCGTCATATCCGGCGCCGTCTCCGCTTTTATTCGTTCAAACTGTTCCCGCCGTTTCGCATTGACCAGCGGCACCACAACCTGCAGATCGGGATAGGTACCACGCAGAAGCTGCGCGGTTTTCAGGAAGTCGGCGCTGAGCATTTCGACCTCCGCGCCGCGGCTACCGGGCAGCAGCGCCAGGCAGTGAACATCATGCGGGATACCCAGACGGTCACGTGCCGCGCCCTTGTCAGGATCCAGCGGCATGGCATCCGCCATGGTGTGGCCGATGAAACGGCAGGGAACGTTAAATCTGTCGTAAAACGCTTTTTCGAAAGGCAGGAATGCCAGAACCAGATCGGTGGATCTGCCAATTTTGAAAACGCGTTTTTGTCGCCATGCCCAAACGGACGGGCTGACGTAATGAATGGTTTTGATGCCCTGCTTTTTCAGGTTACCTTCGAGGGTAATATTGAAATCAGGGGCGTCGATGCCAACGAAGACATCGGGACGCAGTTCGCCGAAGCGGCGCGTTAAATCGGCACGAATATGCAGTAAGCGGCGCAGACGACCAAGCACTTCAACAATGCCCATCACCGCCAGCTCTTCCATTTCGTACCAGGCTTCGCATCCTTCCGCCTGCATCAGCGGCCCCGCCACGCCGACAAAGCGCGCATCAGGGACGCGTGCTTTGAGGGCGCGGATGAGACCGGCGCCAAGAATATCGCCGGAGGTTTCTCCGGCGACCAGGGCAATCGTCAGGGGACGCTGTTCGGCCATTAACGAATCAAGCCGCGAGTTGAACGGGCGAAGAAATCGACAAACGGCTGAACTTCGGGATGCTGAGCCGCCAGTTCGGCGATTTCCGGCTTGGCTTCGTCCAGCGTTTTGCCGCTGCGGTACAGCAGTTTATAGGCGTTACGAATCGCGGTAATCGCTTCACGGCTAAAGCCGCGGCGTTTCAGACCTTCGATGTTGACGCCAAACGGCGTGGCGTGGTTGCCCTGGGCAATCACGAACGGCGGAACGTCCTGAGCGACGCCGGAGCAGCCGCCTACCATAACGTGCGCGCCGATGATGCAGAACTGATGTACTGCAGTCATGCCGCCAATGATGACGAAATCATCCAGAGATACGTGACCGGCCAGCGTCGCGTTGTTGGCCAGAATGCAGCGGTCGCCAAGCGTACAATCATGCGCCACGTGGGCGTTGATCATCAGCAGGTTATCGCTGCCCACCTTCGTTAATCCACCGCCCTGTACTGTACCGCGATGAATGGTGACGCTTTCGCGAATGCGGTTGCGATCGCCAATTTCCACTCGGGTCGGCTCGCCAGCATATTTCAGATCCTGGTTGACTTCACCGATAGATGCGAACTGATAGATCTCATTGTCGCGACCAATTTTTGTGTGGCCATTCACGACAACATGAGACTTCAGTACGGTGCCCTCGCCAATTTCGACGTTGGCGCCCACAATACAAAACGGACCAATGTGAACGTTAGCGCCAATGACGGCGCCTTCTTCTACAATGGCGGTAGGATGAATAAAGGCGGTTTTATCAATCACGTATCAGGCCTCCCGGCTACGCGCACACATCATCGTCGCTTCGCAAACCACTTTACCGTCAACCAGCGCAACGCCTTTGAAACGGGTCAGGCCGCGACGGGTTTTCTCAAAAGTGACTTCCATAATCATCTGATCGCCTGGTACTACCGGACGTTTGAAACGCGCTTCATCGATACCCGCGAAGTAGTACAGCTCGCCCGGCTCAAGTTTTCCAACGCTTTTAAATGCCAGAATGCCGGTGGCCTGCGCCATCGCTTCCAGAATCAGAACGCCAGGTAAAATCGGCTTACCAGGGAAATGCCCCTGGAAAAACGGCTCGTTTACGGAAACATTTTTTACTGCGCGCAGAAAACGACCTTCTTCAAAATCCAGCACGCGGTCTACCAGCAGGAACGGGTAACGGTGAGGCAGAAGTTCCAGAATCTCTTCAATGTGCAGAGTATGAGTGTCAGTAGTCAAAATACTCTTCCTGTCTAAATATACTAAAAGGCAATAATAACACGGCCTGCGGCAATCTTATTAACGAATGCAACAGGCCGGGAATGTAACGTGACCGAATGATGAATTAGTCTTGTTGATTAACCTTGCGCTCAACCGCTTTCAGGCGCTTGCTCATCTCGTCAATATTCATCACCAGCGCCGCAGTTTTACGCCACGCCTTGTTCGGCTGTAGCGGAATACCTGAGGAATAGACGCCAGGTTCAGAGATAGGACGCATAACCATCCCCATCCCGGTAACGGTGACTTTATCGCAGATTTCCATATGGCCGTTAATCACGCTGGCGCCGCCAATCATGCAGTAACGGCCAATTTTCAGGCTGCCGGCCATAATCACGCCGCCAGCGACGGCGGTATTGTCGCCAATCACCACGTTGTGCGCAATCTGGCACTGGTTATCAATGATAACGCCATTGCCGATCACGGTATCGTCCAGCGCGCCGCGATCGATGGTGGTACAGGCGCCGATCTCCACGCGATCGCCAATAATAACGCGACCAAGCTGCGGGATCTTCACCCAATTACCGCGATCGTTAGCGTAACCGAAACCGTCCGCGCCGATCACCGTACTGGACTGGATCAGGCAATTTTCACCGATCTCAATCTCATGGTAAACGGTAACGTTGGCCCATAAACGCGAGCCGGCGCCGATTTTGCTATTTTTGCCAACGAAGCAGCCTGCGCCGATAACCACGTTATCACCCAGCACCACGCCGGATTCGATAACGGCATTTGCGCCAACGGAGACGTTGTCACCCAGCTTCGCCGTGGGATCGATCACCGCGCTTGGCGCGATGTCTTTCGCCGGCTGCGGCGTGGTATCTAAAATTTGAGCCATGCGCGCGTAGGTCAGGTAGGGATTACGCACTACCAGCGCGGCGCCGTGGGCAAAGGGTAAATCGTCCGGCGTCATCACAACGGCGGAGGCCTGGCAAGCGGCCAGGTGTTCACGGTATTTAGGATTTACCATGAAAGTAATTTGGCCTGCTTTAGCGCTCTGCATGGACGCAACGCCGGTGATGACGATATCGCCATCACCGTGTAACTCTGCATCCAACTGCTGTGCTAAGTCAGCCAGTCGAATTGAAGGCATTACTTATTTAACCTGTTTCAGTACATCAGCTGTGATGTCTTTCACATCGCTGCTGTTGTATGCGACGGCATTAGAGTCAACAACCAGATCGATGCTCTGATCTTTCGCTACGCTCTGAACGGCGGTCTGGATACGGGTAACCAGTTTGCCACGTTCTTCGTTGGAACGACGTGCGCGATCCTGCTCAAAAGCCTGTGCTTTCTGCGCGAAGGACTGACGCTGAGACATCACGTCTTTTTCCAGCTTGCTACGATCTGCGCCCGGTTTCATAGACTGCAGACGCTGCATTTTGGACTGCAGATCGCCTTCCAAACGCTGCAGTTCGCTAGCGCGGCCTTTGAACTCATTTTCCAGCGTGTTGGAAACGCCAGTTTTCTGGGCTACCTGTTGGAACAGGTTGTTCATGTTAACCATTGCAATTTTATCTGCCGCCTGAGCGGAAGTTACCATTGCTAAACCCAGACCTGCAGCTAATAACCACTTTTTCACAATTGACTCCTTACCATCCCATGAGTACCCAGGGGTACCGTTATTTGCGTGGCCAGGCGATAGCATCCGCTATCGCCTACAGTCAGCGCTATACTGCACTTACATTCCGTTGTTGCCAACAATTACCAGGTTTTACCAATGTTAAACTGGAACTGCTCGGCTTTGTCTCCATCGTACTTTTTAAACGGTTGGGCGTAGGAGAAGACCAACGGCCCCAACGGCGACATCCACTGTACCGCGATACCCGCAGACATACGAATGTTGTTCGGATCGCTGTAGTCAGGCACGCCTGCTGCTCGAGTCGCCGCAGTATTTTCCCAGTTAGTATCCCACACGGTACCCATATCCCAGAAAATGGAGGTACGTACCGAGTTCGCATATTTATCGCTGATAAACGGCGTCGGGGTAATCAGCTCCAGGCTGGCGACCGCCATGGCGTTACCGCCGACCGCATCGTCTGATTTACAGTATGAACCATCAGAGTTGGAACATTCTTCGTAGTCGTTATTATCTCCGGCATAAGCCCCGGATTTATAGACCGCTTTCGGGCCGATAGTGTTCGACTGGAAGCCACGCACGGTACTTGAACCACCGGCGTAGAAGTTCTCATAGAACGGCATCTCTTTGCTGCCGATACCGTCCCCATAACCCAGTCGGGTACGACCCAGTACAACCCACTGGTGATCGTCATCGATCGGCACGTACGTTGCGGTATCCAACGTCGCTTTGTAGTATTCGTTGTCTGACCCCGGAATGGTCACTTTACCGTTCAGGTTGACGCGCGAACCTTCCGTTGGGAAGTAACCACGGTCCAGCTTGTTATAGGTCCAGCCGTAGTTAAAGGTGAAGTCATTCGCGGTAAAGCTGCCGGTGCTGTCTGACCCTACAGAGTCAAGGTAACGATCCATCGCCACCTGCGGCTGCATGTTGGACAGGGAGTTATGAACATAACCTAAACCTGCACGCAGCGAGTTGTATTCGTTGATCGGGAAGCCGAGGGTGACGTCTGTACCATAGCTTTTGTTGGTATAGTCAGACAGATCCGCGTCATTCGCATCGAAGTCGTTATAGAAGAGGCGGCCGCCGAGGCTCACGCCGTCTACGGTGAAGTACGGGTTGGTGACCGACAGTTCAGCGTAGGTCTGGTAGTCGTTCTTGGTCCCGTTGATGCCAACCGAGTAACCCGTACCTAACCAGTTATCCTGCTGTACGCCCGCCTGGAAGCTGACGCCGCTTTCGGTACCGTAACCGATACCGAAGTTCAGGCTACCGGTGTTACGCTCTTTTACCTTGTAAACGACATCGACCTGATCCGGGCTACCCGGCACGCGCTGGGTATCGGTATCGACGGTTTCGAAATAACCTAAACGGTTAAGACGGTCTTTACCCTGGTCAACCAGGTCGCTGCCCAGCCACGCCCCTTCCATCTGGCGCATTTCGCGGCGCAGTACGGAATCTTTGGAGGTGTCGTTACCTTCGAAGCGAATTTTACGCACATAGTAGCGGTTACCAGCATCAACGTTAATGTGCAGCTTCACGGTTTTATCCGTGTCGTTGATTTCCGGCTGCGACTGGACGCGCGGATAGGCGTAACCATAGCGACCGAGGAGTTTCTTAATATCATTCTCCATTTTGGTCACTTTGGTGCCGTTATACAGCTCGCCCGGCTCAATTTTGGTCAGCGATTCGATTTCCGCCGAATGGCCCGCCAGATCGCCCGTTATCTGCACGCCGGAGAGCTTGTACTGTTCGCCTTCGGTGATGTTAACGGTGATATAGATGCCTTTCTTGTCCGGCGTCAGGCTAACCTGCGTCGAATCGATGTTGAAACGCGCGTAACCGCGATCCAGATAGTAGCTGCGCAGGGTTTCAAGGTCGCCCGCCAGTTTCTGTTTCTGGTATTTACGATCGCCGACGACGTTCCACCACGGTACTTCATCGCGCAGTTGGAAGTGTGAGATCAGTTCGTCAGTGGTGAATGCGTGGTTACCGACAATGTTAATCTGCTGGATTTTCGCCGAGACGCCTTCCTGGAAAACCAGTTTCAGGTCGACGCGGTTACGCGGCAGCGGCGTCACGACAGCTTTTACGCTGGCGCTATATTTACCGACGCTGTAGTAGAAATCTTCCAGCCCTTTTTCGATATCGGCAAGCTTGGTGCGATCGAGAGATTCCCCAACGCGAACGCCGGATGCCTCAAGGTTTTGCTTGAGCATGTCATCCTTCACCGACTTGTTGCCGGAGAAGGTAATGCTCGCAATTGTTGGGCGCTCTTTCACCTGCACCAGCAGGGTATCACCATCGCGCAGGACGCGGACGTCCTCAAAGTTGCCAGTGGCAAACAGAGCGCGAATGGTGTTACTGATATCATCATCGGTCACCGTATCGCCAGGACGCACTGGCATGCTGAGGAGGGCCGCACCAACAGCGACACGCTGCAAGCCTTCGAAATGAATGTCCTTCACCACGAACCCTTCAGCACCGTATACAGTCGCGCTGCTAAACAGCAGCGACGCTATGAGCAACTTTTTCATCGCCATCGTTATTATGCGTTCTTCCTAACAAACTCTCTTACAACCGAGAGAAATCATTGAAAAGTGCAAGCCCCATTAACAGCACCAGCAGTATTGAGCCAATGCGATAACTAAAGTCTTGAACTCGCTCGGATACCGGCCCGCCCTTCAGCTTTTCAATCGCTAAAAACAGCAGATGCCCCCCGTCGAGGACGGGTAGCGGGAACAAGTTGATTATTCCGAGGTTCACGCTAATCAGCGCAAGGAACATCAGATAGTAAATCAACCCAAATTCCGCTGACATTCCAGCCCCCTGAGCGATAGAGATCGGCCCACTGAGGTTGTTCAGTTTGACATCACCGGTTATCAATTTGCCCAGCATCCTGACCGTTAACGACATCAGTTGCCAGGTTTTATCCGTGGCTTCGGCGATGGCGGCAAACGGCCCGTACTGACGCACTGTCTTGTATTCATCAGGCAGCGGGATAACTTTTGGCACTACCCCTGCAAACCCTTCAGCCTTGCCTTTTACCGACTTCGTATCCGGAGTCAGGGTCAACGACAGCGGCGTACCTTGTCTGTCGACCTCCAGAGCCAGCGCCTTGCCCGGATTGTCACGCACCAGATTAACAAACGTCATCCACTGCGTTAACGGTTGACCATCGACTTTAACGATCCTGTCTCCCGCTTGCAAACCTGCTTTCTGCGCGGCCGACTGAGATTGTACCTCAGCCAGCGCGGTATCAATCTGCGCACTACGCGGCTTGATGCCCAGCGAGGCCACCGGATCTTGCTTATCCGGCTCAAACGCCCAGTGCCGCAGGTCGAGGATTTTATCCTGACGTTGGTTCGTCCCGAAAGGGGCGACGGTAAGTATTGTTTGTTGGTCGCCAATCTTCGCGACTAACGCCATACGTACTGCATCCCAATCAGGCGTTTCGATGCCATCTATCGCTTTAAGTTCCATTCCTTTTGCAATTTGTGCTTGCGCAGCGATGGAATTGGGCGATATTTCATCAACAACCGGACGCACGCCAGGGACGCCGATGATAAACACCAGCCAGTAGGCAAAGATGGCAAAAATGAAGTTGGCGATAGGGCCTGCGGCAATGATGGCCGCGCGCTGACCAACGGTTTTATTATTGAAAGCGTAGTGACGCATTTCCGGCGCCACCGGTTCGACGCGTTCGTCGAGCATCTTCACATAACCGCCGAGCGGGATCAGCGCGATAACAAACTCGGTCCCCTGCTTATCCACGCGGCGCCACAGCGCTTTACCAAAACCAATGGAAAAACGTTCAACGCGCACGCCGCATCGACGAGCCACCCAGAAATGGCCGAACTCGTGCACGGTGATCAGTACGCCAAGCGCAATAATAAAAGCGGCCAAATTCCAGAGAACGCTCAGCATAAAACCTTCCGTCAAATCGTCCTGAAGACTAACAACAGCAGACAAGCGAACACCGGCACCGCAGCCGTCAGGCTATCAATGCGATCTAAAATACCGCCATGTCCAGGGATCAGATGCCCGCTATCCTTGATGCCGGCTTCACGTTTAAACATACTTTCCGTCAAATCGCCCAGCACTGAAGCCAGCGCCGCCACCACCGAGCAAATCAGCAACACGGTTGGGGTGACATCCAGATGAGCCCATACGCCATAAACCCAAGAGATAACGGCTGCCGTCAACAGGCCGCCGAAGAAGCCCTGCCAGGTTTTACCCGGAGAAACCTTCGGCGCCAGCTTATGCTTTCCGAACATTTTACCGAACATGTAGGCGCCGGAATCCGCACCCCACACCAGAATCATGACGTACAGCAACCACACCGCGCCGCTATAGTGGTTATCGGCGTAATGCCATGCGCGCAGCGCCAGCATGCCCCAAAAAAACGGGACGATAGTCAGCAAGCCGAAGATCAGACGCAACGCTTTTGAATGGCGCCACAACGCCGCCGAGGCCGGATAAGAGAGGACCAGCACCAGCGCGACAATCCACCAGCCAAACGAGGCCCATAACGATCCCTCAACCATCGGTTGATGCGCGTCATAGTGGTATTCGGGCAACATAAAGAGCATCAGCGCCAGCAGCAGGCCGCAAAGCACCGCAAGCCACACGCGCTGCGTCGTTGAGGTAAAACCGCTTAATTGCCCCCACTCCCACGCGGCGAGCATACAAACGACCAGGGTGACGATAGCAAAGCCCGCGGGCGGCAATAGAAAAAGCGCCGCAATAACGACGGGAATTAAAACGAAAGCGGAAATCAGGCGATACTTCAGCAAAAGTGACCCCCATCAGGCATGACTGCCACCCGGCTCTTCTGTGCCGCCAAAACGACGCTCTCGACTAACGAATGCATGGAGTGCACCTTCAAAGTCCTGTTCAGCAAAATCGGGCCAAAGAACATCCGTAAAGTAAAGTTCGGCATAGGCAATTTGCCAAATCAAAAAGTTACTTATTCGGTGCTCTCCCCCGGTCCTAATAACTAAATCAACGGGAGCCAGTTCATGCATACACACCTGCTGGCTAAGCATCTCTTCCGTGATCTCTTCAGGTTTTAACAACCCTTTTTGTACCTGTTCGGCCAGTTGACGCGCGCCCTGGACAATATCCCAGCGGCCGCCGTAATTAGCGGCGATATTCAGCGTTAACCCCGTATTGTTTGCCGTTAGCGCCTCCGCCTTACGGATGCGCTCCTGCAGCCGGGCATTAAAACGCGTCGTCTCGCCGATAATCCGCAGGCGGACATTGTGACGATGCAGGCTTTTTACTTCGCTATCCAGCGCCCAGACAAACAGTTCCATCAGCGCGCTCACTTCCTGCGCCGGACGGTTCCAGTTTTCACTACTGAATGCGTAAAGCGTTAATGCTTCAATACCATTATTCGCCGCGAAGGAGACCGCGCGACGAACAGATTTCGCTCCAGCTTTATGGCCAAAGGCGCGAATTTTACCTTGTTGTTTCGCCCAACGACCGTTGCCGTCCATGATAATGGCGACATGGCGACAACCATGTGCAGGCGACATTTTGCTGACAGTTTGATTAGCAGACAACATAACGCGTTTTAAGTCCATAATAAGGATTAGCTTAGCCACAACACACACGCCGCCGGGCAGCGCTGAATACGCATTTTTATCCGGCGCCGGAGCTACAGCCAATCGCAGAGAACAACCAAAAGCTTTACGCAAAAAAGCCGTGTCTTGCCACGGCCACCGTAATCTTTCACAACAAAATGCAACGATCGGGTGGCGCAGACTATATCACTGAAGCCCAGCGCCCACAAATATCACAACGCGTTGTAGGGACTCCCCTGCGCCATGTGTTATCGAAGTTGTCGCTGTGCGGCGACGCGTGCTTCGGCATCAATTGCAACCACTTCATCAATGCTTTGCGGTTCATTGAGCGCCATATTATCCAGCACCGTCTGGTTCACTGCCGCAATATCGGTAAAGCGGATTTCACTATTCAGAAACGCCGCCACCGAGACTTCGTTAGCGGCATTCAACGCCGTCGTCGCCGCCTGGCCGACATCAAAAGCGTCCATCGCCAACTTGAGGCACGGATAGCGATCGTAATCCGGTGCCGAGAAGCTCAGGTTGCTCAATTGACAGAAGTCCAACGGTTTAACGCCGGAGTTCAGGCGCTGCGGCCAGCCCATGGTATGGGCGATCGGTGTGCGCATATCCGGCTCGCCTAATTGCGCCAATACGCTACCGTCCTGATAGCGAACCATGGAGTGAATCACCGATTGCGGATGAATAATGACTTCCATCTGCTGCGCAGAGGCATTAAACAGCCAGCGGGCTTCGATGTACTCCAGCCCTTTATTCATCATCGTGGCGGAATCAACGGAAATTTTGCGTCCCATTGACCAGTTCGGGTGGCGGCAAGCCTGATCCGGCGTCATTGCCGCCAGCTCAGAAATCGCCGTTTCCCGGAAAGGACCACCGGAACCGGTCAGCAGAATCGACGAGACGCCGTTCTGCGTCAGGTCAGCGTATCCCAGATGGTTTTGAATTGTTTCCGGCAAACTCTGAAAAATCGCGTTATGTTCGCTATCAACCGGCAACAGTCGAGCGCCATACTGCTGAACCGCGTCCATAAACAGGCGGCCGCAGGTTACCAGAGACTCTTTGTTCGCCAGCAGTACCGTTTTGCCGGCGCGAATTGCCGCCAGCGTCGGCGCCAGGCCGGCCGCGCCAACGATGGCCGCCATCACCTGATCGACCTCATCCAGCGCCGCGACATCAGCCGCCGCCTGCTTGCCGCTCAGCACTTCGGTGCGGCAGCCCTGTTCACGCAGCAGCGTACGCAAACGCTCAGCGCTTTGCGCATCATCCATCACCGCGAATCGGGGAGAAAATTCCAGACATTGTTCAACCATACGGTCGACATTTTTCCCCGCGACCAGCGCGGCGACGGAAAAGCTTTCGGGATTATGACGCACCACGTCCAACGTGCTGCAGCCGATTGAACCGGTCGAACCGAGAACGGTTAATTGCTTCATGAGACGTCCAGAAGAATTGTGACAGGATAAAAAGCAAAACGCCGCCAGCAAGCCCTTTACGCATCAATCCTCGGGGCTAAAACGGCGGCGAATGACCTTCGGTATAAAAAGGAAGGCTACAAGGCCAGCGATTTTAACGCAATCCCAAATATTGAGCGTACGGTCTTCTGTACGGCGTTTCAGACTTTACGCAGCCCCGAATGCCCCGGGCCTGCGTAGCGGCAGAAAATCAGAACTGCATCAGTTCCGCTTCTTTCTCTGCCAGCGCCGCATCAACTTTCTTAATGGCGGCGTCAGTCATTTTCTGCACGTCGTCCTGAGAGCGGCGATCGTCATCTTCGCTGATCTCTTTCTCTTTGAGCAGAGCTTTAACTTTGTCGTTCGCGTCACGGCGAACGTTACGCACGGCGACACGCGCCTGCTCAGCTTCGCCACGCACGATCTTAGTCAGATCTTTACGACGTTCTTCAGTCAGCGGCGGCAGCGGAACGCGGATATCGCTACCCGCAGAACTTGGGTTCAGACCCAGGTCAGACGCCATAATCGCTTTTTCAACGGCCGGGCTCATAGAGCGGTCGAAGACGTTGATTTTCAGCGTACGGGAATCTTCCACCGTAACGCTTGCCAGCTGGCGCAGCGGGGTCGGCGTGCCGTAGTATTCCACGATGATGCCATCCAGCAGGCTTGGAGAAGCACGGCCCGTGCGAATTTTGCTGATTTGGTTTTTGAATGCTTCAACGCATTTTTCCATGCGTACTTCAGCATCTTTTCTGATATCGCTAATCACGTTACGAATCCTTGAAAACTTGTCTCAGACAGACCACACGGTCGCCCACTGCGAAAGTGAGCTAAGTATAGTCCTGATTAATTCAATTAACCGGGCAACTTCCCCGCTAAAGTAAAGCGGAATATTACCCGGAATTAGCGCCGACGGGAATTATTCCGTAATCAACGTGCCTTCTTTTTCGCCCATGACCACGCGACGCAGCGCGCCTGGTTTGTTCATGTTAAATACGCGAATTGGCAGTTTGTGGTCGCGCGCCAGGGTGAAGGCGGCAAGATCCATCACTTTCAGCTCTTTATCCAGCACTTCGCTATAGGTCAGCTGATCGTACATGGTAGCGGAAGGATCTTTCGCCGGGTCAGCGGTAAACACGCCGTCAACCTTGGTCGCTTTCAGAACCACGTCGGCTTCGATTTCAATACCGCGCAGGCAGGCTGCGGAGTCGGTGGTAAAGAATGGGTTGCCGGTACCCGCGGAGAGGATCACCACGCGATTGTTACGCAGCAGGCTAATCGCTTCCGCCCAGCTGTAGTTGTCGCACACGCCGTTCAGCGGGATTGCGGACATCAGGCGAGCGTTCACATAGGCGCGATGGAGCGCATCACGCATTGCCAGGCCGTTCATGACCGTTGCCAGCATGCCCATGTGGTCGCCCACAACGCGGTTCATACCCGCTTTCGCCAGACCAGCACCACGGAACAGGTTACCGCCACCAATCACTACGCCAACCTGAATACCCAGTTCAACCAGTTCTTTGATTTCCTGAGCCATACGGTCAAGTATGCTTGCATCAATACCGAAGCCTTCTGAACCCTGCAGAGCTTCGCCACTTAACTTCAGCAGAATACGTTTGTAGACGGGTTTTGCATTGGTAGCCATGTTTCTTTCCTGAGACTGTCAACGATTGAGATGAGTTAATTCTGACGACATTGTATGCCATCGTTCAGCGCAGTCACTATAAGCGATTGGCTGATTTTACAAGAGAGGCGCAAAAAGAAGCCGCCCTCAGGCGGCTCCTTTTTTTAAAAATTAAGACTGCTTGGACATCGCAGCAACTTCTGCTGCAAAGTCAGTCTCAACTTTCTCGATGCCTTCGCCCACTTCAAAGCGGATGAAGCCAGTAACGTCGGCGTTGTGCTCTTTCAGCAGCTGACCAACAGATTTGCTCGGTTCCATAACGAAAGGCTGACCAGTCAGAGAAACTTCGCCGGTGAATTTCTTCATGCGGCCTTCAACCATTTTCTCTGCGATTTCTTTCGGCTTACCGGACTGCATCGCGATGTCCAGCTGAACCTGGTACTCTTTTTCTACTACTTCAGCAGAAACGTCTTCCGGCTTAACGAATTCCGGCTTGCTTGCAGCAACGTGCATTGCCAGCTGCTTAACCAGCTCTTCGTCAGCGCCTTTAGCGGCAACCAGAACGCCGATGCGAGCACCGTGCTGGTAGCTGCCCAGAACGTCGCCTTCCAGGATAGCGATACGACGGATGTTGATGTTCTCGCCGATTTTAGCAACCAGGGCAACACGTTCTTCTTCGAACTGCGCTTTCAGAACTTCAACGTCGGAGATTTTACCAGCAACAGCGGCGTCCAGTACTTTGTCAGCAAATGCCTGGAAACCACCATCTTTAGCAACGAAGTCAGTCTGGCAGTTAACTTCCAGAATGTAACCGTAGTTGCCGTCGATTTTGGTTTTGATCACGCCGTCAGCAGCAACGTTGCCTGCTTTTTTCGCCGCTTTGATCGCGCCGGATTTACGCATGTTTTCGATTGCCAGCTCGATGTCGCCATTAGCTTCAGTCAGTGCTTTTTTGCAATCCATCATGCCTGCGCCAGTACGTTCGCGCAGCTCTTTTACCAGGGAAGCGGTAATTTCAGCCATTCTAAAATCCTCGGGAGATGTGGAAACTGCCCGGCCTGCGGCCAAACAGCATAAATTGAAAAAAGGGGCCTAAAATTGGCCCCTATTCATACACGGTACTAATAAGGGCTTAAACCTTATTATTCAGCTTCTACGAAGCTTTCTTCCGCCTGAGAAGCCAGGTCCTGAGAGCGACCTTCACGAACGGTAGCTGCAACAGCGCCCAGGTACAGGCTAACTGCGCGGATTGCATCGTCGTTACCCGGGATAACGAAGTCTACGCCGTCCGGATCAGAGTTGGTATCAACGATAGCAAATACCGGGATACCCAGGTTGTTTGCTTCTTTGATAGCGATGTGCTCGTGGTCAGCGTCGATAACGAACAGTGCGTCCGGCAGGCCGCCCATGTCTTTGATACCGCCCAGGCTGTTTTCCAGCTTGTCCAGCTCACGAGTGCGCATCAGCGCTTCTTTCTTGGTCAGCTTCTCGAAAGTACCGTCCTGGGACTGAGTTTCCAGGTCTTTCAGACGTTTGATGGACTGACGAACGGTTTTCCAGTTAGTCAGCATACCGCCCAGCCAGCGATGGTTCACGAAGAACTGGTCGCAGCTGTTAGCAGCTTCTTTTACCGCTTCGCTTGCAGCGCGCTTAGTACCAACGAACAGGATCTTGCCTTTACGGGCAGAGATTTTGTTCAGCTCAGCCAGAGCTTCGTTGAACATCGGTACAGTTTTCTCAAGGTTGATGATGTGAACTTTGTTACGCGCGCCGAAGATGAAAGGCTTCATTTTCGGGTTCCAGTAACGGGTCTGGTGACCAAAGTGAACACCAGCCTTGAGCATGTCGCGCATGGAAACAGTTGCCATGTTTAAAACCTCTATAGATTAAATTGGGGTTATGCCTCCACGTATCCCATATTACCGACCCCAAAGGGCACCCCGGAATATGTGCCGATACGTGTGTGTTATTTACACAATATGAGTATGTCGCTTACGCCCATCCTTGTGTATCTGAGATGGAACGGAAGTCCGGCGCGCTTTATACCACAAAACCTGGCCAGACACCAACTCTTGTTGACGTCGCGTGCTGTTAATGATTCTCAATTTGGCACCAACGTACCCGGACTGTTACCATTGACAGGACTTAATCTATTATTGTCGAAAAAATCGACACTGCTGGACATATTCCATGGCTATCTCTATCAAGACATCTGAAGACATCGAAAAAATGCGCGTTGCCGGCCGTCTGGCCGCCGAAGTGCTGGAAATGATCGAACCCTACGTCAAACCTGGCGTCAGCACCGGCGAACTGGATCGCATCTGCAACGACTACATTGTTAATGAGCAGAAAGCGGTCTCCGCCTGCCTCGGCTATCACGGCTTCCCGAAATCGGTCTGTATCTCTATTAATGAAGTGGTGTGCCACGGCATCCCGGATGACGGCAAGCTGCTGAAAGACGGCGACATCGTCAATATCGACGTGACCGTGATTAAAGATGAGTTCCACGGCGATACCTCAAAAATGTTCATCGTCGGCAAACCGACTATCCTCGGCGAGCGCCTGTGCCGCATCACTCAGGAAAGCCTCTATCTGGCGCTGAAGATGGTCAAACCGGGTATTAACCTGCGCGCGATCGGCGCGGCGATCCAGAAATTCGTCGAAGCGGAAGGTTTCTCCGTGGTACGTGAATACTGCGGGCACGGTATCGGCCGCGGCTTCCACGAGGAACCACAGGTACTGCACTATGACTCGCCGGAAACCGACGTGGTGCTCAAGCCGGGTATGACCTTCACCATCGAACCGATGGTCAACGCCGGTAAGAAAGAGATCCGCAGCATGAAGGACGGCTGGACGGTGAAAACCAAAGACCGTAGCTTGTCTGCGCAGTACGAGCATACTATTGTGGTAACCGATAACGGCTGCGAAATTCTGACGCTACGCAAGGATGACACCATCCCGGCGATAATCTCGCACGATGCATAATGAAAAGCCGGCGCCCGCCGGCTTTTTTATTAGATAGCTTTTTCTTATGGTGACGCGATGAGCAACTCTTTCCCTGACACAGCTTCCCCCCTTCTGCCCATCCCGCCGGAACATCCCGTGAGCTGGCCGCAGGGCGATCTGAACTGTGCCGCAATCAAGGCGCACATCGATACCTTCCAGCACTGGCTCGGAGAGGCGTTTGATAACGGCATCGCCGCAGAGCGGCTCATCGAGGCGCGCACCGAGTTTATCGACCAGTTGCTGCAGCGGCTGTGGGTCGACTACGGTTTTGACTCCGTCTGCGACCTGGCGCTGGTGGCCGTCGGCGGCTATGGTCGCGGCGAGTTGCATCCGCTCTCCGACGTCGATCTACTGATCCTCAGCCGCAAAAAGCTGCCGGACGACCAGGCGCAAAAGGTCGGCGAACTGCTGACGCTATTGTGGGACGTCAAGCTGGAGGTGGGTCACAGCGTGCGCACCCTCGAAGAGTGTTTGCTGGAAGGACTTTCGGATCTCACCGTCGCCACCAATTTAATTGAATCCCGCCTGCTGATCGGCGACGTCGCGCTGTTCCTTGAACTGCAAAAACATATTTTTAGCGACGGCTTCTGGCCGTCGGAAAAGTTCTTCGCCGCCAAGGTTGACGAGCAGAATGTCCGTCATCAGCGCTACCACGGCACCAGTTACAACCTGGAGCCTGACGTCAAAAGCAGCCCCGGCGGCCTGCGCGATATACATACCCTGCAGTGGGTGGCCCGCCGCCACTTCGGCGCTACCTCGCTTGATGAAATGGTCGGTTTCGGCTTCCTCACCGAAGCCGAGCGCAACGAGCTTAACGAGTGCCTGCACCAGCTCTGGCGCATCCGTTTTGCTTTGCACCTTGAAGTGAATCGCTACGATAACCGCCTGCTTTTCGATCGCCAGCTGAATGTCGCCCACCGCCTCGGCTATGAAGGCGAAGGTAATCAGCCGATCGAACACATGATGAAAGATTTCTTCCGCGTTACGCGCCGGGTGAGCGAACTCAACAACATGCTGCTGCAGCTGTTTGACGAGGCGATCCTCGCGCTAACCGAGAACGAAAAGCCGCGGCCTATTGATGATGATTTCCAACTGCGCGGCACCCTGATAGACCTGCGTGACGATACCCTGTTTATGCGCGAGCCGCAGGCGATTCTGCGGATGTTCTTTATTATGGTGCGTAACAGCAGCATCACCGGTATTTACTCCACCACCCTGCGTCATCTGCGCCACGCGCGCCGCCACCTGACGCAGCCGCTGTGCTATATCCCGGAGGCGCGAACCCTCTTCCTCAGCATGCTGCGCCATCAGGGCGCGGTGAGTCGCGGTCTGCTGCCGATGCATCGCCACAGCGTGCTGTGGGCCTATATGCCGCAGTGGTCGCATATTGTCGGCCAGATGCAGTTCGACCTGTTTCACGCCTATACCGTCGACGAACACACCATACGCGTCTTGTTAAAGCTGGAAAGCTTCGCGAAAGAAGAGACCCGCAGCCGCCATCCGCTGTGCGTAGAGCTGTGGCCGCGGCTGGCCCATCCTGAACTTATCCTCATCGCCGCCCTGTTTCACGATATCGCTAAAGGCCGCGGCGGCGACCATTCGATTCTCGGCGCCGAAGACGTGCTGAAATTCGCCGAGCTCCACGGGCTCAATTCACGGGAGACGCAACTGGTCGCCTGGCTGGTACGCCAGCATCTCTTGATGTCGGTAACCGCCCAGCGCCGCGATATTCAGGACCCGGAGGTCATTAAACAGTTTGCCGAAGAAGTGCAGACAGAAAACCGACTGCGCTATCTGGTATGCCTGACCGTCGCCGATATCTGCGCCACCAACGAAACGCTGTGGAATAGCTGGAAGCAAAGCCTGCTACGCGAGCTCTATTTCGCCACCGAAAAACAGCTGCGCCGCGGTATGCAAAGTACGCCGGATATGCGCGAACGCGTACGCCACCATCAGCTGCAGGCGCTGGCGCTGTTGCGCATGGACAATATCAATGAAGAGGCGCTACACCAAATCTGGAACCGCTGCCGGGCGAACTACTTTGTGCGGCACACGCCGAATCAGCTCGCCTGGCACGCCCGCAACCTGCTGAAGCACGATCTCAGTAAGCCGATGATCCTGCTGAGTTCACGGGCCACCCGCGGCGGCACCGAGATCTTCATCTGGAGTCCGGACCGCCCTTACCTGTTCGCCGCCGTCTGCGGCGAGCTGGATCGGCGCAACCTCAGCGTTCACGATGCGCAGATCTTCACCACCCGCGATGGCATGGCGATGGATACCTTTATCGTCCTCGAACCCGACGGCAGCCCGCTTTCCGCCGATCGCCACGAAGCGATTCGTCACGGTCTAGAGCAGACGATAACCCAACGCAGCTGGGAGCCGCCGGCCCCGCGTCGTCAGGCGGCGAAACTGCGCCACTTTTCCGTCGCCACTGAAGTGAATTTTCTGCCGACCCATACCGACAGAAAATCATTTCTTGAGCTCATTGCGCTCGATCAGCCAGGGCTGCTCGCCCGCGTCGGCCAGGTGTTTGCCGACCTCGGAATATCGCTTCACGGAGCCCGAATTACGACAATTGGTGAGCGAGTAGAAGATTTATTTATAATCGCCACCGCCGACCGGCGTGCCCTTAATAATGAGCTGCAACAAGAAGTGCAACAACGGTTGACAGAGGCCCTCAATCCAAACGATAAAGGGTAACGTATTTTTTTTAAGTGAATGGAAAGAAACAATGCAGCAGTTACAGAACGTTATTGAGTCCGCCTTTGAGCGTCGCGCCGACATCACGCCGGCAAATGTGGATACCGTAACCCGCGAAGCGGTTAACCAGGTTATTGCCCTGCTGGATTCCGGTGCGCTGCGCGTCGCTGAGAAGATCGATGGTCAGTGGGTAACGCATCAATGGCTGAAGAAAGCGGTACTGCTCTCTTTCCGTATTAACGATAACCAGGTTATCGATGGTGCGGAAAGCCGCTACTTCGATAAAGTTCCGATGAAATTCGCCGACTACGACGAAGCGCGCTTCCAGAAAGAAGGCTTCCGCGTAGTGCCGCCGGCTGCCGTCCGCCAGGGCGCGTTCATCGCACGCAATACCGTGCTGATGCCGTCCTACGTCAACATCGGCGCTTACGTTGATGAAGGCACCATGGTTGATACCTGGGCCACCGTCGGCTCTTGTGCGCAGATCGGTAAAAACGTTCACCTGTCCGGCGGCGTTGGCATCGGCGGCGTTCTCGAACCGCTGCAGGCTAACCCGACCATCATCGAAGATAACTGCTTCATCGGCGCGCGTTCTGAAATCGTTGAAGGCGTTATCGTTGAAGAAGGCGCGGTAATCTCCATGGGCGTGTACATCGGTCAGAGCACCAAAATCTACGACCGCGAAACCGGTGAAGTCCATTACGGCCGCGTGCCGGCGGGCTCGGTTGTCGTTTCCGGCAACCTGCCGTCGAAAGATGGCAAATACAGCCTGTACTGTGCGGTGATCGTGAAAAAGGTTGATGCGAAGACCCGCGGTAAGGTCGGCATCAACGAACTGCTGCGCACCATCGACTAAGCAGAACAAAAAGCGGGAGATATCCCGCTTTTTTTATATCTGACGCTGGCGAAGATGGATTTTTTCGTTAATTATTCAATGGTTATGATGATATCAAAGGTACCGTTATGTACGATAATCTGAAAAGTCTTGGCATTACCAATCCTGATGAAATCGATCGCTATAGCCTGCGCCAGGAAGCTAACAACGACATCCTGAAGATCTATTTCCAGAAAGATAAAGGCGAATTCTTCGCCAAAAGCGTGAAGTTTAAATACCCACGCCAGCGTAAAACCGTGGTCGCCGACGGCGTCGGTCAGGGCTACAAAGAGGTGCAGGAGATAAGCCCGAACCTGCGTTATGTCATCGACGAACTGGATCAGCTCTGCCAGCGCGATCGTACTGAAATCGACCTCAAGCGTAAAATCCTTGACGATTTGCGCCATCTGGAAAGCGTGGTCACCAATAAGATCAGCGAAATTGAAGCCGATCTGGAAAAGCTGACGCGTAAATAAATCAGCCTGATAGGGCCAGCGACTGGCCCTCTTCCCCTGCCCCATCCCCTGTTTCCTTAGCCGTAGATCATCTTCGCCATCAGCAAACCTCAGTTATCCCTCACTGACATCATTTCACATCACAACCCTATCCATATGAATTACTTAAAATTTCATTTCGTTTATGTTCAGTTTCCGCTTAAAAGGAGATAGCTCTATGACACAGGAAATTGAACAAAAATGTTATACCCTGCCATCGGCCCCCTGGCTGGATAAAGCCGGTTTTGAAAAAGGGCGGCAGCACGATCGTCAGGCGCTGGGGTTTATTCTACCCGCCAATACCGTACTGCAAATTCGACAAACCGATCTCAGCAACGGCATCTCGACCCTGCGCCTGCTCTGCGACGATACCGCGCTGGAGAAAACCTGCGCCCTGACCACCAATTGGAAAACGATCAGCACCACCGTCGATTCCGTCCCTTTTATCGATACATTATTTACCGACAGCCCCTGCGAGTTCTCCGTGGTTTACCAGCAACCCGCGACGACGAAACCGCTCCCCAGCTGGAAATCAGGGCAATCTGAAGAGGCGTTTTTCCTTGGCTGGGAGAATAATAAATCATCGTTCGCGCTGATTGATTTGGATGTTATCAACCTGCTGCTACCCTATGCCGACCGCGATAATGCGCTGAAAGCGGGATTAGCGGCATTACACCGTTTCTATAATCACCTTTTCACCTGCTATAACGAGTGGGCCGGGCTAAGCAATAATCCAGATTCACAATGGAATCAGGATGTTGCTAACCGCTATTTTCTGCGGGCGGATAAACATGGCGTCGGCGCGGCCTATTATAATAGCAGCTGGTGCGCGCAAACCGCCGCAACGGTGGGCGAAGGCTGGCTGGATAACGTCGCCACGCAGTGGGTTATCCTGCATGAAATTGGCCACGGCTATCAGGGTAAATTTATGCAAGATCCCACGCTGTCCGTCAGCGAAGTGTGGAACAATATTTACGCCTCCTTTTATCAACAGCTCACGCTGAGTCAGGATAATCATCTCTATACCGATGGCTGGTTATACAACTATGGGCAGTTGGCCGTGCAGGAAGCACAGCTGATAAACTATATTACCGATAAGACGCCGGTCACCAGTTGGGGTTTGCGTCCTCGCCTGCAATTCCTGATGCTGATGTTATTCAAAGCAGGCGCCAACGCTTTCCGCGTCTTTAACCAGAATTATCGCCAACTCGCCAACAGCGATGGCTTCCAGCCGACCGATCATCAGCTTGCCGATATGCTGGCAACCGCCATTGCTACCTCTGCGGGATATGATGTGACGCCGTTTATCGATCTCTGCGGTTTAACGCTGAAGCACGCCACCCGGGAAAATATCGTTTCACTGGCGACAAAACCGCTCTATCCACTGTATCGTTTTCTGCCGCAAAGCGAGTGGGATAGCGCGCGCCAGCAGTTAGGGCTGGATTCCTTCTTCTGGCTGGTGGATAACAGCGAGCTGGCAATATTAGGTAAAACGGGGACGCTAACCCTGACGCTGAATATCGATCATCCGGAGCAAATTTACGGTCAGACGCTGACTATCAAGGATAATTGCGGTAACCATTATTCACTGGTTATTGATGGGGACGCCCTGACCCTGAAAGAGATGCCAATTGGCGTGTATCAGATTAAGCTTCCAAAAGGTCGTTCACAAAAATATCGCCCGGACATCAGCTATCTCACCGTAAAAGAAGGCGCCAACGCGGTTACCGTTAACTACATTCCACAAAACGATACCAGCGAACGTAACGTGAGAATAACCTTTTTAGGGCTTAGTGACGCGCCTTTCGCCCGCCTTGATATCGATTACGAAAATCAGCAGCTTATTCTTAATGTCACCAGCTCTACACCGCACAGCTACTACCCTGGGGCATTGTATGCTGCGGTAAACGTACTTTCCGCCAGTGGGGAAAAAGTATTCGAACGCAACATGACCGGTACCAATTGCGCCACCGGAAAAGTCGTTATTCCATTCAGTCCTCACTATCACCTGTACATTACTCACGTGGAACCTGGGCGGCTGAAAGCTTCTCTCGGATATTTAACGCTGGTCGCACGTGAGAAATACCAGCTGATACGCATTGATGATAATGGTCTGTATAACTTTATCCTCAATAATAATCCGGCGGATGATTTACAGGCTATTTTCGAGCACAACGCCCAGGCGATCCGGAGCCAGGCCTCGCTGCTAGCGCAGGAAGAGTGCGTCTGTAAAAACGACCTCTGGCTGATGCTCCCTCATATTGAAGAACCCCAACGCAGCCGCTTGCTGAAAGCCTATGCCGATGTCCTGCCCCTGGCTAATGACGATCCTGGCGAGCTGACGGGCAAAAGCGTGACGCTCAATCTCCGCGGTCGGGGCAATAACGAGTTTTGCCAGATCGTTATTGATAATAAACAGCGCGCGATGACGGTCGCCACGCGGGCCGGTACGCCGCACTCGTATTACGTCGCCCATACTTATGCCAGCATTACGGTCAGCGACGAGAACGATACGGTCGTTTATCAACGCAGCTATGCCGGCGCAACTAACAATCTGGCAAACAGTGAAACTATCGCTCTCGCGGAAGGGATGATCATCGATATTTTCCATGATGAAGCATTCCGCTCCAGCGCCACGAATGGCACAACCCAAAACGCCGTCCCCCTTAAGCAACATAACCGCTGGCGCGTGGTGAAAACGGGTCTCGAAGCCTTTGCGCTCGCACATGATGTGCCGGATGAGGAAGCCGCTGGTACAGAAGAGGAAACTCAGGAGGCCACCGCGCTGTATGGCGATTGCTTCAGCTGGCAGCTGCTTGGCGATGATGACGTGTGCTTTGCCGCGATGGAGCTGGATATTGGTAACAGTCTGCTGACCTTTACCGCGAGTCCAGTGATGCCGAACAAGCACTTTACGACCACATACGCCACGGTCAATGTCTACAATACGCGCGGTTCGGTGGTGTATCGTCAGTCGATCAAAGGATCGTCGCAGCTGGGCGACTATGTTGATACCGCTATGCTGGTGGAAGGCTATACCATTGAAGTCTTCCATGCCGAAGCGGGAAATCGTTCCGTTATTATTAACCCGCTCAATGGCAATAGCTGGCAACAGTCCAATACCGTCACCTGGCAAGTGACCGCTCGCGGGCTACAGCGCCTGTAGTCCGTCATTTCCACTCCCGCCTCAGGCGGGAGTGTTTTTAGCGTTGCTCATCCAGCTGCAATGCAATGTACAACAGCAGACGGTCGTCAAAACTCCCGAGATCCAACCCGGTCAATTCCGAAATCCGATTGAGCCGATATTCCAGGGTATTACGATGAATAAACAGCGCCTTTGACGTGGCCAGCGGCTGCACGTTATGACGAAACCATGCCTGCAAGGTGCGGCGCAGCAGGCCGTTGTTATCCATCGCCTTCAGCCGCGTCAGCGGGCGCGCCAGCTCATTGGCCTGCCAGCCGCCGCGCAGGCTATCCAGCAGCACCGGCAGCATCAGATCCTGATAAAAATAGCTGCGGCTCTCCGGCATTCGCTGCTTACCCACCATCATCGTCGTGCGCGCGGTCCGATAAGAACGTGCGATACTGCCGGGTCCGGTAAAGAAATTACCTAACGCAACGCGGAACTGCAGCTGGCCGTTCTCTTTCATACGGGCAATCAGTTGCTCAACGCGCCTGCAGTGGTCATCGGCGTCCCAGCGGCCAAAGGCATTTAACGCTGGTTTCAATACCACCATCTCGGTCAGCGAGACAATCGCCACCAGGTTGTTGCGATCCGGCGTGGTCAGCGCCGTCTGCAGCTGCTGCAATTCCGCCATCGCGCTATCGACGCCAAGCTGGCCGCTATCGACCTCAATCATCGCCACCACCCGCGGCTGATTGAGGTCGATGCCCAGTCGCTGCGCCCACTCGTTGAGCGCCGGGGTATTTTCTTCAGCCTGAATCAGGTTCATGACCAGTTCTTCACGCAGGCGGCTGTCCTGCGCCAGCAAATGCATCAGCCGCGACTGTTCGAGCATCATCTCCGCGGTCATACACACCAGCTCACCATACTTGCGCAGCGATTCGGGCTCGCCGGTTAATCCAATTACGCCGACGATCTCCCCTTCAAGACGCAGCGGCAAATTAATCCCCTGACGTACGCCGTGCAGATGGCGAGCAACCGCATCATCAATATCAACCACCCGTCCCTGCGATAGCACCAGCAGCGCGCCTTCGTGCAATTCACCAATACGCTCGCGATCGCCGCTGCCGATAATGCGCCCGCGGGCATCCATTACGTTAATATTGGTATCAATGATGCGCATCGTTCGCGCCACGATATCCTGCGCCATTTTGGTATCAAGATGCCAGCCAGCCATGTAACCCTCCCCTGAGCAGGGCATCAGCATAAAAGAGTGACGAAGAGGACGCACTGTGCATATGCACAAAGCATGACAAAGAAGTATGGAGTTGTGGCGGGAATCACAGAACCGGCGGGCAGAATAAAAAAGCCCCCTTCCCTTACCGGGAAAGGGGCATTCACGCTAGTATCAGTTACTGCATCAGCAGGTAGATAGAGGTATCACCACGCTGAATATTGAGCGCCAGAACAGACGGTTTCGCGTCGAAGATTTTGCGCAGGTCGGCGATGTTTTTCACCGGCTGCTGGTTAGCGCCGACAATGATGTCGCCTTTCTTCAGACCAATCTGCGCCGCCGGGGTGCCCGCTTTCACGTTGCTCACCACCACGCCTTTATCCTGGCCCTTGTTGCTCATTTCCGCGCCTTCAATACCGTTAAAGATGCTGCTGGAGTCAACCTGGTTCTGGTTGCTCTGCTGCAGTTCAACGGTAACGTTGACCGGCTTGCCGTCGCGCAGCAGGCCCAGCTCGACTTTGCTGCCGATAGGCATCGTACCGACCTGCGCACGCAGCGCCGCGAAGCTGCTGATCGGCTTGCCGTTCAGGGTAGTAATCACGTCGCCGGCTTTAATACCCGCTTTCGCCGCCGCAGAGCCCGGCATCACCTGGCTTACGAACGCGCCGCGCTGGGCATCGACTTTCATCGCCTTCGCCAGCTCGGAGTTCAGCTCGGTACCCATGATCCCCAGTTCGCCGCGTTTCACCTGGCCAAACTTGACCATCTGCTCGGTCAGGTTTTTCACCATGTTGCTCGGGATAGCAAAGCCGATACCGATGTTGCCGCCGTCCGGTGCAAGGATCGCGGTGTTGATACCGATCAGCTCACCGTTGAGATTCACCAGCGCGCCGCCGGAGTTACCGCGGTTAATAGCCGCATCGGTCTGGATGAAGTTTTCATAGTTTTCCACGTTCAGGCCGCTACGGCCCAATGCGGAGACGATACCGGAGGTCACGGTTTCGCCGAGGCCAAACGGGTTACCGATAGCCACGGTGTAATCGCCGACGCGCAGCGCGTCAGAGTCGGCAAGCTTAATCGCCGTCAGGTTCTTCGGATCCTGAATTTGAATCAGCGCGATGTCGGAGCGCGGATCTTTACCAACGACTTTCGCGTCGAATTTACGGCCATCGCTCAACTGAACTTTAATCGTGGTGGCATTATCGACCACATGGTTGTTGGTCACCACGTAGCCTTTGGCCGCATCAATGATGACCCCGGAACCGAGCGCCATAAATTTCTGCTGCTGCGCGTTATCGCCAGGCGCGCCCTGGCCGCCGCCCTGACAGAATGGGGAGCTCTGGAATGGCGAACCGTCCTGGCAGAACGGCGAGTTGTCACCGAAGAACTGCTGGAAGTTACGCGGCATCCGCGGCGTGTTAACAGTCGTGCTGCCTTCAACGTTGATGCTCACCACAGACGGCATCACTTTTTCCAGCATCGGCGCCAGGCTCGGCATCTGCTGCGCAGTGGTCGCCGAGGAAGCCGTTTCAGCCGCGCTCGCAGAGAGCGGGGACAACGCCAGACCTAAACTCAGAGCCAGAGCACTCATTGCTAACGTGGTTTTTTTCATAGGTTTCAATCTCAATTTCAAATTTCGGATAACGAAAAAGTTGCTGTGTACGCACTCTCAGAGTCATTTTATAGCGCGAAGTTCCAGAGTTAAGTTTCGGTAAAAGTAAAAATTTATTGTCCGTCTTTACAAAACTCAGACTTATTCCACCGCCATCAGACGACGATATTCATCCCACGCATACAAATCCGTCATTCCGCTGATATAGTCCTGAATCAATCGACAACGGTAATAATACTCCAGCACGAGATATTCTTCGGTATCGCGCGAAAGCTTATTTACCGCCTCCACATAAGCCAACCGATGTCGGGTTGAGAGTTTCTGGAACAATCTCGAAGCAATAGGCAAACTGCGTACCCGCTCTTGTTCCACCAATTGGCTGAACTCCTCCAGCGATAATTTCAGCAGTGGCTCGTAGATATCCAACAGCCCGCTGATAACGCGGTAGCCCTGTAATTCCAGCTGTTCAACATCAGGATGGCTAAACACCTGTTTTATGGCGACGTTTTTATAAAGTTCAAGTAGCTGACTACAATCACTATCGTCCTCTAACAGCGCATGATTAAAGTCGCCGCTAAAAATGGCCGGTAAGTTTTCGATAAATCGATGCGCCGCATAAGGCACCAGTTTATTCAGCGTATTAACCCGTAAATACATAAAGAACTGATCTTCAGTGCTGCGGCTGAGTGAATTAGCGCGCGATTTCTCCCACGCGTTTTCTACGACTTGTGCGAACAGCGATCCTTTTTCATGAACGCCCCATGCGTCATACAGATGCTGATACAATTGCTCCACGCTGAATATCCTTTTTTCCACCGCATCTTCGAGGTCAGCAACACAATATGAGATATCATCGGCAGCTTCCATAATCCACGTTAATGGGAAACGATTGTAAGGCGCCAGATCCAATTCTTTACGCAGCCGCGCGATATACTCTTCTTCGGCTAAATAATAACCAGGCTTTTTCATTAAATAGCTATGGCTGGCTGGCGTCTCTCCCCGCCACCACGCCGGTCGCGTATATTTGAGGATACAGCCGACCTGGGTCCAGGTCAGATTCATACGCATCAGCGTGTGCACCAGCCGGATCCCCTGCGCATTACCTTCAAAGCAGCACAAATCCTGACGCACTTTACGCCGCAGTTCGTTGAGCAACCCTTCGCCGTCGTGCAGACGCAGCGCGTCAACCTGGCAGCGATCCTGGCTTAACGGCTGGCTGGCGGCATCTTTCGGCGCTAGCCGTTTGCTGAACCAATCGTTAATTGCCGCTTCGCCAAAATGGCCAAATGGTGGATTGCCGATATCGTGCATCAGGCAGGCCATCTCCACCACGCTTTCAAACGGGCCGCTCAGTTCATCCAGACCGTAGCGTTCCAGCAGCTTTTGCTCCTTCAGGCGGCTTAGCACCTCTTTGGCGATGTAGCGCCCGACCTGCTGGACTTCGAGCGAATGGGTGAGACGTGTGCGGACCGCCGCGTTGCGCTCAAGTGGAAAGACCTGGGTTTTTTGCTGCAGCCGCCGGATAGCCGGAGAATTGATAATGCGCCCGCGATCGCTTTCAAACACCCGCAGGATCTCGCGTTCCGTCTCTACCCCCTGCGGCGAACGGTAGCGCCGACGCCAGTGAATCTTGTTGCGAAAATCAATATTTGCCATAGCCTCTCCCGCGCGAGCAATACGCTTCCCCTTAAGCGCATGATAGACTATGCAGCTAATCCTGACATATCGCGAGTAAATCTATGAAAATTGGCATTATTGGCGCCATGGAAGAGGAAGTTACTCTTCTGCGCGACAAAATCGAGAACCGCCAGACTATCTCTATCGGCGGTAGCGAAATCTACACCGGCCAACTTCACGGTACCGAGGTTGCTCTGCTGAAATCCGGCATTGGTAAAGTGGCAGCCGCCATGGGCGCGACCCTGTTGCTGGAGCGCTGCAAGCCGGATGTGATTATCAATACCGGTTCCGCGGGCGGTCTGGCGCCGACGCTGAAAGTCGGCGACATCGTGGTCTCTGACGAAGCGCGTTATCACGATGCCGACGTCACCGCGTTTGGCTATGAATACGGCCAACTGCCGGGCTGTCCGGCGGGTTTCAAAGCTGATGACAAACTGATTGCCGCCGCGGAAACCTGCATCAAAGCGCTGAATCTCAACGCCGTTCGCGGGCTGATCGTCAGCGGTGACGCATTCATCAACGGCTCGGTAGGGCTGGCGAAAATCCGCCACAACTTCCCGCAGGCCGTTGCCGTAGAGATGGAAGCGACTGCCATCGCCCACGTCTGCCATAACTTCAGTATTCCATTTGTGGTGGTACGAGCAATCTCTGACGTCGCTGACCAGCAGTCGCATCTCAGCTTCGACGAGTTCCTCGCCGTTGCCGCCAAGCAGTCCACCCTGATGGTGGAAAATCTGGTGCAGAACCTGGCGCGTGGCTAAGTCGCTACAGAAGGCGTTAACCGCCCTGCTGTTACTCGCCCCGGCGTGGCTTTTCGCCGCGCCGCGGGTGGTGACGCTCTCCCCGGCCAACACCGAATTGGCCTTTGCTGCCGGCATTACGCCGGTCGGCGTCAGCAGTTATTCCGACTACCCTCCCGCCGCGGCTAAAATCGAACAAGTCGCCAGCTGGCAGGGAATGAACCTTGAACGTATTGTCGCTCTGAAGCCCGATCTGGTGCTGGCGTGGCGCGGCGGCAATGCCGAACGCCAGGTCAATCAGCTCAGTTCACTGGGAATCAAGGTTATCTGGGTCGAAACGGGTTCGATTGAGCAAATCATTAGCGCTCTGCGGATGCTGGCGCCGTGGAGCCCGCAGCCGGAAAAAGCCCGTCAGGCCGCGCAGGCGATGCAAGACGATTACCAGGCGCTAAAAGCCCGCTATGCCACCGTGCCGAAAAAGCGCGTATTTTTGCAGTTCGGCGCCAACCCGCTGTTCACCAGCAACAGCGCCTCGATCCAGAATCAAGTATTGAGCCTGTGCGGCGGAGAAAATATTTTTGCCGCCAGCCGCGTTCCCTGGCCGCAGGTCAGCCGCGAACAGGTGCTGTCACGGCATCCGCAGGCTATCGTCATCACCGGCGACGCCAGTAAAATCCCCGCCGTGGATCGCTATTGGCAAAATCAGCTCACAATTTCGCTCATCGCCTTACATAGCGACTGGTTTGAACGCGCGGGCCCACGTATTATCCTTGCCGCAAAACAACTCTGTACTGCGCTTGAGCAGGTAAAATAACCGCCTGGCAGCAGGCTTATAGCGGGAACTGACGATGCTTGTCTATTGGCTGGATATTATTGGCACAGCCGTATTTGCTATCTCCGGCGTATTGCTGGCGGGAAAATTACGCATGGACCCTTTCGGCGTGCTGGTATTAGGCGTGGTTACCGCCGTGGGCGGCGGGACGATCCGCGATATGGCGCTGGCCAATGGCCCGGTGTTCTGGGTTAAGGACCCTACCGATCTGGTCGTGGCGATGGTCACCAGTATGTTAACGATTCTGCTGGTACGCCAGCCGCGGCGCATGCCGAAATGGGTACTGCCGGTATTAGATGCCGTCGGCCTGGCGGTGTTTGTCGGCATCGGCGTGAATAAAGCCTTTATTGCCCATACCGGCCCGCTGGTAGCTATTTGCATGGGCGTGGTCACCGGCGTCGGCGGCGGGATTATCCGCGACGTGCTGGCGCGAGAAATTCCGATGATTCTGCGCACCGAAATCTATGCCACCGCCTGCATTGTCGGCGGTATCGTGCACGCGACGGCGCACTACACCTTTCAGCTGTCGCTGGAAAACTCGGCGATGTTAGGCATGGTGGTGACGCTGGTAATACGCCTGGCGGCGATTCGCTGGCACCTCAAGCTGCCGACCTTTGCGTTGGATGATAACGGACGGTAATAAAAGCAAAACGGTAACCTCATGGTTACCGTTTTTCGTATTCGTTGCTCTCTGTGGCAAAGAGCTAGTGTGACTACCTTTAAACGCTGAACGAGGAGCCGCAGCCGCAGGTGCTTTTCGCATTCGGGTTGGTCACGATGAAACGCGAACCTTCCAGACCTTCGGTATAGTCGACGGCGCCGCCAACCAGATACTGCAGGCTCATTGGGTCAACCACCAGGCCGACACCCTGTTTCTCGATAGTCATATCGCCTTCGTTGACCTGATCGTCAAAGGTGAAGCCATACTGGAAACCGCTGCAACCGCCGCCGGTGATGTACACGCGCAGTTTCAGGTTCGGATTGTCTTCATCCGCAATCAGATGTTTTACTTTGTTCGCTGCGGCTTCGGTGAACTCCAGCGGCAACGCTACGTCATCACTCATTTTTTGCTCCCATTGATACTTCCGGCCGATTAAAGAATAACCGGACCTTTTGAGCCATTATCTAATACCCTGGTAAATCGTTCAAGTATTCTCC
The DNA here is from genome assembly GCF_051207495.1 of Klebsiella sp. K-3. Lineage (NCBI taxonomy): Bacteria > Pseudomonadati > Pseudomonadota > Gammaproteobacteria > Enterobacterales > Enterobacteriaceae > Klebsiella > Klebsiella sp. K-3. The sequence continues at coordinate 338,123 of NZ_JBPNXF010000005.1, read as the reverse complement.
CGGGGTACCTGCTGCGCTTTCGCCGCCTCTTCGGCCTTCTGTTTCGCCAGGGTACGCTGCAGAATGGTCGAATACAAAGGTTTACCGCCGAGGAACTGCGCCAATAGTGTTGCCCCAAGGCAAGTAATAATCATTGGCAAAATGAGCTGATAGTTATCGGTCATCTCCAGCACCAGCACAATCCCGGTAAGCGGGGCGCGTACCGAAGCCGCCAGCAACGCCCCCATCCCGGCGATAGCGAAGGTACCGGCATCCAGATGATAGGACGGAAACAGCGGGATGGCAGCCATGCCGAATGCCGTCCCCAGCAGCGTGCCGAGCGCCAGCATCGGAGCGAAAATCCCCCCCGGCGCGCCGGAAGAGAAGCACAGCAACGTGGTGATGACACGCGCAATAAAAATGAACAGCAGCAGCCCAACCGAGAAGTTGCCGGCAGCGGCGATCGGGATAAGGTTAAAACCGCCGCCCACCGCGGTCGGCTGCATCAGACCCAGCAGGCCGCACAGCCCGCCGATAAGCCCGCCAATCAACACCCATTTTTTGATATTGCCGCCATGGAGGCGCTGGAACATATCCTGCGTCCGCAGCACCAGAGCATTAAACAATGGCCCGAAACAACCGAAGATCATGCCCAGCACCAGATACAACCACAGGGTATTCACCGGCGCATTGCTGAGTTTGCCGACTTCGATAATCGCCCCTTCGCCGTTAAAAATGCGAAATACAATGCTCGACATGATCACGCCGGTAAACACGGCTTTAATCGAAATCAGATTGTATCGGAACTGCGGGCGCATCTCTTCGATGATAAACAGGATCCCCGCCAGCGGCGCGTTGAAGGCCGCGGAGAGGCCCGATGCCGCACCGGTAGCCAACAGCGTGTGCCGCGCTTCCGGGCTGCGCAGACGAAACACATCCACCACCATGCGCCCAATATTACCACCAAGCTGCACCATCGGCCCTTCGCGCCCCAGCACCATCCCGGCGCCCAGGGTTCCCATGCCGCCGATGAATTTTACCGGCAGCACGCGCCACCAGCGTACCGGGCGCAGCTCTTCCAGCGCGCCTTCGATTTCCGGAATCCCGGAACCGCCGGCTTCCGGCGCAAAGCGGCGCACCAGAAAATAACCGACCATCGCCAGCAGCGCCGACAGGATAAAGGCCAGCGGCCAGACGAGGTACCAGTGGTCCGCCACCTGCACCAGGGCGCCAATTCGCTGGTTCTGTACCCAGTTCACGCTCTTTTCAAACGCCACGCCCACCAGCCCGGCCAGCGTGCCGACTACCGCCGCCATCAACAATACCGCCAGCGGCGTTTTGTCGCGTTGAATTAACCGGCGGACCGCATCGCTACGGCGCACGCGAACAAACTGATGTGCTTCAAAAGAGGGAGTTTCTGCTTTCATGCCATTATCATTTATTGGTAATACAAATGAGAAGAGAGGCATTCTAGCCGCCTCCGCGCCGCGCGTCGCCAAAAAATTGTTTCGTCTACTTAATGTTTCAATTGGGCAAAACTTTCATAACCTTCATGGAATAACTTAGAATAACCCGATAACTTTATTCACGAACCAGGATCCTGGCCATGAGCAAATCTGAAAATCTGTATAACGCCGCCCGCGAACTTATCCCCGGCGGCGTCAACTCGCCGGTCCGCGCCTTTACTGGCGTCGGCGGCACCCCGGTGTTTATTGAACGTGCGGATGGCGCCTACCTGTACGATGTCGATGGTAAAGCTTATATCGATTATGTCGGTTCCTGGGGCCCAATGGTGCTGGGTCACAACCACCCGGCCATTCGTAACGCGGTGATTGAAGCGGCAGAGCGCGGGTTAAGCTTCGGCGCGCCAACCGAAATGGAAGTCAAAATGGCGGAACTGGTTACTGAACTGGTACCGACCATGGATATGGTGCGCATGGTAAACTCCGGCACCGAAGCCACCATGAGCGCCATTCGCCTGGCGCGCGGCTTCACCGGCCGCGACAAAATCATCAAGTTTGAAGGATGCTACCACGGCCATGCCGACTGCCTGCTGGTGAAAGCCGGCTCCGGTGCGCTGACCCTCGGCCAGCCGAACTCGCCGGGCGTACCGGCCGATTTCGCGAAGCATACCCTGACCTGCACCTATAACGATCTTGCTTCGGTTCGCGCGGCGTTTGAGCAGTATCCGCAGGATATCGCCTGTATTATCGTCGAACCGGTGGCCGGTAATATGAACTGCATTCCGCCGCAGCCGGAGTTCCTGCCAGGCCTGCGCGCGCTGTGTGACGAATTCGGCGCGTTGCTGATTATTGACGAAGTGATGACCGGCTTCCGCGTCGCGCTGGCCGGCGCCCAGTCTTATTACGGCGTGGAGCCGGATCTGACCTGTCTGGGTAAAATCATCGGCGGCGGTATGCCGGTGGGCGCTTTCGGCGGCCGCCGCGAGGTCATGGACGCGCTGGCGCCGACCGGTCCGGTATACCAGGCAGGTACGCTGTCAGGCAACCCTATCGCCATGGCCGCAGGCTTCGCCTGCTTAAGCGAAGTGGCGCAGCCGGGCGTGCATGAAACCCTGACCGAGCTGACCAATCAACTGGCGGATGGCCTGCTGAACGCGGCGCGCGAAACCGGGATCCCGCTGGTGGTGAATAATGTCGGCGGCATGTTCGGTATCTTCTTTACCGATGCCGAAACCGTCACCTGCTATCAGGACGTGGTGAAGTGCGATGTTGAACGTTTCAAGCGTTTCTTCCACCTGATGCTGGAAGAAGGGGTTTACCTCGCCCCGTCGGCGTTTGAAGCCGGCTTTATGTCCGTCGCCCATAGCGAAGAGGATATCAACAACACTATCGACGCCGCGCGTCGGGTGTTTGCCAAGCTGTAAGGTACTTGAATGCCTGGTGGCGCAGGGATTTTCCCGGAGGCGGCGCATTGCGCCTTCTCCGGGCTACCAAATCGAGCAGCACTGTAGCCCCGGTGGCGCTAGCGCCACCGGGGATGTTGAGGCTATCGGGATCGTTAGCGGCTCTGCTTTCTCAACAAATAGATAAAATACGGCGCGCCGATAAACGTCGATAACAAACCTGCCGGGATTTGGTAAGGGAACATGATCATTCGCCCGCACCAGTCGGCGAACACCAGCAGCATCCCGCCAATCAGCCCGGAAATCACCATATGCGGCATCGTCCGGCGGAATCCCATCATCCTCGCAATGTGCGGCGCCATTAAACCAACGAAACTTAACGGCCCAATGGTTAGCGTCGCCGTTGCCGTCAGGCTCGCCGCCAGCAGCAGCAACCCAATACGCGATGGCGTCAACGCCATTCCCACCGCTCGCGCCGCCTCGCCGCCGAGCGGCAGGATGGTCAGCCAGCGGCGGCAGAGCGGCACCAGCGCCAATAGCGCCAGCATTACCACCCCGCTACGCAGCACCATCTCCGGCGTCGCGCTATAGGTCGAACCGGACATCCACGTCAGGATCTGCGCCATTCGCGGATCGCCGCTGGCCTGCAACATCATCAATAGCATGGTGAAGGCGGTACTCAACGCCATCCCCGCCAGCAACATCCGGTGCGGCGAGAATCCCCCGCGCCCGGCGGCAACCAGGATAACCAGCAGCGTCGCCGCCGCGCCAAGACTGCCGGCTGGCAGCAGCCAGATAAAGGCGTTGCCCGGCACAAAGAACAGCATCAATACCACGCCAAACGCCGCGCCAGAACTGATACCCAGCACTTCCGGGCTGGCCATCGGGTTACCGGTCAGGCGTTGAATAATGCAACCCGCGACGGCCAGCATCACCCCGGCGAACAGCGCCGAGAACACCCGCGGCCAGCGCCAGGGCATCAATTGCTCCAGCAGATCGCCGCTGGCCCACTGCCACCCCTGCGCATCGCGGCCAAAGGTCAGCGCGGCGGTTACCGCCAACAGCATCAGCGCCAATCCGCCCAGCGCGAACCACTGCACGTTGCGGCGCTCAATCAGCGCTTTATCGCCGCCATTCATCACCGGTGCGCTGATGCTACGCAGCCGCGGCAGCAGCCACAGTAATAAAGGCGCGCCAATCAGCGCGGTGACTGACCCGGTCGACACCTCCCGCCATACCCGGCTGAGCCAGAGAATAATTTGGTCGGAAAGCCACAGGATCAACGCGCCAAGTAGCGCCGCCAGCACCAGCCGCGATAGCAGGCGGCGGGCGCCGAGCATTTTCGCCAGCAGCGGCGCGAACAGACCGATAAAGCCGATAATACCGACCGCGTTGACCAGCAGCGCGCTTATTACTATCGCCAGGGTCAAGACGCCAAGGCGCGCCAGAGAGAGCGCCAGCCCGAGATTCCGCGCCACGCCATCATCCAGCCCCATCAACGTTAACGGGCGTAGCAACAGCAGCGTCAACATCGCGCCGCCAAGCAGCTGCGGCCACAGGCGCTGCGCCACGCTCCAGTCGGTCTGCGTCAGCGTACCGGTACTCCACAGGAACATGCTTTGCAGCTGGTCGTGATGGAAAATCACCATCAGCTGATTGACCGCGCCGCAATAGAGACTCACCACCAGGCCGGCCAGAATCAGCGTCACCGGCGACAGACGTTTGCCCCACGAGACGCCGAACACCAGCGCGCCGACCAGGCAAGCGCCTGCCAGCGCGGCAAACTGCGACGCCAGCACGCCTGGGATCGCCCATAACGTCGTCACCGTCATTCCAAGCTGCGCGCCGGTGGCGACGCCGAGCGTGGTCGGCTCCGCCAGCGGGTTACGCAGCACCTGCTGGAACAGTACGCCAACGAGCCCCAGTCCGGCGCCGACCAGCAACGATACAGCCAGCCTCGGCAGCAAGCTGTAATGGAACAGCATCTGGGCGATATTATCGCCATCCGGCTGCCACAGCGCCTGACGCCACTGCGCGTAAGGTAAAGCAACCTGAAGGTTGATGATGCTCAGCGCGAAAGCGGCAACCAGCAACACGACCAACAGGATAATGGCTAACGGCGAGAAACGCGCCTTCATACCGCCCTCCCCTGCGCATCGGCCAGTACGCGGGCGAAATGCATCGCCGACAGCGTCGCGCCATAGAACCACACCGCTGGAAGACGCTGGAAACGCCCCGCGCGCACGAAAGGCATCGCCTGCCACAGCGGGGTCGCCATCAGTTGGGCCATCTCCCGTTCGTTGCCGTGATCGAAACAGATAACATCGGCCTCTTTAAATTCCGCCAGCCGATCGATGCCTACGGTGATACTGCCCCAGAATGCCGCTTCACCGCGCCAGGCGTTTTTGATGCCAAAACGATCGAGCACTTCCTGGAACAGGCAGTTCTCGCCGAATACCAGCACATGTCGGGCATCAAGTAGCGAAATCATCAGCAGCGGGCGATCGCCACGGTCGGCAAATCGCGGACGCAGGCTTTCCATCAACGCGTCGAACTCCGCCAGATGGCGCTTCGCCTGCTGCTGTTTACCCAGCAGATCGGCCATTTCCAGCAGCGAACGCTGAGCCATCGCCAGCGGCCGTTTGCCGTCGCTGAAGGTGAAACCGCGACCGGGCGCGATACGCGCCAGCTTTTCCGGCGACGGGCCATAGCCTGCCGACCAGACGATAAACGACGGTTTCATCTGCGTCAGTAATTCAAGATTGGGTTCAGTGCGCAGGCCGACATCAATCACCGAGGCGGGTAACGCCGGCTCATTGACCCACAGGTTATAGTTGGGAATGTCTGCCACGCCGTAGGGCGTAACGCCGAGCGCCAGCAGCAGTTCGGCCGGCAGCCACTCCAGCGCGACGACGCGCTGCGGGTCAACGTTCGCCGCCAGCGCGCCACGCATCTGCCACAGCAGCGGCGACAGCGCCATTGCCGTCAACAGGCGCCGGCGTGAGAAGAAGTTCGAATTTTCCATCAATAGACAAAACTTACCGGCGCTGCGCCCGCCGGGTGCGGCAGGATCCCCATCGGGATGCCGTAGATTTGCTCCAGCGTTTCGCTGCGCATCAGCTCCGCGGGCGTCCCCTGGGCGATCATTTCACCGCCGCGCAGCGCGACCAGATAATCGCAATAGCGGGCGGCCATATTAATATCGTGCAGGACCGCGATCACCGTCAGGCCGCGCTGCTGGCTGAGACGATGCACCAGCGCCAGCACATCGACCTGGTGGGCGATATCCAGCGCCGACGTCGGTTCATCAAGCAGCAAACAGCGGCTGTCCTGCGCCACCAGCATGGCGATCCACGCGCGCTGGCGCTCGCCGCCGGAAAGACTGTCCACCAGCCGATGCGCCAGCGGTTTCAGCCCCACCAGTGCAATCGCCTCTTCTACTTTTTCGCGATCCGCCACGCCGAAGCGCCCCAGCGCGCCGTGCCACGGATAGCGGCCAATCGCCACCAGCTCGCGCACCGTCATCCCTTCCGCCGCCGGCAGCTGCTGCGGCAGATAGGCCACTTTGCGGGCAAACGCCTTGCTGCTCCAGCTGTCCAGCGGCTGGCCGTCCAGCAGCACATCGCCTTCGGAAGGCGGCTGATGGCGGCCAAGCATTTTCAGTAACGTGGATTTGCCGGAACCGTTATGGCCTATCAGGCCAGTGACTTTTCCTGCCGGGAAGGTCAACGAAAGGGGATGAAGCAGCGTGCGGCCAGGCACGCGAAAGGTCACGCGATTTAACGCAAACGTCGTCTCAGAGTGCGGAGTCTGTTCCTGCATAGCAACAACCTGATATTGGGCGCAGCGAACCGCGCCCGTGAGTAGTTAGAAGCGGAAGGTTGCGGTAGCAACAACCTGACGTTCCGCTCCCCAGTAGCATGCGTACTCGCTATAGCAGCTGGAGACATATTCGCGGTCAAACAGGTTGTTGACGTTGACGCCGACCGAAGACCCCGGCAGACCAAAGCGCGCCAGATCGTATTTCACCGTCGCATCCATCAGCGCATAACCGGCCACATTGAAGGAGTCATTTTTCTTACCGGTGCTGGTGTCATTTTTGTAGTAGCTGACTGTAGAACCGATATAACGCGCGCCCGCGCCAATGGTCAACCCGCTGAGCGCAGTTTCGTGGAAGGTGTAATCCGCCCACAGCGAGGCCATATTACGCGGCACTTCCGCCGGGCGCTTGCCTTCGAAGACGGTGTCGTGGGTGTACTCGGCATCGGTGTAGCTATACGCCGCGGTCAGGTTGATATTGGCATTGACCGCCGCTTTCGCCTCCAGCTCAAAGCCGCGGGAGCGGATTTCACCGGTTTGTACGCTAAACAGTCCGGTCGGATCGTTCGGGTCTGCCGTCAGGTTCTTATCTTTAGTCAGCTGATAGACCGCCGCGGTTACCACCACCGGCATATCTTTCGGCACATACTTCACGCCGGCTTCATACTGCTTTCCGCGCGACGGATCGAACGGCTTGCCGGTGCTATTGGAACCCGATACCGGTTCGAACGATTCGCTGTAGCTGAAGTACGGGGAGATGCCGTTATCGAATAGATAGTTGATACCGCCGCGCCAGCTGAACTGCTGGTCGTGATTCTCCGCCATGCTGCTGGTGGAACGGGTGAAGGTAGACGTGGTGGCGTAATCGTAACGACCGCCTAAGGTCATCACCCACTTATCCCACTCCATCTGATCCTGCGCGTACAGCCCCGTCTGCTCCATACGGTTAAGGACCGCATACGGGAAGTTGACGTTCACGTTTGGATTGCTGTACTGCGGATTGGTCATGCTAATGGCATCGGCCGTACCGTAATCTGCATCAACGTCGTTACGCATCCGCGAGTAGTCGACGCCGGTCAGCAGCGTGTGATTCATCGCGCCGGTGGCGAAATCAGACTGCAGTTGCGTATCAACGGTAAAGGTATTCAGGTGCTCATCGGAACGCACGTAGGCACGATTGATTTTCCCCGGCTCCTGGTAACCATTGCCGTAGACCGAACGATACAGCGTATGCACGTCGGCATAGCGCAGGTTCTGACGCACGGTAAAGGTGTCATCGAACTGGTGGGAGAAACTATAGCCAACCATCTGCTGGCGACGCGCCATCTTGTTATCGGACTCGCCTTCGTTGAAATCGGTCGGCAGCTTGTGGGCCTTACCGTTGGCATCGTAATACGGCACCACGGTGCCTTCACGCGGCAGCCAACCGTAATAGCCGGCATACGGGTCATTCTGGAAGTTGCTGAGGAAGGTGAAATCGGTTTTATCATCCGGACGCCAGCTGAAAGACGGAGCGACGGCGTAACGGGTCGATTTCGCCATCTGCTGCTGCGCATCCTGGCTGCGGCCTAATCCGGTCAGGCGGTAAGACCACACGCCGTCATCATCGATGGCGTCGCTGAAGTCGAAACCGGTTTGCCACAGGTTATCGGTGCCCATCTTAAACTGTACTTCTTTCAGCGGCTCGGTGGTCGGACGCTTGCTGACCATGCTGACGATACCGCCCGGGTTGCTGTTGCCGTACAGCACCGAAGTTGGCCCGCGCATCACTTCCACGCGTTCCAGGAAATACGGATCCATGGAGACTTCAGAGTAGTTGTTACCCTGCAGCTTCATGCCATCCAGATACTGGTTGGTGTTCACCGTGCTGGATGTGGTGAATCCACGAATGGTGACTACATCATAGGTGGTCGAGCTACCGCGGGTAGAGAATACGCTCGGGGTGTATGAGAGCGCTTCTTTAACCGTTGTCGGCTGCTTCATGTCCATCTCTTCGCGGGTCACCACGGAGATAGACTGCGGCGTTTTTTCAATGGGAGTATCGGTTTTGGTCGCCGTGGCGGAACGCTTCGCCGCGATAGTCGGAGCCGGTCCCCAGGCGCTTTCCTGGCTGGCGGGCGCCGCGGTAACGACGAGGGTTTCTTCTTTCGGTTGTTCCGCAGCCTGTGCATAGACAGACATGCCGCTAACCGCCGTGGCTACTACGACTGCGATTTTACGCAGCGAGTGATTTGGCTGAGCAGTTTTAAGACGCGCCATTGGTATATCTCTGATGAAAGTGAATGATAACGTAAACGAGAATTATTATTATGACGGGTGACATAATAGGCGAAACGCGGAATCTAAGGCAAGCGCTATGCCGGGAACGAAATGCCAAGGGATTAATAAATAACCAGACGGTTATTAGGGAGTTATCACGGTGTTACGCAGATGCCCACAATAAAATGCCCCTTAATACTTTCGTATTAAGGGGCTGTTCAGACGTTCAGCTTAAACGGTTTTAGTTGCCGCCAAACATATCTTTAATCCAACCGGCCACGCCATCGCTCTTCTCCTGCTTCGCAGGTTGCTGCTGTTGCTGCTGCGGTTGGTTAGCAGGCTGCTGCTGCCCGGACTGGTTGAACGGGTTATTGGCTTCCTGTTGTTGCTGCTGTTGCTGCTGCAGGGCTTCGCCCTGACGGCACAGCGCATCCGGCGAGGTGGTCCACACCGGCAAGGTACGCATACCGCCGCTGCACTGGAAGTAACCATTACTGTCCACGCCCATATCCACCACGTCTTCCGGCGGCGTCAGCGCCAGCGGCGTCGGGGTCTGGTTAGCCAGATAGCGCTGATAAATCGACATCGCGCCGCTGGCCCCGTACAGCTTGGTTGGCTGGTTGTTATCGCGGCCAACCCAGGTAATCGTCACCTGGCTGCCATCGATACCGGCAAACCAGGTATCCACGTTGTTGTTGGTGGTCCCGGTTTTACCCGCCAGATGCAGGCCAGGATACTTGGCGCCAAGCTGACGGCCGGTACCGCGCTGCACCACCTGCTGCATGGTCCACAGGGTCATATAGGCCGCCTGCGCCGGAACGGCGCGTTCCGCCTGCGGGTAGCTCTGGTACAGCACCGTACCATCTTCAGCAATCACGGAACGCAGCGCCGACAGCGTCGCGCGGTTACCGCCGCTGGCGATGGTCTGAAATGCCTGCGCCACTTCGATTGGCGTCAGGTTGAGGGCGCCGAGGATCATCGCCGGAACCGCATTCAGTTGCTCTTTCGGTACGCCCAGCTTCTGCCAGGTATCGGTGATCGCCGGCAGACCCAGCGACATCCCGAGGTTAACCGTCGGCACGTTCATCGAACGGGTCAGCGCATCCACCAGCATCACCTGACCGCTAAAGCGACGATCGTCGTTCTGCGGCGACCAGGTCTGGCCGTTAGCCAGGCGGATCGTCACCGGCGCATCGGCAATCCATGTATTCAGGCGGTACTGGTTCGGCTGGCTCAGCGCGGTCAGATAAGTGGCCGGTTTCGCTAACGAACCAATCGAACGACGCGCCTGCATCGCGCGGTTGTAGCCGGCAAACTGCGGCTCCGCGCCGCCGACCATCGCCCGGACTTCACCGGTAAAGCGGTCGACCACCACCATGGCGGTTTCCAGATCCGGCAGCTTACGCTGTTTCTTCAGTACCGGGATCCCTTCAATGGCCGCTTTTTCCGCCGCCTCCTGAGCCACCGGGTCAAAGGTGGTAAAGATCTTCACGCCGGAGAGATCTTTCACTTTATCGCCCAGTTTCGCCTGCAGCTCCTGACGCACCATCTGCATGAACGCCGGCTGCGGAGAAATCACCCCGCCGCGCGGCTGCACGCCCAGCGGACGCGCGCTCAGCATATCGTACAGCTCCTGGTCGATAACATTCTGCTGCTGCAGCAGACGCAGCACCAGGTTACGCCGCTCCAGCGCCAGTTTCGGGTTACGCCACGGGTTATAGATTGACGCCCCTTTGACCATCCCGACCAGCAGCGCCTGCTGGTCAAGGCTCAGCTCTTCAACCGGGCGGCCAAAGTAGTACAGGCTCGCCAGTGGGAAACCGCGGATTTCGTTATCGCCGCTCTGGCCGAGATACACTTCGTTCATATACAGCTCAAGGATACGATCCTTGCTGTAGCGGGCATCGACGATCAGCGCCATATAGGCTTCGTTGGCTTTACGCCAGTAGGAACGCTCGCTGGAAAGGAACAAGTTCTTCACCAGCTGCTGGGTCAGGGTACTCGCCCCCTGCACCGTACGCCCCGCCGTCAGGTTCGCCAGCACCGCGCGGCCCATTGAGTACAGGCTGATGCCGTCATGCTCGTAGAAGTGGCGGTCTTCGGTCGCCAGCAGGGTATCCACCAGCAGATCCGGGAAACCGCTACGCTTAACGAACAGGCGCTGCTCGCCGTTCGCCGACTGCAGCATGGTGATCAGGCGCGGATCGAGACGGAAGAAACCGAACTGACGGTTGTTATCCATATTCTCGATGGTATCCAGATGATCGCCATCAAAGGTCAGACGCGCGCGCACCTGCCCCTCTTTGCTATCCGGGAAATCGAACGGACGACGGATCATCTCGATGCTGTTAGCCTGTACGGTGTATTCGCCAGGACGCGTCATTGCGCTGACCTGACGGTACTGGGTCGCATTAAGCAGGCGCACCATCTCGTTTTTGCTGATCTGCATATCCGGCTCAAGGTTGACCATCCGGCCATACACTGCCGCCGGCAGTTCCCAGACTTTACCGTCAATGCGGGTGCGAATTTTCTGGTCGAGGTAGACGCCATAGGCGGCGATAATTACCGCAAAGACAATCCCCAGCTTGACCAGCAGCCACAGCCAGCTGCGCTTACGACGAGGCTTATTGCCTTTGCCCTTTCCTTTCTTCGGCATCGGTCGTTCATCCTCATAATCGTCATCGTAATCATCGTCGTAGTCCTCATCCCGGACCCGGCGACGGGTGACTTTTTGTTTTGCCGGGCGTGAAGGTCTCCCTTTACGTCCGATAGGCTCGCGGTCATCTCCCGCCATGCTTTTTCTCCGCAACTTTCAGGCGTAAAGGCCTGATTCTCAATACTTCCCCCTTTAGGAGGAAGAAGATATCTCTCAATTTCACACCCGCCGCGCTGCCGCGGCCGACGTCTTTCATATCATCTTCGAAGAATAATTCATTAAACAAATCATATAATTATCTGTTTAAGCTGAAGAATATCTCCGGACATAGCACGAATTGTCCAGGCCACAGAGAATAGCACTAATCCGCGACATTCTTAACCAGCATTTTACAACCGCAAAACGCGATAAACGGTAAAATATGATGTTTTTTAATAACATAAATATTGCGCCGTGTGACTGCGGCCAGCGATTTTCGGAACCGCGCCCACAGCAAGGGTGCGGCGCCTCAGCTGTATTTTTTCGTCCGCCGGGTCGGCGCGGTATTCGCCGGGTCATCCGGCCAGACATGTTTCGGATAGCGCCCTTTCATCTCTTTTTGCACCTCGCGGTATGCCCCCTGCCAGAAGGCGCTTAAATCGCGGGTAATTTGTAATGGTCGCTGCGCCGGCGAGAGTAACTCCAGCACCAGGGGAACCCGTCCTTCGGCAATGCGCGGCGTCGTCGCCTCGCCAAACATCTCCTGCATTCGTACTGCCAGCGCCGGCGGGTTATCTTCATGATAGCGAATGGCGATACGACTACCGGTCGGCACCGTGTAATGGGTCGGCAGCTCGCTATCCAGCTTCTGGCGTAACGTCCACGGCAGCCAGTTTTGCAGCGCCTGCCGCAGGTCCACCGCGTTAAGCGCCCGAAGCGAATGCACACCGGTCATCTGCGGCAACAGCCATGCCTCCAGCGCAGCCAACAGCGATGCGTCATCAACGGCTGGCCAGCCTGCTTCCGGCAACCACTGCGCGGCGCAGTGCAGACGCAGGCGCAGTTGTTCAGCCTCCGGCGTCCAGTTCAACACCCTGAGCCCTTTATCGCGAATACCGTTGAGCATTGCCTGATGCAGCTCCGCTTCCGACGGCTTCGCCAACGGCTGGGTTTTTATCACCAGTTGGCCAATACAGTTACGCCGCCAGGCTTTTAACGTCCCCTGCGCTTCATCCCACTCCACGGTATCGGAGCGCTGTATCAGCTCAGGGCGCTGCGCGACGAGTTGGTCAATGTTCAGCGGCAGCGCCAGCAAAATTCGCGCATCGGGCGCCGAACTGCCCTGCAGCAGCAGCGGCGCAATTAACCATTCGTGACGGCCGAGCGCATCATCGGCATCCAGCATCGCGCCCATGCCGTTAGCCAACTGATAGCGTCCCTCCTGGCCGCGTCGACGGGCGATACGGTCGGCAAAGGCTGGAGCCAGCAACGCCGCCATCCGCTCAGCATCAGGCTGACCGCCTCGGCTAGCCAGCCGCTTCAATAACTGCTGCGCCCGCTGCTGCCAGTTGCCCTGCTGGCGGGCAAACGCGGCGCCTAAATCGCTGCCGCCGCCGCGCGGCGGCTCCTCAAGAATAGCCGCCAGTTTCGCCGCCGTCGCCGCGTCATCCGCGGAATCGGCCGCCGTCAACATGGCCGCCAGACGCGGGTCATTACCCAGCATCGCCATTTTGCGCCCGTGAGCCGAAAGGCGTTCGCCCTCCAGCGCCGATAACGCCGTCAACAGACGCCGCGCCGCCGCCAGATTTATCGCCGGCGGTAGATCCAGCCAGCGAAGCTCGGCCGGATCGCGGCAGCCCCACTGCAGCAACTCCAGCAGCAGACCCGACAGATCGCTTTGCAGAATTTCCGGATCGCTCTGCGCCGCCGCGCGCTCCGCCTGCTCTTTCGCCAGCAAATGCAGGCAGATCCCCGGCTCCAGACGCCCGGCGCGACCGGCGCGCTGGGTCATTGACGCCTGGCTTATCCGCTGGGTGATTAGCCGGGTCAGGCCGGTGCGCGGATCGAAGCGCGCGACCCGTTCCTGAGCGCTGTCGACCACCAGGCGAATGCCTTCGATCGTCAAACTGGTTTCAGCGATATTGGTCGCCAGCACCACTTTGCGCATTCCGGCAGGCGCCGGGAGAATCGCTTTGCGCTGTTCGCTCAGCGGCAGCGCGCCGTACAACGGGCATAACAGCACATCGCTGGCTACGCGCTCGCTTAATTGTTCCTGTACGCGCTGAATTTCGCCAACGCCCGGCAGGAATAATAGCATCGAGCCCTGCGCCTCACGCAGCAGATCCGCGGCGGCGATCGCTACCGCTTCGGCAAAACGCTGATGGCTCGCCAGCGGCGCAAAGCGACGTTCAACCGGAAACGCACGCCCTTCGGAAACTACCACCGGCGCTTCCGGCAACAGGCGCTGCAGACGATCGTTATCCAACGTCGCCGACATGATCAATAACTTGAGATCGTCACGCAGCCCCTGCTGGACGTCCAGCAACAACGCCAGCGCCAGATCGGCCTGCAGGCTACGTTCATGAAATTCATCGAGGATCACCAGCCCCACGCCGGAAAGTTCCGGATCGTGCTGCAAAGTGCGGGTTAAGATCCCTTCAGTGACCACTTCCAGACGGGTATTTGGCCCTATGCAGCTTTCGGCGCGCATCCGGTAGCCTACCGTTTCTCCCGGTTTTTCTCCCAGCAGCTCCGCCAGGCGCTGGGCGACGTTACGCGCCGCCAGCCGCCGCGGCTCCAGCAGAATTATCCGGCCGTCGATGTTGCCGTCGGCGAGGATCTGTAGCGGCAGCCAGGTTGATTTACCCGCGCCGGTAGGGGCGTTAAGCAGCACCTGCGGCGCCTGCTGCAGGGCGGAAAGAAGTTCGGGAAGAATTGCGGCAACCGGCAATGAGGACACGAAAGGCTCCGGAGGTTAACATTCGAGGGCAAGCATTGTAGCATCCCCGTAATTCATTACCGAGTCTCTATCATGTCCGAGCCGAAACGGCTGTTTTTCGCTCTTGAACTGCCGAAAGCGATACAGAAACAGATTATTCACTGGCGCGCCGCCCATTTTTCCGACGATGCCGGAAGGCCGGTCGCCGCCGATAACCTACATCTGACGCTGGCGTTTCTCGGCGACGTCAGCGCTGAAAAACAGCGCGCGCTGTCGGCAATGGCCGGACGCATTCAACAACCGCCATTTACCCTGACGCTCGACGACGCCGGCCAGTGGCTGCGCTCTCGCGTAGTCTGGCTCGGTACCCGCCAGCCGCCGCGCGGCATGCTGCAGCTGGCAAATATGCTGCGCGCTCAGGCGGCGCGAAGCGGCTGCTATCAAAGCCCACAGCCGTTTCATCCGCATATCACCCTCCTGCGCGACGCCCGCCACGCGGTGCCGATCCCGCCGCCGGGTTTTTGCTGGCAGGTGCCGGTCAACGAATTCGTGCTTTATGAGTCCAGCTTTCTCCGCGGTCGCACCCGCTACAACGTGCTGGAACGTTATCCATTTACCAGGGAACTCTGATGCTGTTCACTCCGCCTTTGCAGTCCGCCACTTTAATTAAACGTTACAAACGGTTTCTGGCCGATGTCGTCACGCCGGAGGGCCAGGAGCTGACGCTGCACTGCCCGAATACCGGCGCCATGACCGGCTGCGCTGCGCCGGGCGATACCGTCTGGTATTCCACTTCCGATAATCCTAAACGTAAATATGCACATACCTGGGAATTAACTGAAACCCAACAGGGCGCGGTGATCTGTGTCAACACGCTGCGGGCCAATACTCTGGCGAAGGAGGCGGTACTCGCCGGAAATATCCCTGAGCTTGCCGGGTATAACATTCTGAAAAGCGAAGTAAAATATGGCGAAGAAAATAGCCGAATCGACCTTATGTTACAGGCAGAAGGCCGCCGTAACTGCTATATTGAAGTGAAATCGGTTACGTTGGCGGAAAAAGAGTACGGTTATTTTCCCGATGCCGTTACCGCACGCGGCCAGAAGCACCTGCGGGAGCTAATGAGCGTCGCGGCCGCAGGCCATCGGGCCGTGATTTTATTCGCCGTGCTGCATTCGGCGATAGACCGTTTCTCACCCGCGCATCATATTGATGCCAAATACGCACAGCTGTTGATAGAGGCGCAGGAAAAGGGGGTAGAAATTCTCGCCTGGAAAGCGGAACTTTCTACCAAAATGATGACTCTGAATAAGCCGATTGCCGTGGCGTTAACCCCCGGTAATTAAAAGGCTAAATTGTGTCCGGTTCGCGAGCGCAAATACGCTTTTCTTCACAGCGTTGTCAAGTGTAACGTTTAGATAATTGCTATCCGGAAAAGCATCTGCTATTTATAGCGGCCTGATTTTTCCCCCACATGGGGATCGATAGTGCGTGTTAAGGAGAAGCAACATGCAAGAAGGGCAAAACCGTAAAACATCGTCCCTGAGTATTCTCGCCATCGCTGGGGTGGAGCCGTACCAAGAGAAGCCGGGCGAAGAGTATATGAACGAAGCCCAGCTGGCGCACTTCAAGCGCATTCTTGAAGCATGGCGTAATCAACTCAGGGATGAAGTGGATCGCACCGTAACGCATATGCAGGATGAAGCTGCCAACTTCCCGGACCCGGTCGACCGTGCCGCGCAGGAAGAAGAGTTCAGCCTGGAGCTGCGTAACCGCGACCGCGAACGTAAACTCATCAAGAAGATTGAGAAAACACTGAAAAAAGTCGAAGACGAAGACTTCGGCTTCTGCGAATCCTGTGGCGTGGAGATTGGCATTCGCCGTCTGGAAGCGCGTCCAACAGCTGACCTGTGCATCGACTGCAAGACGCTGGCGGAAATTCGCGAAAAACAGATGGCGGGTTAATCCCAGCTACCTCACTCTCTGGCGGGAGTTTCTCCCGCCTGATTCCCCTTGTGTTTAACATGACCGACTCAGACTATATCGGGCGCTTTGCTCCCTCACCTTCCGGCGAACTCCACTTCGGCTCATTAATCGCCGCCCTTGGCAGCTATCTACAAGCGCGGGCGAAAGGCGGTATCTGGCGCGTACGCATTGAAGATATCGACCCGCCGCGGGAAGTTCCTGGCGCCGCCGACACCATTTTGCGACAGCTCGATCGCTACGGTCTGCACTGGGACGGCGAAGTACTGTGGCAATCCCAGCGGCACGATGCTTATCGCGAACGCCTTGCCTGGCTGCGCGATCGGGATCTTTGCTACTACTGCACCTGCACCCGCGCGCGCATTCACAGCGTCGGGGGGATCTACGACGGTCACTGTCGCGATTTGCGCCTTGGCGCCGAAAACGCCGCGCTGCGCCTGCGCCAGACCCGTCCGGTACTGGAATTTTATGACCAGTTGCGCGGGACCCTCGTCGCCGACGAACCGCTGGCGCGGGAAGATTTCATCATCCATCGTCGCGACGGGCTGTTCGCCTATAACCTGGCGGTAGTGGTTGACGACCATTTTCAGGGGGTCAGCGAAATCGTTCGCGGCGCCGATCTTATCGAGCCAACGGTACGACAAATTTCGCTGTATCAACACTTTGGCTGGCCTGTACCAGACTACGTGCACCTGCCGCTGGCGCTGAATACCGAAGGTAATAAGCTCTCAAAACAGAACCACGCCCCGGCCCTGCCGGAGGGCGATCCGCGCCCGGAAATTGTGCGGGCATTAACATTTTTGAATCAGGATGTCGTCGAGGATTGGCAAGCGCTGAGTATTGAAGATTTACTCAAACAAGCGGTAGCCAACTGGCAGCCTGCAAAAATCCAGCATTCTCAAATGGCTCCCGCTGAGCTATGATTAGCCGCTATTTTTGCTCGTCGCCCTTCAGGTTGCCCCTGAATTTGCCGTTTAAATGCAACCTGAAGCCCATAGAGTAATGTTTTATCCGAAGTTCGTCTGACACTACGAGGTGCACCATTTTTACCCGAGTCGCTAATTTTTGCCGCAAGGTGCTAAGCCGTGAAGAGCGCGAGGCAGAGGCTGCCGCCGTCGAACAAACGCATATGACGGTGATCCCGCGTGAACAGCATGCAATTTCCCGCAAAGATATCAGTGAAAACGCGCTCAAGGTGCTCTATCGACTGAACAAGGCGGGCTACGAAGCTTACCTGGTCGGCGGCGGCGTTCGCGACCTGCTGCTGGGCAAGAAGCCAAAAGATTTTGACGTCACCACCAGCGCGACCCCGGATCAGGTACGTAAACTGTTCCGCAACTGCCGCCTGGTCGGCCGTCGCTTCCGCCTGGCGCACGTGATGTTCGGGCCGGAAATCATTGAAGTCGCCACCTTCCGCGGCCATCACGAAGGCCACACCAACGACCGCGTCACCTCCCAGCGCGGCCAGAACGGCATGCTGCTGCGCGATAACATCTTCGGCTCTATCGAAGAAGATGCCCAGCGCCGCGACTTCACCATCAACAGCCTTTATTACAGCGTGGCGGATTTCACCGTACGTGACTACGTTGGTGGAATGCGCGATCTGCAGGAAGGGGTAATTCGCCTGATTGGCGACCCGGAAACCCGTTACCGTGAAGATCCGGTGCGTATGCTGCGCGCGGTACGCTTCGCCGCCAAACTCCATATGCGCATCAGCGCCGAAAGCGCCGAGCCAATTCCGCGTCTGGCCGCCCTGCTACACGACGTACCGCCAGCGCGTCTGTTTGAAGAAGTGCTGAAGTTGCTGCAGGCAGGTTATGGTTATGAAACCTATCAACTGCTGCGCGAATACAGCCTGTTCCAGCCGCTGTTCCCGACAATCACCCGCTACTTCACCGAGCGTGGCGATAGCCCGATGGAACGTATCATTATCCAGGTGCTGAAGAATACCGATAACCGCCTGCATAACGATATGCGCGTCAATCCAGCGTTCCTGTTCGCGGTCATGTTCTGGTATCCGTTGCTGGAAATGGCGCAGAAAATCGCGCAGGAGAGCGGGCTGGCCTATTACGACGCCTTCGCGCTGGCGATGAACGATGTACTGGATGAAGCCTGCCGGACGCTGGCAATCCCTAAACGCATCACCACCCTGGTGCGCGACATCTGGCAGTTGCAGCTACGTATGTCCCGCCGTCAGGGCAAACGCGCGTGGAAACTCATGGAGCATCCGAAGTTCCGCGCCGCCTATGACCTGCTTGAACTGCGCGCAGGCGCCGAGAACAACCACGAACTGCAGCGCCTGACCAAATGGTGGGGTGAGTTCCAGGTGGCCGCGCCGCCGGAACAGAAAGATATGCTCAACGATCTCGGCGACGATCCCGCTCCGCGCCGTCGCCATCGCCGCCCGCGTAAACGCGCGCCGCGTCAGGGTAACGCATGACCCTGGTCTATATCGCCATTGGCAGTAATCTTGCCTCGCCGCTCGAGCAGGTGAATGCCGCTATCCGCGCGCTGGCCGACATTCCGGACAGCCGCGTGGCGAGCGTGTCTTCGCTCTACCGTACGCCGCCGCTGGGGCCGCAGGATCAGCCCGACTATCTCAATGCCGCCGTCGCGCTTGAAACCTCGCTCGCGCCAGAAGCGCTGCTCGATCACACTCAGCGCATTGAGCTGCAGCAGGGACGGGAGCGCAAAGCCGAACGCTGGGGGCCGCGTACGCTGGACCTCGACATCATGCTGTTTGGCGATACGGTCATTAACAGCGAGCGTCTGACGGTGCCGCACTACGATATGAAAAATCGCGGTTTTATGCTCTGGCCGCTGTTTGAAATCGCCCCACAGCTCCACTTCCCCGATGGCCTCGCCCTTCGCGCCGCGCTGGAAAATCTGGGCGCCGAAAAACCCGCTCTCTGGTAACCCCTACTCCCTTTTTTAGCATTTACGGCGATAGTGGTAATCGGTTGCCCAAAATCATTGCCCCCCTGAATGCTGCTGTTAGAATGCCGGTTAATATGACTTTCATCATCAGGAAACGTTATGAAACCGACCACCATTGCCCTGCTGCAGAAATGCAAACAGGAGAAAAAGCGCTTCGCCACTATCACCGCCTACGACTACAGCTTCGCTAAGCTTTTTGCCGATGAAGGCATTAACGTCCTGCTGGTGGGCGATTCGCTGGGGATGACGGTACAGGGCCACGACTCCACGCTGCCGGTGACCGTTGACGATATCGCTTACCACACCCGCGCGGTTCGTCGCGGCGCGCCGAACAGTCTGCTGCTCGCCGACCTGCCGTTTATGGCCTACGCCACGCCGCAGCAAACTTTCGAAAATGCCGCCGTCGTGATGCGCGCCGGCGCCAATATGGTCAAACTTGAAGGCGGCGCGTGGCTGGCTGATACCGTCAGGATGCTGGCGGAACGCGCGGTACCGGTTTGTGGTCACCTCGGCCTGACGCCGCAGTCGGTGAACGTTTTTGGCGGCTATAAAGTTCAGGGGCGAGGCGATGCGGCGCAGGCGCTGTTCGATGACGCGTTAGCCCTGGAAGCGGCTGGCGCGCAGCTGCTGGTGCTGGAGTGCGTGCCGGTAGAGCTGGCAAAACGCATTACCGAAGCGCTGACGATCCCGGTTATCGGCATCGGCGCAGGTAACGTCACCGACGGGCAAATCCTGGTGATGCATGACGCTTTCGGGATCACCGGCGGCCATATTCCTAAATTCGCGAAGAATTTCCTCGCAGAAGCGGGCGACATCCGCGCCGCGGTACGGCAGTATATTGCCGAAGTCGAATCCGGGGTCTATCCGGGCGAAGAACATAGTTTCCATTAAGGAGTCTTGTTGTGCTGATAATTGAAACCCTGCCGCTGCTGCGCCAGCATATCCGTCGTTTACGCCAGGAAGGCAAGCGCATTGCGCTGGTTCCCACCATGGGCAACCTGCACGATGGCCATATGAAGCTGGTCGATGAAGCCAAAGCCTGCGCGGATGTCGTGGTGGTCAGTATCTTCGTGAATCCGATGCAATTTGACCGTCCGGACGATCTGGCGCGCTATCCGCGCACCCTGCAGGAGGATTGCGAAAAGCTGAACAAGCGTAAGGTCGATTTTGTCTTTGCTCCGGCGCCGGCGGAAATTTATCCGCAGGGTACTGAAGGACAGACTTTCGTTGACGTTCCTGGCCTGTCGACCATGCTGGAAGGCGCCAGCCGTCCAGGCCACTTCCGTGGAGTCTCAACCATTGTCAGCAAGCTGTTCAACCTGGTGCAGCCGGATGTCGCCTGCTTCGGCGAGAAAGATTTCCAGCAGCTGGCGCTGATCCGCAAAATGGTCGCCGATATGGGCTACGACATCGAGATCGTCGGCGTGCCGATTATCCGCGCGAAAGACGGCCTGGCGCTAAGTTCGCGCAACGGTTATCTGACCGCCGAACAGCGCAAAATCGCCCCGGGTCTGTACAAAGTGCTGAGTTCGGTGGCGGATAAACTTGCCGCTGGCGAGCGTAACCTCGAGGAAATCATTGCCATCGCCGAGCAGGAGCTCAACGAATCAGGTTTTCGCGCCGACGATATCCAGATCCGTGATGCCGACACCCTGCTGGAGCTCACTGATGCCAGCAAACGCGCGGTGATCCTGATGGCGGCATGGCTGGGCCAGGCGCGTCTGATTGATAACAAAATCGTCGAGCTGGGCCAGTAGTCCGGAACGAAAAATCGGGTTATTTTCTCAAAGCGGATGCCGTGTCCGCTTTGCTACATAAAGGTTGGAAGGTAGAAGTTATGATGCGTAATATGCTGCAGGGCAAGCTCCACCGCGTTAAAGTCACGCAGGCTGACCTGCATTACGAAGGGTCCTGCGCCATTGACCAGGATTTCCTCGAAGCGGCCGGTATTCTGGAAAATGAAGCCATTCATTTGTGGAACGTGACCAACGGTAACCGTTTCTCGACTTATGCGATCGCCGCCGAGCGTGGTTCGAAGATTATCTCCGTCAACGGCGCTGCGGCGCACTGCGCAAGCGTCGGCGATATCCTCATTATCGCCAGCTTCGTGACCATGTCTGACGAAGAAGCCCGCACCTGGCAGCCGAAGATCGCCTATTTCGAAGGCGATAACGAAATGAAGCGCCAGGCGAAAGCTATTCCGGTGCAGGTCGCCTGATTCTTACGGCGCTGCGCTCAGCCGCAGCGCCGGTTTACCCTTGCGGCTGATTGCTGATAAGCCGCGACATCGTCTCCAGCGAATCGGTACGCAGGATATACAACCGCTTCAGCAGGAACGGATTATCCCCCGGTTTCACCTTCCCTCTCACCGTCGTTACCGCCAGATGAAAACCGGCATCGTTCGCCGCCTTGACCGCCGTGGCGTTATAGCCGCCGAACGGATACGAAAGATACAGCACGTGCGGATTAAACTGGCTCAGCGCTCGCCGGGAACGCTCGAAATCAAAGAGAATGTTGTGATAATTCCGGCTGAGTAATATCGGGTGACGGGCGGCATCGACCCGGTGCAGAAAATGGGTATGCGACTGCACATCAAACACGTCCTGAATCTGTCTGAGCTCAGAGATACTCATAAACTGCAGCGATTTCGGATCCCACTTTTGCGGATGACGTTTGATCCGCGATGAGATAATAAATGCCGTAGCGTGGAAGCCGTACTGCTTGAGGATCGGATAAGCGTAGCGATTCACCGACTTGAGGCCGTCATCAAAGGTAATCACCACCGAGCGCGCAGGCAGATTAACCTTGTTACGTAAATACCCTTCCAGTTGATACATCGTCAGCGTGGTATAGCCCTGGTCACGCAGCCAGGTCATCTGGTTACTGAAAGCGCGCACCGAGGTGGTGGTCGAGGTATGGCGGAAACGGCTATTTTCTTCATCACGCAGAATATGGTGATAAGTCAGTACCGGAATGCCGTTATCCTCCTGCGCGTCCAGGCTGCTTACCCACGCCAACCGGTTGCCGATACGAATCTGATACCAGGTCTGATTAAGGCGGTCTTTCAGCTTGCTGATAATGGGATAGCGCAGGTTATTCGCTAATGTACCAAACGGCGGGCTGCCCACTGACGGCGCATCGTAAACCGGCGTGTCTTTCCAGGTCAGCAGGTTCTGGTTGCTCAACGGCTGATGTAAATCACCCAGATTATCCTCAACCCGTTTCGCGCCCTGCACCGGCCCCAGGTGTCCTTTATCAATAAAGCCAGTACCGAAGCCGAAATTGAATTCATAATAGTCTGCCGTGGTCGGCACCACGGCGAGGATCTGCCCGGCGCGAACGTTGCCGACGCTCACTACATGGTTGCCGACCTGCGCCCAGATATCGGCATCTTCCGTGATTTGCATATAGCGTGCGGGGACGCCCTGTTGGCTGAGCAGGCTGGCGGAAACGCTGACTGACGTCAGCAAAAGGAATAATGTTATGACTCGGGCAAACATGCGCATCGAACCGGTAAACCTGAATGCCGCCATTGTAACAAAAGCGGCATCAATGCTAATGCCTAATTTCCGAACGTATCATGCAGTAGACGAAAAGGCGGATTCTTTTGCTGTTGATGCCAAAGACTGCTCACCGTCGGGCCTCCAGCGCTAACGATAGCATTACGGAAGGCATCACTGCTGAGGGTATAGCGCTGTAAATACATTTCCTCCAGCAATGGATAGCGAATGCCGGAAATAACTTCACAGTGGGTGTGTTTGTGACTCATCAGCGCGGCGGCGCGATATGGCGCGGCACCGGTTTTATCGGTGAGAAAAATCACGCCATCGCCGCAGTCCGTGGCATGTAGCGCATCGCACATCATGCGGCTCAGCATATTGACGCTCAGATTACGCCAGTAATTCACCGCCCGGCACTGCGCCAGCGGGCCAAACTTTTTCTCCAGACGATCCAGCATCTCCTGCGCCAGCTCATCATGGCAGGTAATTACCCAACCTAACATCGCCTACCTCCTTAGCAGGCAAACAATTTAGCAGGGCAAGCGTTGAGGTGGGGTGATGGGTATCAAAAATTACCGCTTAGCGCCCCGGCAAGGTGAAATTAGCGGGGGCGCTTGTAGAGAGGATTAGCTACGCAGGCCACGCCCACGCTGGATCAGGTACCAGCACAGAATATAGAAGGCCACGATAAACACCACCAGCACACCAAAGGTGGTCGCCAGCGGGACGTCATGAATGCCGAGGAAGCCAAAACGGAAGCCGCTAATCATGTAGACGATAGGGTTGAGATGCGACAGCGCCTGCCAGAACGGCGGCAGCAACGTCAGCGAATAGAACACCCCGCCCAGGTAGGTCAGCGGCGTCAGCACGAAAGTCGGGATCAGGCTGATGTCGTCGAAGGTTTTCGCAAACACCGCATTGAGCAGGCCCGCCAGCGAGAACAGAATTGCCGTCAAAATCAGCGTCAGGGCGACAAACAGCCAGGAATGAACCTGGAACGGGACGAAGAACAGCGAGATAGCCGTCACCAGAATGCCGACACACAGCCCACGCGCCACCCCGCCGCCGACGTAACCGGCGATCACCACGTGGGTTGGCACCGGCGCCACCAGCAGTTCCTCAATGTTGCGCTGGAACTTGGCGCTAAAGAACGACGAAGCGACGTTGGCGTAGGCGTTGGTGATCACCGCCATCATAATTAGCCCCGGCACGATAAACTGCATATAGGTAAAACCGTGCATCTCGCCGATCCGCGAGCCGATCAGATTGCCAAAGATGACGAAATAGAGGGTCATGGTGATCACCGGCGGCACCAGCGTCTGAACCCAGATACGCATAAACCGGTGGATCTCTTTGGTCCAGATGCTTTTCAGCGCGACCCAGTACAGCTGCATCATGCTGATTCTCCTTTTTTGTCGTGCACCAGCGTGACAAACAGCTCTTCCAGACGGTTGGCCTTGTTACGCATACTTAATACCTGCACGCCCTGGGCGCTTAGCTGGGCGAAAACGCTGTTAATCCCCTGCTCGCGCAGGACTTCAACTTCCAGCGTCGAGGTATCAACCAGCCGGTACTGATACCCGTCGAGGGTCGGCAGCGGGCTTTTCGGCGCCAGATCGAGGATAAAGGTTTCCGATTTCAGCTTAGCCAGCAGCGCCTTCATCGAGGTGTTTTCCACCAGCTCGCCGCTCTGGATAATGCCGATATTGCGGCACAACATTTCCGCCTCTTCCAGATAGTGGGTCGTGAGGATAATGGTGGTGCCTTTATCGTTGAGATCTTTGAGGAAACCCCACATCGAGCGACGTAGCTCGATATCAACGCCAGCGGTGGGTTCATCAAGAATGAGCAGCTTCGGCTCATGCATCAGCGCGCGGGCAATCATCAGGCGGCGCTTCATCCCGCCGGAGAGCATACGCGCGCGTTCATTGCGCTTTTCCCACAGATCGAGCTGTTTCAAATACTTTTCGCTACGCAAAATTGCTTCTTTACGCTCAACGCCGTAGTAACCCGCCTGGTTAACCACGATTTGCTGTACGGTTTCGAATGGGTTGAAGTTGAACTCCTGCGGCACCAGCCCGAGCTGGCGCTTGGCGTTCACCACATCTTTTTCCAGGTCGTAGCCAAATACATTAACCTGGCCGGAGGTTTTATTAACCAGCGAACTAATGATACCGATAGTCGTGGATTTCCCCGCGCCGTTCGGGCCCAGCAGCGCATAAAAGTCGCCGGCTTCAACCTGCAGGTCGATGCCTTTCAGCGCCTGAACCCCGCCGGGATAGGTTTTCTTGAGCTGTTTTAATTCCAGAGCAATGGTCATTAAATGTCTCTTCTCGTGTCTTCACATCTAATTTCCCCAAATAATTCATGTTGCAGGAAGGCGGCAAATGAGCGAATCCCCAGGAGCTTACATAAGTAAGTGACTGGGGTGAACGAGTGCAGCCAACGCACCTGCAGCATGAAGTATGACGGGTAAAGATTGTTTTCAAAAAGGTGAGCTTACCCTATATTAGCGCAACGCACTTACTTGGTTACAGGCCGTAAACGTCCATGAATGATATAGATACACTCATCAGCAATAATGCACTATGGTCAAAAATGCTGGTGGAAGAGGACCCCGGCTTCTTTGCGAAATTGTCGCAGGCGCAGAAACCGCGCTTTCTGTGGATTGGCTGTTCCGATAGCCGCGTCCCCGCGGAGCGCTTAACCGGCCTGGAACCCGGTGAGTTGTTCGTGCACCGTAACGTCGCCAATCTGGTGATCCACACCGACCTGAACTGCCTGTCGGTGGTGCAATACGCCGTTGACGTACTGGAAGTCGAACACATTATTATCTGCGGCCACTACGGCTGCGGCGGCGTACAGGCGGCGGTCGAAAACCCGGAACTGGGGCTTATTGATAACTGGCTGCTGCACATTCGCGATATCTGGTTTAAACACAGCTCGCTGCTCGGTGAAATGCCGGAAGATCGGCGTCTGGATACGCTTTGCGAACTGAACGTGATGGAGCAGGTATACAACCTGGGTCACTCGACAATCATGCAATCGGCGTGGAAACGTGGCCAAAAGGTGACGATCCACGGCTGGGCTTATGGTATTCACGACGGACTACTGCGCGATCTTGATGTCACCGCCGTCAGCCGGGAAACCCTCGAGCAGCGCTATCGCCACGGGATTTCCAATCTCAAGAGCAAGCACGCCAACCATAAATAGCCGCCGCCCTCACCGCCCCGGATAAGGCGCTCGCCTTATCCGGGACCGCAACAATAATTACTCGTCCAGCAGGATCACTTTGCCGACGTACGGCAGGTGGCGATAGCGCTGAGCGTAATCGATACCGTAACCCACCACGAACTCATCCGGAATCGCAAAACCGACAAACTCCACCGGCACGTTCACTTCACGACGGCTTGGTTTATCCAGCAGCGTGCAGATAGCCAGCGATTTCGGCTCGCGCAGGCTGAGGATTTCGCGCACTTTAGACAGGGTGTTGCCGGAATCAATGATGTCTTCGACGATCAATACGTCTTTACCGCGAATGTCTTCATCCAGGTCTTTAAGGATTTTGACATCGCGGGTGGTGGACATGCCGCTGCCATAGCTGGAGGCGGTCATAAAGTCGACTTCATGCGGCACCTGAACCTCACGGCACAGGTCAGCCATAAACATAAATGAACCGCGCAGCAGACCCACCAGCACCATTTCGCTGCCGCTGTCTTTATAGCGTTCATTAATTTGACGACCCAGTTCGGCGATACGCGCTTTGATCTCGGCTTCCGGGATCATCACTTCTACAGTATGTTTCATTAAACTAACCATTTGATTCTTAGGATAAATCTTCAAAGCCGTTGCTTTCACATCGACGTTGACCGGCAAGCGATACAGTATACCAGCAAAACGAAATCTTCGGTGCAGTGAATAATAAAGCCATATTTGTGATTCCGATCACAGTTGTTAAATCCTATAATTAATTGCAGTTAAAAAATTAACAACTGAAGAGTGTCTTTCTATGGCAGAAACAAAATCTCAACAATCACGGTTACTCGTCACGCTGACGGCGCTATTTGCCGCCTTCTGTGGCCTGTATCTGTTAATCGGTGGGGTATGGCTGGCCGCTATCGGCGGTTCCTGGTACTACCCTATCGCAGGCCTGGTGATGCTGGCCGTCACCGTCATGCTGTTCCGCGGCAAGCGCGCAGCGCTGTGGCTGTATGCCGCCCTGTTGCTGGCAACCATGATTTGGGGGGTATGGGAAGTCGGTTTCGACTTCTGGGCGCTGACGCCGCGTAGCGACATCCTGGTCTTCTTCGGCATCTGGCTGATTCTGCCATTTGTCTGGCGTCGCCTGCCGGGCTCTTCCGCTGGCGCCGTGGGCGGTCTGGTTATCGCCCTGTTGATTAGCGGCGGGATCCTGACCTGGGCCGGTTTTAACGACCCGCAGGAGGTGAACGGTACGCTGAGCGCTGACGCGACGCCTGCCGCGCCGATTTCTACCGTCGCCGATAGCGACTGGCCGGCCTATGGCCGTAACCAGGAAGGCCAGCGTTATTCGCCGCTGAAACAGATTAACGCCGACAACGTGAAGAACCTGAAGGAAGCCTGGGTATTCCGCACCGGCGACCTGAAGCAGCCGAACGATCCGGGTGAAATCACTAACGAAGTGACGCCGATTAAAGTTGGCGACACGCTGTATCTGTGCACCGCGCACCAGCGTCTGTTCGCGCTTGACGCGGCCAGCGGTAAAGAGAAGTGGCATTTTGACCCGCAGCTGAACGCCGATCCGTCGTTCCAGCACGTGACCTGCCGTGGCGTTTCCTATCATGAAGCCAAAGTAGATAACGCCCCTGCCGACGTCGTCGCCGACTGCCCGCGCCGTATTATTCTGCCGGTCAACGATGGCCGCCTGTTCGCGGTGAACGCCGACAACGGTAAGCTGTGCGAAACCTTTGCCAACAAAGGCATTCTCAACCTGCAGACCAACATGCCGGTGACCACGCCGGGCATGTATGAACCGACGTCGCCGCCGATTATCACCGACAAGACTATCGTCATTGCCGGCGCGGTAACCGATAACTTCTCAACCCGCGAGCCATCAGGCGTGATCCGCGGCTTTGATGTGAATACCGGTAAACTGCTGTGGGCCTTCGACCCGGGCGCGAAAGACCCTAATGCGATCCCGAGCGATGAGCATCACTTCACACTCAATTCACCTAACTCCTGGGCGCCTGCCGCCTATGACGCTAAGCTGGATTTAGTCTATCTGCCGATGGGCGTTACCACGCCGGATATCTGGGGCGGCAACCGCACGCCGGAACAGGAACGTTACGCCAGCTCTATCGTGGCGCTGAACGCAACCACCGGTAAACTGGCGTGGAGCTACCAAACCGTACACCACGATCTGTGGGATATGGATATGCCGTCGCAGCCGACGCTGGCCGACATTGATGTGAACGGTAAAACCGTACCGGTGATTTACGCTCCGGCCAAGACCGGCAACATCTTCGTGCTGGATCGCCGTAATGGCGAACTGGTGGTCCCGGCGCCGGAAAAACCGGTTCCGCAAGGTGCGGCGAAAGGCGATTATGTCGCTAAAACCCAGCCGTTCTCCGAGCTGAGTTTCCGTCCGAAGAAAGACCTGACCGGCGCAGACATGTGGGGTGCCACCATGTTTGACCAGCTGGTGTGCCGCGTTATCTTCCATCAGATGCGCTATGAAGGTATCTTCACTCCGCCGTCTGAACAGGGCACGCTGGTGTTCCCTGGTAACCTGGGGATGTTTGAATGGGGCGGTATCTCCGTCGATCCAAACCGTCAGGTGGCTATCGCCAACCCGATGGCGCTGCCGTTCGTCTCTAAATTAATCCCGCGCGGCCCGGGCAACCCGATGGAACCGCCAAAAGACGCGAAAGGCTCTGGTACCGAGTCCGGCGTTCAGCCGCAGTATGGCGTCCCGTTCGGCGTCACCCTGAACCCGTTCCTGTCGCCGTTTGGCCTGCCGTGTAAACAACCGGCATGGGGTTATATCTCGGCGCTGGATCTGAAGACCAATGAAGTGGTGTGGAAAAAACGCATCGGGACGCCGCAGGATAGTCTGCCGTTCCCGCTGCCTGTCCCGCTGCCGTTCAATATGGGTATGCCGATGCTGGGCGGTCCGATCTCAACCGCCGGTAACGTGCTGTTTATCGCCGCCACCGCCGATAACTACCTGCGCGCTTACAACATGAGCAATGGCGAAAAACTGTGGCAGGCGCGTCTGCCGGCAGGTGGCCAGGCGACGCCGATGACCTATGAAGTGAATGGCAAGCAGTACGTTGTCATCTCTGCAGGCGGTCATGGCTCGTTCGGTACCAAGATGGGTGACTACATCGTTGCCTACGCGCTACCGGATGACGCGAAGTAAAATGCAAAACGGCAACGAAAGTTGCCGTTTTTTTATTTGCCCCCCTCACAGGAGAAGGCGGCAGGTCGCACAGCCCTAAACGGTGAACCCCAACATCATCCCGGTATCTTCATGCTCCAGCAGATGACAGTGCGCCATATAGGCAAACTCCTTTGGCGCCTGATGATCGAACTTCACCAGCACTTCACTCACCCCGCCCTCCACTCTTACCGTATCCTTCCAGCCGCGACGATGCGCCGCCGGCGCCTGGCCATTTTCACTCAGAATACGGAATTGCGTGCCATGAATATGGAAAGGATGCAACATCATGTCGCCCTTGCCGGAGATCAGCCAGCGCTCGTACTGACCTCGGGCCGCGGCAAACATCGGCACATTCATATCAAAGGCTTTGCCGTTGATGCGGTTGGCGTTATGGAAATCGAAGCCCTTTCCTGATGAGGTTCCATGCGCCATGCCGCCGCCATGGTTCATATTCTTCATTTCACCATGATTCATATTTCCCATATTGTTCATGTCGCCATGCTCCATCATTCCATGGTTCATACCGGACATCGCCTGGTCGCCATATTTCTTCATCAACGCCTGCATTCCCATCATGTCGAGCATAGGATCCATCGACAGCTGCAGCGTGCGCTGCGTCAGCCCCTCCAGTGAGGGCAGCGCAGGCATCGCCGCCAAAGTATCGGGTAACTTACCGGAGGCCGGGATCAATAGCGGCTGTATACGGAGCACCGGTTGCGGTTTATCAAATGGCGCAATCGCCATCCCCATCTGGCTCACCGGCAGCGTCTGCAGATCAAATGCCTTCCCATCGCGGGTATCAATCAACACCTCAAATCGTTCACCCATCAGCACCGACAGTTCGCTCACTTTGACCGGTTCCGCCAACAGGCCGCCGTCGCTTGCTACTACGTACATTGGGCGGCGATCGCTGGTAGCGAAATTCAGCGAGCGGGCATTACAGCCATTAAGCAGACGCAGGCGCAGCCAACCGCGCGGCGGAGCGTGTTCGGGATACAGCGCGCCGTTCGTCAACAGGGTATCGCCAAACCAGCCAACGGCGGCGCTCATGATATCGAGCTGATAATCTATTTCGCCATTGGCATTGAATCTTTTGTCCTGCACGATCACCGGAATATCATCAATTCCCCACTGCTTCGGTAGCAGTAATTGCCCGCTTTCGACATCTTCAATCAGCACCAAACCCGCCAGCCCCATCGCGACCTGACGGCCGGTTTTACCATGCTGATGAGGATGGAACCAGCAGGTTGCCGCTCGCTGCGTCGGCGTAAATTTCACCGTCCTTGAGGCTCCTGCGGCGATGACGCCCTGCGGACCGCCATCGACTTCGCCAGGCACTTCCAGTCCGTGCCAGTGGACCGTGGTCTCCTCCGCCAGGCGGTTATGAATATCTACCGTTACCGCTTCACCTTGCTTCAGCTTCAACGCGGGGCCGAGGAGGTTGCCGTTATAGCCCCAGGTCGTCGCAAGATGCGGGCCAAACTGCGTCTTTCCGGCTTGAATCGTCAGCGTAATGCGATTGCGCGCGTCGGCGGTCAATAAATCCGGAACCGGCAAAGCCGGACGGCCGGCAGCGAATACCGAACGGCTCCAGAGCGGTAAGGCGCTGACCGCGCCAAGCGCGGCGCCTAATTTGATAAACTCACGACGTTGCATTTTCACATCCTTTTATTCTGCTGGTGAATATTTAAGCTTAAACCCTCCCGCAACGGGAAGGTCAAGCAGAAGCTTGTGAATAAAGCTCTGCGTGGTGTAAAGAAGTATGCTAACTTTGATTGTCCGTGTTTCAATGGTAGAAAAAATGAAGACGTTTTTCAGAACAATGCTGTTTGGCAGCCTGCTCGCCCTCTCCGCCAATAGCTATGCATTAAACGAGTCCGAAGCGGAAGATATGGCTGATTTAACGGCGGTATTTGTATTCCTGAAAAACGATTGCGGCTATCAAAATTTGCCAAATACGCAAATTCGCCGCGCGCTGGTCTTTTTTGCCCAGCAAAACCAATGGGATCTCAGCAACTACGATAGCTTTAATATGAAAGCATTAGGTGAGGACAGCTATCGCGATCTCAGCGGTATCAAAATCCCGACCGCCAAAAAGTGCAAAGCTCTGGCGCGTGACTCCCTTAGCCTGCTGGCCTATGTGAAGTAAGCCTATCTGCAGCCGCGGCGATGCGGCTGTCTCTGTAGATTTCTGACTTCCCATCTCCGTTAATATTGACTAAACATGAATTCATTAAACAATATTTTTATTTCATGCTCTCGGTTATTCTCTCTTTTTATTAATTAACTGTAAGCTTAATTTATCTGTAAAAATCACATTCGAGAGTAAACAATTCAACTCATCGTTTATTGCAAAGACCTGCTGGCTAATTAAAATCGCCTGCAACCTCTCTTATTGCAATGGAATGACATTTTGAATATCTCACCTGTTTTTCGCTTACTTCCGTTCACTGTTCTCATGTTAGCTGGCTGCCAGGCGCATCGTCAGGCTAACGCTCCCATAACGCCACCAATCGCCATCGCCACCGACGCGCAGCAGAATGAAAAGCTGCGGCTGGCCGCTGAGCAGGAGCGACTTAATGCCTGCCGCCAGGCGTTGGATTCGTTAAAAGAAGTCAATCCGAAAGAAGCTTCAAGACTGGGTAGTGAATTCACCGCCCTGATAGGCGCGGCGTCGCAATATAACTCAGTGCGTACGAAAGTCGCCGACCCAACCCGTCAGGGCATCGATTCCATGTATCAATTTAAATCCATTAAGCTTTGCGCCGATATTGAAAAGTCGCTGATCGATAGCCTGGTCATGCGCGGCGATAATGCGGTGAAGTGACAGGCGCCATGATAAATCGCCTTAATATATTGACGCTGGCCTTCATTTTGCTGGCGTCCCTTTTTATTAGTCATGCGCACGCGGATGACGGCGCGCCTGCGTTTCTCAACTATGTCCAGCAGCAGGAGAAAAAAGAGAAGAAAGAGATACCTCCGGCACCGGAGGTCAGTAAACCCGCCAGGGTCAGCGAGAACAACACGGCAGCGCTGCACAAAAAACTGGCCGCGCAAAAAATTCTCATCGCCGACAAAGATAAGACCATCCGCCAACTACAGGCACAGCTCAAATCGCCACCTCCCGCCAGGATGCCAGCGACGGTAGATAATGCAGCGATGAATAACACTATCGAACAGCTCCAGCGCCGGATCGCTGCTTTGGACACGGAAAACAAACGGCTTGTTCAGCAAGTCCATACCGTCCAGCAGGAAAAAGTCGACGCCGCGGATAATCTCAAACGCTCTGCCGCCGCTCTGCAGGCGCAAAAGGTACAGCTCAACGCGCTGGAGACAGACAAGCAGGCGCTGAGCGATAAGCTGGCTACGGCAATGGCGGAGCAGCAGAAACTGAGCGCCGAACTCGCCGGCGTAAAAACCACCGCCGCCACGACAGCCAAAGCACCCACGCTAAACCTCAGCAGCGCTCCACAGCAGCAGGCATATTCGGTTGGCGTGTCGATAGGGCAAGATGCGCTTAAAACGCTGTCCAGCCAGGCCGCTAAGGGGTTAAACCTGCAACAGGAAACCGTTCTTAAGGGCATTAACGATGTTTTTGCCGGTAAGCCGGCGCTGGATGAACAAGCGCGCAATAAGGCGCTTTTCGACGTCTCGCAGCGGTTATACAAGAACATTGATAAGCTTGAGCAACACACTCTCCGCGAAGGCAAAAAGTATCAACAGCAATTTGCCGCGCAGAAAGGCGTAGCGCTTAAAGCGGGTATTTACAGCCGTATAGACTACCCCGGTAAAGGTAAGGTCGCTGATAACGATATCGTCACCGTCGTTATCAAAGAAAGCTTGATCGACGGTACCGTGATAAACGATATGGAAGCCGAAGATAAGGTCTGGTCACAGGCGCTAAGTCAGTATCCCGCGACCTTCCGCGAACCGCTTAAACGCCTGAATAACCATGGCGCCATCACTATTGTTGTTCCACCGGAGCGGGCCTACGGCAGCAAAGGAATCCCTGGAAAAATTCCGCCTGGCGCGACGATGGTGTATACCGTGCGAATTGTTGACGCCAGGCCCAACAGCGACCAACAGCCTAAAGCATCTGCGCCGAAAGCCTCACGCTAAGCGAGAGTTCCGCCAAACTTCAGATGGTTTACTATTCACCATATCAATCTCTACCTATAGTTGGCTATGATGTGGTGCCCGCTTTGCGGGCGCGACAGAAGTTAACAAAGGAGGAGTAAGCCATGGCCGAGAGTAATCAGTGGCATGAGACGCTGCACGACCATTTTGGTCAATATTTTACCGTTGATAACGTGCTGTACCATGAGAAGACCGATCATCAGGATTTAATCATCTTCGAAAATGCGGCATTTGGCCGCGTGATGGCGCTTGATGGCGTGGTGCAAACCACCGAGCGCGATGAGTTTATTTATCATGAAATGATGACCCACGTTCCGCTGCTGGCCCATGGTCACGCAAAGCACGTGCTGATCATTGGCGGAGGCGATGGCGCGATGCTGCGCGAAGTCTCCCGCCATCAACATATCGAAACCATTACCATGGTGGAAATCGACGCCGGGGTGGTCTCGTTCTGCCGTCAGTATCTCCCAAACCATAACGCCGGCGCCTATGACGACCCGCGCTTTACGCTGGTGATCGATGACGGCGTGAACTTCGTCAACCAAACGTCACAAACCTTTGATGTCATTATCTCCGACTGTACCGACCCGATTGGCCCCGGTGAGAGCCTGTTTACCTCGGCGTTTTATGCCGGTTGTAAACGTTGCCTGAACCCCGGCGGAATTTTCGTTGCTCAGAACGGGGTAAGCTTCCTGCAGCAGGATGAAGCGGTCGGTAGCCATCGCAAACTCAGCCATTACTTCAACGATGTCAGCTTCTATCAGGCGGCGATCCCGACCTACTATGGCGGCATCATGACCTTTGCCTGGGCGACCGATAATGAAGCCCTGCGTCATTTGTCGACGGAAATTATTCAGGCCCGCTTCCATAGCGCCGGGCTGAAATGCCGTTATTACAACCCGGCAATTCATACCGCGGCTTTCGCGCTACCGCAGTACCTGCTGGATGCGCTGTCCGCCAGCTAACCTGAAACGAGGAGGTGAACCAAATTGAAAAAGCTTAAGCTGCACGGCTTCAACAACCTGACTAAAAGCCTGAGTTTTTGTATTTACGATATCTGCTACGCTAAAACCGCCGAAGAGCGCGATGGCTATATCGCCTATATCGATGAACTCTATAATGCCAATCGCCTGACGGAAATCCTCTCCGAGACCTGTTCAATCATTGGCGCCAACATACTCAACATCGCACGCCAGGATTATGAACCCCAGGGCGCAAGCGTCACCATTTTGGTTAGCGAAGAGCCTATCGACCCGCAGCTTATCGATCAGAGCGAGCATCCGGGCCCGCTGCCTGAGACCGTGGTCGCACATCTCGATAAAAGCCACATCTGCGTGCATACCTATCCGGAAAGTCATCCGGAAGGCGGTCTGTGCACCTTCCGCGCCGATATTGAAGTCTCCACCTGCGGCGTGATTTCACCGCTGAAGGCGCTGAACTACCTGATTCACCAACTGGAATCCGATATCGTAACCATTGATTATCGCGTGCGTGGTTTCACCCGTGATATCAATGGTATGAAGCATTTTATCGATCATGAAATCAACTCTATTCAGAACTTCATGTCAGAAGATATGAAGTCGCTGTATGACATGGTGGACGTGAACGTCTATCAGGAAAATATGTTCCATACCAAAATGATGCTGAAAGAGTTCGATCTGAAACACTACATGTTCCACACCAAACCGGAAGAGTTAAGCGAGCAAGAGCGCAAGGTGATTACCGACCTGCTGTGGAAAGAGATGCGGGAAATTTATTACGCCCGCAATATACCTGCGGTGTAATGCCTGAAATGCCCGGCGGCGCTTTTGCTTGCCGGGCCTACGGTTCCGCGCCGCCCGGCACAAAACGAATCATTAACGCTGCTGCATAAATTCACGGTATGCGGCAAGCACCTGCAGGAAATCCTCCACGCCGCAAAGAGAGAGGCTCTCTTCGTCGTAGTAGTTCATCCCCTCTTCCATTTCATCGCCGGAAAATTCCAGTTGGTTGGCGCGGATCATCACTTCTTCGCCATCCAGCCACAACGTATATTCATGGCCGGCCCGCTGCCAGGAACGTTCACTGCCTTTCACGGTGCGCGCTGCCTGTTCCACTTCATCCAGAAGGGCCAGGTTATCTTTCACCTCTTCGTTGAACCAGTGACCAATCGCCTCATGGTCCATCGACATTCGCACCTTTACCACACCGGTAATATCGCGCAGAAATTCGTAATCCATAATCTTTTCCTCTGCAAGGGCAATGCGTCACCGCTGCACTGTACCCATAACCTAATTATCGCAGCAGACAGGAAGAAAAAAAGCGCAACGGGTGGGAGGTTTAAAAATAAAAATGCCCGCTGATGCAATGTTCAGCGGGCATTGGAGAGTTTGTAGCCAAACGGTCAGCCAGGCTGACCGAACGGATTACACAGCGGTCTGGAAAATCACGCCATCAGCTTTTTCAGTGTACTGATCCAGCTGGTTAAAGTTCAGATAGCGATAGGTATCTTCCGCCGTCTTATCAACCTGAGCGACGAAGGTCTGATACTCTTCCGGCGTCGGCAGTTTGCCCAGCAGAGAAGCGACCGCCGCCAGTTCGGCAGAGGCCAGATAGACGTTGGCGCCGGTACCTAAACGGTTCGGGAAGTTACGGGTAGAGGTCGACACGACCGTCGCGCCGTCAGCCACGCGCGCCTGGTTGCCCATACACAGGGAACAGCCAGGGATTTCGATACGCGCGCCGCTCTTACCAAACACGCTGTAGTAGCCTTCTTCAGTCAACTGCGCGGCATCCATACGGGTTGGCGGCGCCACCCACAGGCGAGTAGGCAGTTGGCCTTTGTGGCTGTCCAGCAGTTTACCGGCAGCACGGAAGTGGCCAATGTTGGTCATGCAGGAACCGATAAACACTTCGTCGATCTTCTCACCCTGTACGTCCGACAGCAGACGCGCATCGTCCGGATCGTTCGGCGCGCACAGAATAGGCTCTTTGATATCCGCCAGATCGATGTCGATCACTGCCGCGTATTCCGCATCAGCGTCGGCTTCCAGCAGTTGCGGATCCGCCAGCCATTTTTCCATGCCCTGGATACGGCGCTCCAGCGTACGGCGATCGCCGTAACCTTCTGCGATCATCCACTTCAGCAGGACGATGTTGGAGTTCAGATACTCAACGATCGGCTCTTTGTTCAGCTTGATGGTACAACCAGCAGCAGAACGCTCGGCGGAAGCATCGGTCAGTTCAAATGCCTGCTCGACTTTCAGATCCGGCAGACCTTCGATTTCAAGGATGCGGCCAGAGAAGATGTTTTTCTTACCTTTCTTCTCAACGGTCAGCAGGCCCTGCTTGATAGCATACAGCGGAATGGCGTGAACCAGGTCGCGCAGGGTAATGCCCGGCTGCATTTTACCTTTGAAGCGCACCAGTACCGATTCCGGCATATCCAGCGGCATCACGCCGGTCGCGGCGGCGAAGGCCACCAGACCAGAGCCCGCCGGGAAGGAGATACCAATCGGGAAACGGGTATGGGAATCACCGCCGGTACCGACGGTATCCGGCAGCAGCATACGGTTCAACCAGGAGTGGATAACGCCATCGCCCGGACGCAGTGAAACACCGCCGCGGTTCATGATGAAGTCCGGCAGAGTGTGGTGCGTGGTGACGTCAACCGGCTTCGGATAGGCTGCGGTGTGACAGAAGGACTGCATCACCAGGTCAGCGGAGAAGCCCAGGCACGCCAGGTCTTTCAGCTCATCACGGGTCATTGGACCGGTGGTGTCCTGAGAACCGACGGAGGTCATTTTCGGCTCGCAATAAGCGCCCGGACGGATACCGGCAACGCCGCAGGCGCGGCCAACCATTTTCTGCGCCAGAGAGAAGCCGCGGTTGCTTTCCGCTACGTCTTTCGCATGACGGAAGACATCGCTGTGCGGCAGACCCAGCGCTTCGCGCGCTTTGGTCGTCAGGCCGCGACCGATGATCAGCGGAATACGGCCACCGGCGCGCACTTCGTCGATCAGTACATCGGTTTTCAGTTCGAAGCTTGCCAACAGCTCGTTGGTTTCGTGGTTACGCACTTCACCTTTGAACGGGTAAACGTCAATGACGTCGCCCATGTTGAGGTTGCTCACGTCCACTTCAATAGGCAGCGCGCCCGCATCTTCCATGGTGTTGAAGAAGATAGGCGCGATTTTGCCGCCCAGGCACAGGCCGCCGCCGCGCTTGTTCGGTACGTTCGGGATATCGTCGCCCATGAACCACAGCACCGAGTTGGTGGCGGATTTACGCGAAGAACCGGTACCGACAACGTCGCCAACGTAGGCCAGCGGGAAGCCTTTCTGCTGCAGCGCTTCAATTTGTTTAATCGGACCGACCGCGCCCGGCTGATCCGGTTCAATTCCTTCGCGAGCGTTCTTCAGCATCGCCAGAGCGTGCAGTGGGATATCCGGACGGGACCAGGCATCAGGCGCCGGAGACAAGTCATCGGTATTGGTTTCGCCGGTAACTTTGAAGACGGTAACGGTGATTTTTTCCGCCAGTTGCGGACGGTTCAGGAACCACTCGGCATCAGCCCAGGATTGCATAACCTGTTTAGCGTACTCATTACCCGCTTTGGCTTTCTCTTCTACGTCATAGAAGTTATCGAACATCAGCAGGGTATGGGACAGCGCTTTCGCGGCAATCGGCGCCAGTTTGGCATCGTCCAGCGCTTCAATCAGGGGGTGAATATTGTAACCGCCCTGCATGGTGCCCAGCAGTTCAACGGCTTTTTCAGGGGTAACCAGTGGGGAGGTCGCTTCGCCTTTGGCGATAGCGGCAAGGAATCCGGCTTTAACATAGGCGGCTTCATCGACGCCCGGCGGTACACGGTTGGTAAGCAGATCTAACAGGAATTCATCTTCACCCGCTGGCGGGTTTTTCAGCAGTTCTACCAGCGCGGCCATTTGGGTTGCGTCTAAGGGTTTGGCAACAATCCCCATGGCTGCACGCTCAGCTACGTGCTTACGGTATTCTTCTAGCACGACGGTTCTCCTCGCTCTCATTGTAAAATGCGGTAGGCGATTTTCTTCACGCTCCTGTGAGACAGCAGTTTGTAGGGTAAATGCCCGATACCGCGACGGCAGCATAGCAGGATTTTTGAAGGGTGTTAATCTGTTTACAAAAAAGCAACATTAAAATTTAGCTGAATCGTTAAGGGCAGGATATTGCAGGCTTTCTGTTCAAATGCTGGTAGATAAATTTATTTCTGTTACAGATTTAATGTCAGGATCCCAACAAAAATCAAAAAAAACAATATCGTCTTCATATACTCCCGTAACGTACCGTTTTCGCCGATACTTTAGCGAGATGGGTAACATTTCTGTGTCAGGAGCTTCCATGTCACTACCGTTCAAACCCCATATTATCGCCCTGCTCTGCAGCGCAGGCTTACTCGCGGCGGCGGGAACGCTATATGTTAAAAGCCGTACCCCAGAGACTATCGCTGAAGCGCCGGTGACGGCGCAGCCTGTGCCAACGTCAGTACCAGCGACTGCGCCAGCGCAACCAGTCGTGGCCACCTATACCCAGGCGCAAATCGACCAATGGGTCGCGCCTATTGCGCTCTACCCGGACAGTTTGCTCTCGCAGGTATTGATGGCCTCCACCTATCCGGACAACGTTATGCAGGCGGTGCAGTGGTCGCAGGATAACCCATCGATGAAAGGCGACGCGGCCGTTCAGGCCGTTGCCAGCCAACCGTGGGATCCGAGCGTCAAATCCCTCGTCGCTTTTCCCGCCCTGCTGGCAATGATGGGCGAAAATCCGCCGTGGGTGGAAAACCTTGGCGACGCATTTTTAGCCCAGCCGCACGATGTGATGGATTCCGTACAGCGTCTGCGCGCCATTGCCCAACAAACCGGGACATTGAAATCCACGCCGCAACAGAAAGTGACCGTCACGGCCTCGGCACCCGCCTCTTCGAGGTCATCGAATAGCAATAGCACGGTATCATCCTCGACAAGCTCAACGGCATCGCCAGCGCCTTCGCAGATTATCAAAATTGAACCGACTAACCCGCAAGTGGTATACGTTCCGAGCTATAACCCTTCGACCGTCTACGGCAGTTGGCCGAATAGCGCCTATCCCCCGGTTTATCTGCCGCCGCCTCCGGGAGAGCAGTTCACCGATAGCTTCGTCAAAGGTTTTGGTTACAGCCTTGGCGTCGCCACCACCTGGGCACTTTTCAGCAGCATCGACTGGGATGATGATGACCATCATCATGATGACGATTACCATCACGGCGGCTACCAGCACAATGGCGATAACATCAATATTAATGTGAATAATTTCAACCGCATTACCGGGCAGAATCTGCCGGGTAACCATGTTAACTGGCAGCATAACCCCGCCTATCGCGGCAACGTGCCTTATCCGAATAATAATGTCGCCCAGCGCTATCATCAGACCAATGTGCCCGGCGGACTCAGCGCGACCCAACACGCGCCGGTCGATCGCAACGCTCAACGGCAAGCGGCGATGACGCAGCTCCAGCATCCCAACGCGCCTGCCGCCAGCGCAGGCAAGCTGGCGGCTAATAACGCCTCTCGCGATGCGCAGCGTCAGGCGGCTTCTCAACAATTGAAGCAGGCCACCCAGCGCAGCAGCTACCGTGGCTACGACAGCACGCCGACGCCTGCCAAACAGCAGCGTCGCGAAGCGGCGAAAACGCAGCTGCAACATCCAACGCCGCAGCAGCAACAGCATCGCGACGCCGTGAAAAGCCACGTGCAAAATCCTACGCCTCAGCAACAACAGCGCCGTCAGCAGATTCATTCCGCGACGCCGGCCCAACGTCAGCAAGCGGTGAGCACGGCACGCGCCAATGCCTTAAGCGGCAACGAAAGTCGCTCCCCCTCCTGGCAATCGCAGCAGGCGCGCGGGCTGCAAAGCCGCAATATTTCCGGCTTGAGCAGCGAACAGCGCGGCGCCGCCAGAGAGCGTCTTTCCGAACATCATGAATTGCGTCGTCGCTGAGGATGAGCAGATGAGAAAACCATTACAGATCGCCCTATTCACGCTAATGCTGTCGCCGCTCGCCGCCTTCGCCCAGCAACCGTTCCCCACGCCGGAGAAAGCGGCAAGCGCGCTGGCCGATGCGCTCAATCATCGTGATAAAGCCGCGCTCAATAATCTGCTCGGCGATAACTGGCAGCAGTTTTTACCCACCGATGGTATTGATCCCAATGCCGTCGACCGCTTTCAGCGCGACTGGCAGGTGAAACACGTCATTGTCCAGCAGGGTAACAGCGCCTGGCTCGATGTCGGTAGCGAAGCGTGGCGGTTGCCGATTCCCATTGTCAAAGATGAACAGGGCTGGCGTTTTGATATGGCGGCCGGGAAAGATGAAATTCTCACACGCGCCATCGGCCGCAATGAACTGTCGGCAATTGCCGCCATGCACGCCTACGTTGATGCCCAGCAGGATTACTATCAAATGAATCATCGCTGGGCACAAAAAATCATCAGCAGCGAAGGCAAAAAAGATGGCCTGTACTGGCCTACCTCGCCGGGTGAAACGCCAAGCCCGCTGGGGCCGGCATTCAGCCCGACGGAGCCCGGCGCCGGGTATCATGGCTACCGCTTCCGCATTATCGCCGATAACGATAATCAAGGCGTCGCTTTACTGGCATGGCCGGTAGAGTGGGGAGAAACCGGGGTGATGAGCTTTATGATCGATCAGAACGATAAGGTCTGGCAGGCGAACCTGGGCGAAGAGAGCGCGACGAAAGCGCAGGCAATTACGCATTTTGCCCCCGATTCTGCAGCCGGATGGCAGGCGGTCAATCAATAAAAAAATGCCCGGTTGCGCGATAGCAACCGGGCACTCTCTTATGCTTAGCCCTGGTGCGGCATCAGCTCCGGATAACCGGCAAAAGCAGGTTTCTGACTGGTCAGCGCCGCTTCATCCGAGCTGATGCTC
Organism: Klebsiella sp. K-3; assembly: GCF_051207495.1. Taxonomy (NCBI): domain Bacteria; kingdom Pseudomonadati; phylum Pseudomonadota; class Gammaproteobacteria; order Enterobacterales; family Enterobacteriaceae; genus Klebsiella; species Klebsiella sp. K-3. The sequence continues at coordinate 296,707 of NZ_JBPNXF010000005.1, read as the reverse complement.
CCGGAATTCGCCGCCCACACCCCTTCAGTAGTTTTCGTCACCAACTGATGCTGCGCATTCAGATCCTGGCCCATCGCCGCAATATGGCTATTTTCAGTGCCGCCGCTGTTCGCAGCCCAGGGAATGACCGCATCGGCCGCACAGGCCATACCGGAAACTAATGTCGTCGCTAACAGCGCCGTGGTTAACAAGCGTTTCATCTCACACCTCAGATACATAATTAACTGCCTATTAGTTTACTGAGTGACTATTTTCAAAGTATGTATGAGGTGTAGCGGTTTGTGAACACGGACATAGTTCTAAACATTAGCGATAAAAAAAGCGGCTCTGAGAGCCGCTTATGCATTTTACCCGAAAGAAAAAGTTACTTTTTCTTCGCTTTCGCGTTTGGCAGGTCGGTAATGCTACCTTCGAAGACTTCTGCCGCCAGGCCAACGGACTCGTGCAGAGTCGGGTGAGCGTGGATAGTCAGCGCGATGTCTTCCGCGTCGCAGCCCATTTCGATAGCCAGACCGATTTCACCCAGCAGCTCGCCGCCGTTGGTGCCGACAATCGCGCCGCCGATAACACGGTGGGTCTCTTTGTCGAAGATCAGTTTGGTCATACCGTCTGCGCAGTCGGAAGCGATAGCACGGCCGGAAGCAGCCCACGGGAAGGTGGCGGTTTCGTAGCTGATGCCCTTCTCTTTCGCTTCTTTCTCAGTCAGGCCAACCCATGCCACTTCTGGCTCGGTGTAGGCGATAGACGGGATAACTTTCGGATCGAAGTAGTGTTTCAGGCCGGAGATAACTTCTGCGGCAACGTGACCTTCGTGTACGCCTTTGTGCGCCAGCATCGGCTGGCCGACGATATCGCCGATAGCAAAGATGTGCGGCACGTTGGTGCGCATTTGTTTGTCAACGCGAATGAAGCCGCGATCGTCAACTTCCACGCCGGCTTTGCCTGCGTCGAGGTTTTTACCGTTCGGCACGCGGCCGATAGCCACCAGCACCGCGTCGTAACGCTGCGCTTCCGCCGGGGCTTTTTTGCCTTCCATGGAAACGTAAATACCGTCTTCTTTTGCTTCAACGGCAGTTACTTTGGTTTCCAGCATCAGGTTGAATTTCTTGCTGATACGTTTGGTGAAGACTTTAACCACGTCTTTGTCGGCAGCCGGGATAACCTGGTCGAACATTTCAACCACGTCAATCTCTGAACCCAGCGCATGGTATACGGTACCCATTTCCAGACCGATGATACCGCCGCCCATAACCAGCATGCGTTTCGGTACAGATTTCAGTTCCAGAGCGTCGGTGGAATCCCAAACGCGCGGGTCTTCATGCGGGATAAACGGTAGTTGAATCGGACGGGAGCCCGCCGCGATGATCGCGTTGTCGAAGTTAATCACGGTTTTGCCGTTTTCGCCTTCAACTTCCAGGGTGTTAGCGCCGGTGAATTTACCCAGACCGTTAACCACCTTCACTTTACGACCTTTGGCCATGCCAGCCAGACCACCGGTCAGCTGAGTGATGACTTTTTCTTTCCAGGTGCGGATCTTGTCAATGTCGGTTTTCGGTTCGCCGAAAACGATGCCGTGTTCGGCCAGCGCTTTCGCTTCTTCGATAACTTTAGCAACGTGCAGCAGTGCTTTAGAAGGGATACAACCCACGTTCAGGCAAACGCCGCCCAGGGAGCTGTAACGTTCTACGATGACGGTTTCCAGACCTAAATCAGCGCAACGGAAGGCTGCAGAGTAGCCTGCAGGACCTGCCCCAAGTACCACGACCTGAGTTTTGATTTCAGTACTCATCATGACCTCTGTAATTTATATCCGGCGGGTCTGACGCTTTTATTATTACGCCCAAGTCCACCGGGACGTTCTATCCGCGTGTATTTTACAAAATTGTTAACAATTTTTAAACAACAAACGGCAAACGATTTTGTCCTTTGTTGCTGATAATCCTCAACAGCCTGAGGTTATCAGAAAAAAGCCGGCCGTCAGGCCGGCTTTTTCGCTTACATCACCAGGCGGCGAATGTCGCTCAAGGTGTTGTTAATGATGGTAATGAAGCGGGCACCATCAGCACCGTCGATGACGCGGTGGTCGAAGGACAGAGAGATCGGCATCATCAGACGCGGAACGAACTCTTTACCATTCCATACCGGCTCCATCGCGGACTTAGACACGCCCAGGATGGCCACTTCCGGCGCGTTAACAATCGGCGCGAAGTGGGTGGTACCCAGGCCGCCGATGCTGGAGATGGTGAAGCAACCGCCCTGCATTTCGCCAGCAGTCAGCTTGCCATCGCGCGCTTTCTTCGAGATGGTGGTCAGTTCGCGAGACAGCTCGGTGATGCTCTTCTTGTTCACGTCTTTAAAGACCGGAACCACCAGACCGTTCGGAGTATCAACCGCCACACCGATGTTGATGTATTTCTTCAGCGTCAGACGCTGACCGTCTTCGGACAGCGAGCTGTTGAAGCGCGGCATCTGCTCAAGCGCAGCGGCAACGGCTTTCATGATGAAGACCACTGGGGTGAATTTCACATCCAGTTTGCGCTTCTCAGCTTCGGCATTCTGCTGCTTACGGAACGCTTCCAGATCGGTGATATCGGTTTTGTCGAAGTGCGTAACGTGCGGGATCATCACCCAGTTACGGCTCAGGTTAGCGCCAGAGATTTTCTGGATACGACCCAGTTCCACTTCTTCGATTTCGCCAAACTTGCTGAAGTCAACTTTCGGCCATGGCAGCATGCCCGGCAGACCGCCGCCTGCGGCAGCAGCCGGTGCGGATTCAGCGCGTTTAACCGCTTCTTTCACGTAAGCCTGAACGTCTTCGCGCAGGATACGACCTTTACGGCCAGTCCCTTTCACTTTCGCCAGGTTTACGCCGAACTCGCGCGCCAGGCGGCGAATCAGCGGAGTCGCGTGAACGTAAGCTTCGTTTTCAGCGAATTCGGTTTTACCTTCTGCTTTCGCAGCCGGCGCGGCAGCTTTCTGAGCCGGTGCCGGTGCAGCAGCCGGTGCCGGTGCCGGTGCAGCAGCCTGAGCTGGAGCAGCAGCAGGCGCGGCGCCTTCCACTTCGAAGACCATGATCAAAGAGCCGGTAGACACTTTGTCGCCGGTGCTGATTTTGATCTCTTTTACGGTACCCGCGAACGGCGCCGGAACTTCCATAGAAGCTTTGTCGCCTTCGACGGTGATCAGTGACTGCTCAGCGGCAACTTTATCGCCGACTTTTACCATCACTTCGGTGACTTCAACTTCGTCGCCGCCGATATCCGGTACGTTAACATCCTTCACGCCAGCTGCAGCAGCCGGTGCCGCTGCAGCCGGAGCGGCAGCCTGTGCCGGAGCGGCTGCAGGCGCAGCGCCCGCCACTTCGAAGATCATGATCAGAGAGCCGGTGGACACTTTGTCGCCGGTGCTGATTTTGATCTCTTTTACGGTACCCGCGAACGGCGCCGGAACTTCCATAGAAGCTTTGTCGCCTTCGACGGTGATCAGGGATTGCTCAGCGGCGATGGTGTCGCCCACTTTAACCATGATCTCGGTGACTTCAACTTCATCGCCGCCGATATCCGGTACGTGAACTTCTTTCGCTGCGCTTGCCGCCGGCGCTGCTGCCGGTGCCGGAGCAGCTGCTTTCTCTTCCTGCGCAGGTGCAGCGGCTGCTGCACCCTCGGCGGAATCGAAAATCATGATCAGTTTGCCAGTCTCGGTTTTGTCGCCGACGGAGACTTTAATCTCTTTCACGACGCCAGCCTGCGGAGACGGAACTTCCATAGAGGCCTTGTCGCCTTCTACGGTGATCAGCGACTGTTCAGCTTCAACTTTGTCGCCAACTTTGACCAGGATCTCGGTGATTTCAACTTCATCAGCCCCGATGTCCGGTACTTTGATTTCGATAGCCATTATTCTCTTACCTCTTACGCCAGACGCGGGTTAACTTTTTCTGCATCGATGTCGAATTTAGCAATGGCGTCAGCCACGACTTTCTTATCGATTTCACCACGTTTAGCCAGTTCGCCCAGCGCCGCAACGACCACATAGGAAGCATCGACTTCGAAGTGGTGACGCAGGTTTTCACGGCTGTCGGAACGACCGAAGCCATCGGTACCCAGTACGCGGTAATCATCAGCCGGTACGTAAGTACGAACCTGCTCGGCGAACAGTTTCATATAGTCAGTGGATGCCACAGCCGGAGCGTCGTTCATCACCTGAGCGATGTACGGTACGCGCGGAGTTTCCAGCGGGTGCAGCATGTTCCAGCGTTCGCAATCCTGGCCATCACGCGCCAGTTCGGTGAAGGAGGTGACGCTATACACGTCAGAACCCACGCCGTAGTCTTTCGCCAGGATCTGCGCTGCTTCACGAACGTGACGCAGGATAGAACCAGAGCCCAGCAGCTGAACTTTACCTTTGCTACCTTCGAGGGTTTCGAGTTTGTAGATACCTTTACGGATACCTTCCTCGGCGCCTTCCGGCATGGCCGGCATGTGGTAGTTTTCGTTCAGCGTAGTGATGTAGTAGTAAACGTTCTCTTGCGCTTCGCCGTACATACGTACCAGACCGTCATGCATGATGACAGCGACTTCGTACGCGTAAGACGGGTCGTAGGAGATACAGTTCGGGATAGTCAGCGACTGAATGTGGCTGTGACCATCTTCGTGCTGCAGACCTTCGCCGTTCAGCGTAGTACGACCGGAAGTACCGCCGATCAGGAAGCCGCGAGCCTGCTGATCGCCTGCCGCCCAGCACAGATCGCCGATACGCTGGAAGCCGAACATCGAGTAGTAGATGTAGAACGGAATCATCGGCAGGTCGTTGGTGCTGTAGGAGGTCGCAGCAGCCAGCCAGGATGCGCCTGCGCCCAGCTCGTTAATACCTTCCTGCAGAATCTGGCCTTTCTCGTCTTCTTTGTAGTATGCAACCTGCTCACGGTCCTGCGGGGTGTACTGCTGGCCGTTCGGGCTGTAGATACCGATTTGACGGAACAGACCTTCCATACCGAAAGTACGCGCTTCATCGGCGATGATCGGCACCAGACGATCTTTGATCGACTTGTTCTTCAGCATCACGTTCAGGGCACGAACGAAAGCGATAGTGGTAGAGATTTCTTTGTTTTGCTCTTCCAGCAGCGCGCTGAAGTCGGCCAGGGTCGGCAGCTCCAGTTTCTCAGTGAATTTCGGCTGACGAGTCGGCAGGTAGCCGTTCAGCTTTTCACGTTGAGCGTGCAGGTAAGTGTGCTCTTCGGAACCTTCCGGGAAGGTCACGTACGGCAGTTTTTCGATATCGGCATCAGCCACCGGCACGTTGAAACGATCGCGGACGTAGCGAACGCCGTCCATGTTCATTTTCTTAACCTGGTGCGCGATGTTTTTACCTTCCGCGGTGTCGCCCATACCATAACCTTTAATGGTATGCGCCAGAATCACGGTCGGCTGGCCTTTGGTTTCCTGCGCTTTTTTCAGTGCAGCGTAGACTTTCTTCGGATCGTGACCGCCACGGTTCAGGGCCCAGATCTGCTCGTCAGTCCAGTCGGCAACCAGCGCGGCGGTTTCCGGATATTTACCGAAGAAGTGCTCACGAACGTAGGCGCCGTCTTTGGATTTGAAGGTCTGGTAGTCGCCGTCAACGGTTTCGTTCATCAGCTGAATCAGCTTACCGCTGGTGTCTTTACGCAGCAGCTCATCCCAACGACCGCCCCAGATAACCTTGATAACGTTCCAGCCAGCACCACCGAAGATGCCTTCCAGTTCGTTAATGATTTTACCGTTACCGGTGACCGGGCCGTCCAGACGCTGCAGGTTGCAGTTGATGACGAAGACCAGGTTATCCAGTTTTTCACGGGTCGCGATGGTGATAGCGCCTTTAGATTCCGGCTCATCCATCTCGCCATCGCCCAGGAAGGCGTAAACGGTTTGCGCAGAGGTGTCTTTCAGACCACGGTGTTCCAGATATTTCAGGAATTTAGCCTGATAGATAGCGCCCAACGGCCCCAGACCCATCGATACGGTCGGGAACTGCCAGAATTCCGGCATCAGTTTCGGGTGCGGATAAGAGGACAGACCATTACCGTGAACTTCCTGACGGAAGTTGTTCATCTGCTCTTCAGTCAGACGACCTTCCAGGAAGGCACGTGCATATACGCCCGGAGAGATGTGGCCCTGGAAGTAAACCAGATCGCCGCCGTCTTTCTCAGTGCGCGCACGGAAGAAGTGGTTGAAGCAGACTTCGTAGAAGGTAGCGGAAGACTGGTAGGATGCCATGTGGCCACCCAGCTCCAGATCTTTCTTCGATGCGCGCAGAACGGTCATGATGGCGTTCCAACGGATCGCTGAACGAATACGGCGTTCCAGCTCCAGATTGCCCGGGTATTCCGGTTCATCTTCAACGGCAATAGTGTTGACGTAATTATGCGCTGCCGCACCGGCCGCTACTTTCACGCCGCCTTTGCGGGCCTCAGAAAGAAGCTGGTCGATCAGATACTGAGCACGCTCAACACCTTCTTCACGGATGACCGATTCGATCGCCTGTTGCCAGTCGCGAGTTTCGATCGGATCCACGTCATTCTGGAAACGTTCTGACATGGGGGTATTCCTTATCTATCTAATCGTTGATTTAACTGGAACCTGTCCCATTGAACTCTTTAGCGTTTCACTCTGATGAACAACCAAAAATTCAATAAGACAGGTTCTGCGTTTAGTTGCCGCGCTCTAAAAAATGGCGCTTAAGAACCGGAGTTCTCGTCCTTTCGTTGCTGTAAACGACGCAATGAACGTTCTCTACGACTCTGTTCACGGCTACGATCCAGCAAAATTTCCTCAATGAACGCCAGGTGACGGTGCGACGCCTCACGCGCCTGCTCCGGCTCCCCGGCCATTATCGCCTCGAAAATGCGAGTACGATGGTTGCTGACCAACGGGAGCATTTCCCGGCGGGCATACAGCAATTCAAAGTTCTGACGAACGTTCTGTGCCAGCATCGGCTCCATACACCTTAGCAGATGGAGCAACACCACATTGTGCGCCGCTTCGGTGACGGCGATTTGGTACTGGACGACAGCGCCGGATTCGGCGTCGAGATCGCCGGACTGTTGGGCCCGTTCAATGGCTTGATGCAGTTCGCGAATACGGTCGCGATCTTCATCATTGCTGCGCAGCGCCGCGTAATAAGCCGCGATGCCTTCCAGCGCGTGACGGGTTTCCAGCAAATCGAATTGGGATTCAGGATGGTCGGACAGGAGCTCGACCAACGGGTCGCTAAAGCTCTGCCACAGGCTGCTTTGTACAAAGGTTCCACCGCCCTGGCGACGAAGCAACAGGCCCTTGGCTTCGAGGCGTTGAATCGCCTCACGGAGCGAGGGACGGGAAACGTCGAACTGTTTTGCCAGTTCGCGTTCAGGCGGGAGTTTTTCACCGGGGCGCAACGTCCCCTCAAGAATCAGAAACTCCAGCTGCTGCTCTATCACATCAGAAAGTTTTGGTTGGCGGATCTTGCTGTAGGCCATATTCCCTGTCTCTGCCATTCGCCCGGAGTCAATTGGTCTTACCAATTTAAAGTTCGTAGCGCTAAAGTAACAAAGTATTCACCTCCTGTCCATACAGGTTTTGATTGAAATCAGTAAACCCGGCCTTTTTTAACAACCTTACAGAAATAACGTTTCAGAAATGTAACCTTGCACAAAACTTACATTTACCCAGCAAGGGGTAGCATTAACTTTATATAAACGAAAAATTACGCTTTCTGAACCGATTCAAGAAGCGAAAAAGTGCATTTATAAACCAATAAAGTGAATAGATAACCAATAAAGGGTAGCGGCGATGGTGGTAAGAAAAAATGACAAACGGTGTCTTTTTGTTCGTTCCGTCATCATCCCTTCATAAAGCAGGTGCATTCGCACGCCCTTACCATTATTCTTCATCAGGCGAAAGGTCTTTGAGGGAATTTCCGCTTTTCTTTCCGTAAAGAAATCAATACAAAAATGGAATTTCATAATTACACAAACACAACAATGTGTGCGTTGCGTCACTCGGGTAAAAACTGGCCTCAAACGCCTTGAAATTAGCTAACTATGCTATTTGGCAGAGACGGACAGCAAAGCAGCAACCTGAAGGATGAAGCGTATAAACATAATAACCACACACGAGGTTTCATGATGGAAGGTCAACAGCATGGCGATCGACTCAAGCGCGGCTTGAAGAACCGCCATATACAGCTCATTGCGCTAGGAGGCGCTATCGGTACGGGCTTATTCCTGGGAAGTGCGTCAGTGATTCAATCTGCAGGTCCTGGTATTATTCTCGGCTACGCTATCGCCGGGTTTATCGCCTTCCTGATCATGCGCCAACTCGGCGAAATGGTCGTCGAAGAACCGGTAGCCGGTTCATTCAGCCATTTTGCTTATAAATACTGGGGCGGCTTTGCCGGCTTTGCCTCCGGCTGGAACTATTGGGTGCTGTATGTGCTTGTCGCCATGGCGGAACTGACCGCCGTGGGCAAATATATCCAGTTCTGGTGGCCGGAAATCCCTACCTGGGCCTCCGCGGCGGTCTTCTTCATCGCCATTAACGCCATTAACCTGACCAACGTAAAAGTGTTCGGCGAAATGGAGTTCTGGTTCGCGATTATTAAAGTCGTCGCAGTAGTGGCCATGATTCTGTTCGGCGCCTGGCTGTTGTTCAGCGGCAACGGCGGCCCGCAGGCGACGGTCAGTAACCTGTGGGATCAGGGCGGTTTCCTGCCGCACGGCTTCACCGGGCTGGTGATGATGATGGCGATCATTATGTTCTCCTTCGGCGGTCTGGAACTGGTGGGGATCACCGCGGCGGAAGCGGACAACCCGGAAAAGAGCATCCCGAAAGCCACCAACCAGGTTATCTACCGTATCCTTATTTTCTATGTAGGCTCCCTGGCCGTGCTGCTCTCGCTGCTGCCGTGGACGCGCGTCACCGCCGATACCAGCCCGTTCGTGCTGATCTTCCACGAACTCGGCGACACGCTGGTGGCAAACGCCCTCAACATCGTGGTGCTGACCGCCGCGCTCTCGGTTTACAACAGCTGCGTATACTGTAATAGCCGTATGCTATTCGGCCTGGCTCAGCAGGGCAATGCGCCGAAAGCGCTGCTGACTCTCGATAAGCGCGGCGTACCGGTCAACACCATTCTGGTATCCGCCGTGGTCACCGCGCTGTGCGTGCTGATCAACTATCTGGCGCCGGAATCGGCGTTCGGACTGCTGATGGCGCTGGTGGTCTCCGCGCTGGTGATTAACTGGGCGATGATTAGCCTCGCGCATATCAAATTCCGTCGCGCCAAGCAGCAGGAAGGCGTGAAAACGCGTTTCCCGGCGCTGTTCTACCCGCTGGGTAACTGGGTATGCCTGCTGTTTATGGTCGCGGTACTGGCCATCATGCTGATGACCCCGGGGATGGCGATTTCGGTGTGGCTGATACCGGTATGGATTGCCGTTCTCGGCGTTGGCTATCTGTTTAAACAGAAAAGCGCCGGCGTCGTAAAAGCACAATAATACATCTCGTCACGCCGTGTCCGTCCTTTACCGACGGGCACGGCGCATTGTTATCTGCTTCACACTTTCCTTCCTGTAACAGTTTTCTCCATATCGATGACGGATTACTGCAACGTAATTCCCGACGCTAAGACCAATAATTCTCTCCAGACTGCAATGGAGAGTTCCAGGATGACAGGCAATACACTTTCGCTGAAAGAAAAGATTGGCTACGGGATGGGCGACGCCGGATGTAACATTATCTTTGGCGCCATCATGTTGTTCGTTAACTACTTTTATACGGATATTTTTGGTCTTGCGCCGGCGCTGGTTGGGGTGCTGCTGCTTTCGGTGCGCGTCATCGATGCCGTCACCGACCCGATCATGGGAGCGATGGCCGACCGCACCCGCAGTAAATATGGCCGCTTTCGCCCATGGCTGCTGTGGATGGCCTTCCCCTACGCCCTGTTCAGCGTACTGATGTTCACCACCCCGGAATGGACCTACAACAGCAAGGTTATCTATGCCTTCGTCACCTACTTCCTGCTGTCGATAACCTATACCGCGATAAATATCCCCTACTGCTCTTTGGGGACAGTGATGACATCCGACCCGCAAGAACGTGTCGCCTGCCAGTCATACCGCTTTGTGCTGGTCGGTATCGCGACGCTTCTGCTCTCGCTGACTCTGCTGCCTATGGCGGAGTGGTTCGGCGGCGCTGATAAAGCCAAAGGTTATCAAATGGCGATGACCGTATTGGCGTTCATCGGCATGTGTATGTTTTTGTTCTGCTTCGCCACCGTACGCGAGCGCATCCGCCCGGCGGTCCAAACCAACGACGAGCTGAAAAAAGACCTCAAAGATGTGTGGAAAAACGACCAGTGGGTTCGCATTTTGCTCTTAACCCTGTGCAACGTTTGCCCCGGCTTTATCCGTATGGCCGCCACCATGTACTACGTCACCTGGGTCATGGGGCAAAGTACCCATTTCGCCACCCTGTTTATCAGCCTTGGCGTCATCGGCATGATGATCGGCAGCATGCTGGCGAAAGTGCTGACCGACCGTTGGTGTAAACTGCAGGTTTTTTTCTGGACCAACATTGTACTGGCGGTCTTCTCTTGCGCGTTCTACTTCTTTAATCCGCATGCCACGACGCTGATTCTGGTGCTCTACTTCCTGCTCAATATCCTGCATCAAATCCCGTCGCCGCTGCACTGGTCGCTGATGTCCGACGTTGATGACTACGGCGAGTGGAAAACCGGTAAACGGATCACCGGCATCAGCTTCTCCGGCAACCTGTTCTTCCTAAAAGTTGGGCTGGCGGTCGCCGGGGCTATGGTGGGTTTCCTGCTGTCGTGGTACGGCTACGATGCCGGCGCGAAGGAGCAAAGCGCCTCGGCGCTAAATGGTATCGTGCTGCTGTTCTCAGTGATCCCCGGCGTTGGCTACCTGATTACCGCAGGCGTCGTACGCCTGCTGAAAGTTGACCGCAATCTGATGCGCCAAATCCAGAATGATTTGGAAAAGCGCCGCAGTAACTACAGCGAACTGAATGAGCTCCAGGAATTGAAAACCAGTGAACACGTAAGGAAAGCCTGATGAACAACTGGCCTAACCCCTTTATTGAACAACGCGCGGACCCTTTTATCCTGCGCCATCACGACCACTACTATTTTATTGCCTCCGTGCCGGAATACGATCGGCTGGAGATTCGCCGCGCCGCCACGCTGGAAGGCCTGCGTGAAGCCGAGCCGGTGACCGTCTGGCGCAAGCCGCAAAGCGGGCCGATGAGCCAGCTGATTTGGGCGCCGGAGCTCCACCACATCGACGGCAAGTGGTATATCTATTTCGCCGCCGCCCCGACCCATGACCTCGACGCCCTGGGGATGTTCCAGCACCGGATGTTTGCCCTTGAGTGTACCGACAGCGATCCGCTCAGCGGCCGTTGGCATGAAAAAGGGCAAATTATCACCACGTTCGATACCTTTGCCCTCGACGCCACCACTTTCTGCCATCAAGGGAAACGCTGGTATTTATGGGCGCAGAAAGACCCGCAGATCGCCGGCAATAGCAATCTCTATCTGGCGGAGCTGGAAAACCCGTGGACGCTAAAAGGCGCGCCGCTCATGCTGAGCAAGCCGGAGTTCGCCTGGGAATGCCGGGGATTTATGGTCAATGAGGGGCCTGCGGTGCTGGTACACGGCGATAAGCTGTTTATCAGCTATTCCGCCAGCGCGACCGATGAAAACTACTGCATGGGATTATTATGGATCGACCGTGAAGCCGACCCGCTGGTGGCTGAAAACTGGCATAAATCCCCGCAGCCGGTATTTCGCACCAGCTATGAAAACCGCCAGTATGGTCCCGGCCACAATAGCTTTACGCAAACGCCGCAGGGGGAAGATGTGCTGGTGTACCACGCGCGCAACTACACCGAAATTGAAGGCGACCCGCTGTACGATCCTAACCGTCACACCCGGCTGAAGTTAGTGCGCTGGCAAGAAAACGGGATGCCCGACTTCGGCATCCCGCCCGCTGATACGCTGTAGCGAGTCAATCCCCGCCCGGCGAGCGCTGCGCCGGGCGGGGTTGTCGCTACGGTTATAGGACCGTAGGCCGGATAAGCGCAGCGCCATCCGGCGACATGAGTGCGCCAAGCCCAGCAGCGCCTGGCTTCGGGATGTTAAATCAAAGTCCCGTAGATGGTCAGCAGCGCCATAATCACCACCACCACCAGCGAGGTTTTCTTCGCCATGGAAACCGCCGCTTTTGGCGTCTCAACCGCATCGACATGCGGCTCGCGGGCCAGCGAGAACTGGGCCAGACGAGTTAATACCTGATACTGCGAAGAGTGACGGTCGCCTAGCGAGGCAAACCACGCCGGCAGCGCTTTTTCGCCGTGTCCCAGCAGCGCGTATACTACGCCAACCAACCGCACCGGCACCCAATCGACAATATGCAGAATACCGTCAATGCCGGACTGTAAACGATGGCGCGGCGTCTGATAGCGCGCAAGCCAGGTCTGCCAGGCGCGCAGGACGCAATAGGCCGTCAGCGTCAATAACCCCCACGGGCCGCCGACCACCAGCCAGAACAACGGCGCCAGATAGTAGCGATAGTTAATCCATAGCAGCGCGTTTTGCAGCTCGCGAAGATATTCCTGACGATCGCAGCCCGGCGGCACGCCGTGAATAAGCGTTAGCTCGCTGGCCATCGAATCGCAGGCGTGGCTATCGTTGTTCGCCGCCGCCTTCAGATAGGCATGATAATGCAGGCGCACCTTACCCGCGCCGATACACAGCAGGCCAAGCAAAATCCAGAACACCAGCAGCGGTACGTTAAATAGCTGCCCCTGTAGCAGGCGTTGAATAACATATACCACCGCCACCGCGACGACGGTCATCAGCACGGTGCCGAACAGCGAGAAATGCTTCACGCGGCGGAACAGTACCTCCAAGCGATGATCGAGCTGCCAGTGCTCGCCAAGCTTGAACAGACGCTCGGCGATGAGAACCAGCAGCGTAGTAAACAACGTCATGGTATCTCCTTATGTGACGATGCGGCCAACATACCGCGGTATTTTGCCCAATCAAAGGCCGGGCCGGGATCCGTTTTGCGTACCGGCGCGATATCGCAATGGCCGGTAATATTATCAGCAATACCAGGATAACGCTGGATAAGCGCTTGGGTAATCGCCACTAGCTGCTGGTACTGCGCCTCGGTGTAGGCCTGAGTATCCGTCCCTTCCAGCTCAATGCCGATCGAAAAATCATTGCAGCGCTCGCGGCCGTGATAGCTGGAGACGCCCGCATGCCATGCGCGCTTATCAAAGGGCACATATTGGACTATTTCGCCATCGCGGCGAATCAGACAATGCGCCGAAACGCGCAGATGAGCAATCCCGGCGAAGTAAGGATGCGCGTCGGCATCCAACGTACCGGTAAATAGCGCGTCAATCCACGGGCCGCCAAACTCCCCCGGCGGCAGGCTGATATTGTGTACCACCAGTAAAGAAGGGTTTTCATCGTCCGGGCGGCAATCGTGATGCGGCGAAGGCACCCGACGCGCGCCCACCAGCCATCCGCCATTCAACTGCATGGGGAATCTCCTTTCGCAAACGTAGATCCCGGCGGCCCCACAGGCGACGCGAAATCCATTGGGTATGTGTGGTACAGAAACGTGGTTCAGGTTAGCATGTTTCCCACTTCTGAATCTTATCTATCTGGAGCTTTATCATGACGCCTCGTCGCTACAGCCCCGACCGCCGCCGTGACGCGCTGCTGGAACGTATTAATCTCGATATTACCGACGCCGTCGCGCAATCACTACGCGAAGATCTGGGCGGCGAAGTTGACGCTAACAACGATATTAGCGCGCAACTATTGCCGTCGGACGCGCGCTCTCACGCCGTCGTTATCACCCGCGAAGATGGGGTATTCTGCGGTAAGCGTTGGGTAGAAGAAGTTTTCATTCAGCTTGCCGGCGACGATGTCAGCATCACCTGGCACGTGGCTGACGGCGATATGGTAAAAGCCGATCAGCCGCTGTTCGAACTGGACGGGCCGTCGCGGGTGCTGCTAACCGGCGAACGCACCGCGCTAAATTTCGTGCAGACCCTCTCCGGGGTAGCAAGCGAAGTGCGCCGCTACGTCGACCTGCTCAAAGGCACCAAAACGCAACTGCTTGATACGCGTAAAACGTTACCCGGCCTGCGCACCGCGTTGAAGTACGCGGTACTGTGCGGCGGCGGCGCGAACCACCGTCTGGGCCTTTTCGACGCCTTCCTGATCAAAGAAAACCACATCATTGCCTCCGGTTCGGTACGTCAGGCGGTGGAAAAAGCCTTCTGGCTGCACCCGGACGTACCGGTGGAAGTCGAAGTCGAAACGCTGGATGAACTGGACGAAGCGTTAAAAGCCGGCGCTGATATCATCATGCTCGACAATTTCACCACCGACCTGATGCGCGAGGCGGTAAAACGTACCAACGGCCAGGCGGCGCTGGAAGTCTCCGGCAACGTTACCTTCGATACCATTCGCGAATTCGCGGAAACTGGCGTTGACTATATTTCCGTCGGCGCACTCACTAAGCACGTACGGGCCCTCGACCTGTCCATGCGTTTTCGTTAATTCTCTCCCCGATATCCGCCGGGTATCGGGGCTATTTTTGCGAGACGCCTCGCACGCTTACCGTGCATCTTTGAAAGCGCTACCGAAAAGCTGGATGCCTACATCCTAAGCGTATTTTTCCTCCTCGCCGCCGCGACGTAATCGCGCCAAAGTCACCCCACAACGAACAAGGAGTGACTTATGGATAAGCAACGTGGTTTTACCCTGATCGAATTAATGGTGGTTATCGGCATTATCGCCATCCTCAGCGCCATCGGCATCCCCGCCTACCAGAATTACCTGCGCAAAGCCGCCCTCACCGATATGCTGCAAACCTTTGTGCCCTACCGCACGGCAATAGAGCTGTGCGCGTTGGACCACGGCGGGCTATCCAGCTGCGATGGCGGCAGCAACGGTATCCCCTCACCAACGACCACCCGCTATGTATCGGCGATGAGCGTCGCCCAAGGCGTAGTCACCCTGACCGGCCAGGAGAGCCTGAACGGGCTGGCCGTCACCCTGACCCCTTCCTGGGATAACGCCAACGGTATCACCGGCTGGCAGCGCGTCTGCGCCATCAGCGATGACAGCGCGTTAAAGCAGGCCTGCGAAGATGTCTTCCGCTTTAACTGAGGTGACAGCCATGAAAACCGAACAGCTACTCTCACTCTGTCAGCGCCATCACGCGCTGTTGTTGAAGAGCGACGAGCAGACCATTGTTATCGCCGTCGTGGATGCGCCGGCGCCAGAACTGATGGAAGCGCTGCGCTTCGCTACCCAAAAGCGCATCGATATTGAATGCTGGAGCCAGGAGCGGATGGATAAGCGTCAGCATGAGGCGCAACAGTCAGCATCAAAGTCCGCCACGGGTAACACCCAGGGCGTAACCGATCTACTGAATCAAATTCTGGAGCAGGCGCTGCGCCAGCGTGCCTCTGATATCCATATTGAGCCGGCGGAAAATCAGCTGCGGATACGCCTGCGCGTCGATGGCGTGTTGCATGCCCTACCGAGACTTGAAGCTTCGCTGGCTGCGCCAATGACCGCACGGCTTAAGGTGCTGGGCAACCTCGATATTGCCGAGCATCGTCTGCCGCAGGATGGACAGTTCACTCTGACGCTGGCCGGGCGCACGGTCTCCTTTCGCATTGCAACCCTCCCCTGCCGCGGCGGGGAGAAAATCGTCCTGCGTTTATTACACCAGGTGGAGCAGGCGCTGGATCTGGAAGCTCTGGGGCTCTCCTCTCGTCAGCTTGCTTTTTTCCGCGCCGCATTGAACCAGCCGCAGGGATTGCTACTGGTCACCGGGCCTACGGGGAGTGGCAAAACCGTCACCCTGTACAGCGCGCTGCAGGCGCGAAACCGCGAAGAGGTCAATATCTGCAGCGTGGAAGATCCGCTGGAGATCCCGCTTACCGGGCTCAACCAAACGCAGATCAACCCGCGATCCGGGCTTACCTTCCAGAGCGTCCTGCGGGCGCTGTTGCGTCAGGATCCGGACATCGTCATGGTCGGAGAAATTCGCGATGCCGAAACCGCGGAAATCGCCATTAAGGCCGCACAGACCGGACATCTGGTGCTCTCTACATTGCATACTAACTCCACCAGCGAAACGTTGATTCGCCTGCAACAAATGGGCGTAGCGCGCTGGATGATCTCCTCGGCGCTCTCGCTGGTGGTCGCCCAGCGGCTGGTGCGAAAACTGTGCCCCCACTGCCGGCGCGATGGCGGCCGCCCTACCGAGGTGCCGCACAGTCTTTGGCCACGCCCATTGCCCGGCTGGCTGGCGGTTGGCTGCCCACAGTGCTACCACGGTTACTACGGCCGCCTGGCCTTATTCGAACTGCTGCCGGTGGATAGCGTGCTACGTCAGGCCATTAATCACGATCTCAGCGCGGCGGAAATCGAAACGCTGGCCCGCGAAGCCGGCATGATGACACTGTTTGAAAGCGGTTGTGAAGCGGTGGAGCGTGGATTAACCACTCTTGAAGAGATTATCCGAGTGCTGGGGATCCAGCATGGCGACTAAGCAGCTTTGGCAGTGGCGCGGGATGGATAAGCAAGGAATGCCGTGCGAGGGCGCCCTGTGGCAAGAAACGCGTGGGCAGGCGCTGGCATCACTGGAACAGCAGCGGATCCTGCCGCTGGCGCTACGGCGTAAAACGGTACAGAATTCGCTGTGGCGCCCGCGCTACAGCGGTGAGGTTATCCGCCAGCTTGCCACGCTGCTGCAGGCTGGTTTACCGCTGGCTGAAGGGCTGGAGCTGCTGGCCCAACAACAGCCGCACAAACAGTGGCAGGCGTTGCTACGAGTGCTGGCGCAGGAACTGACAAATGGCGTTTCTCTCTCCAGCGGCCTGGCGCAATGGCCGCAGGTCTTCCCTCCGCTCTATCTGGCGATGATCCGCACCGGCGAGCTCACCGGTAAGCTGGAACGCTGCTGCTTTCAGCTCGCGCGACAGCAGCAGGAACAGCAGCGTCTGACAGAAAAGGTAAAGAAGGCGCTGCGCTATCCGTTCATTATCCTGATATTAGCGCTGACGCTGGTCGTGGCGATGCTGTTTTTCGTTCTGCCGGAATTTACCGCCATCTATCGGACCTTCAACACGCCGCTTCCTCTGCTGACGCAAATGGTCATTCACATCGGCAATGCGTTGGCCCGCTACTGGCCGTTGCTGCCGCCTCTTTTTGCTATTCCGCTATTTCTCAACCGATTGGCCCGGCGTCGGCCTCGCTGGCTGCTGTTAAGGCAAAAATTATTACACGCGATTCCGATTGCCGGTCGGCTGATCAACGGCCAGCAACTGAGCCAGATATTTACCATTCTTTCACTAACCCAAAGTGCGGGCATAAGCTTTGTCCAGGGGCTGGAGAGCGTCGAGGAAACTGTGAGCTGCCCGCTATGGCGGAAGCGGATTGCACAGGCGCGCGCAGATATCATCCACGGCAATCCAATCTGGCAGGCGCTGACGAATTGCGGCGGATTCACCTCGCTGTGCCTGCAGCTCATTCGTACCGGCGAGGCATCGGGAGTGTTGGATACGATGCTCGATAACCTGGCGCGCCATCATAGCGAGCAAACTCATCAACAGGCGGATAATCTGGCGACGCTGCTGGAGCCAATACTGCTGGTGGTGACCGGAACGATCGTCGGCGTGCTGGTGGTAGCGATGTACCTACCTGTTTTTCATCTGGGGGATGCGCTGGGCACAATGGGGAGTTAATGGCTGGCGCCAGAGCGCCAGCCAACGTCATTACAGGCTGTTGAACACGCGGTTCTCTTGTTCCTGTACGCGGATAAAGGTTGTACGTTTAGTCAGCTCTTTCAGGCGAGAAGCCCCGACATAGGTGCATGCTGAACGCAGGCCGCCGAGGATATCACGCGCGGTATTATCCACCGGGCCGCGCAGCGGCAGCTTGACGGTTTTACCTTCCGCCGCGCGGTACTTCGCGACGCCGCCGACGTGGCGTGTCATCGCCGACTCAGAGCTCATACCGTAAAACAGCATGAATTTTTCACCGTTCTCTTCAACCACGGTACCGCCGCTCTCCTCGTGGCCCGCCAGCATCCCGCCGAGCATCACGAAATCGGCGCCGCCGCCAAAAGCTTTCGCGACATCGCCCGGCATGGTGCAGCCGCCATCGCTGATGATCTGGCCGCCGAGACCGTGCGCGGCATCAGCGCACTCAATCACCGCAGACAGCTGCGGATAGCCAACGCCGGTTTTCACGCGGGTAGTACAGACGGAACCTGGGCCGATGCCGACTTTAACGATATCAGCGCCGGAAAGAATCAGTTCTTCACACATCTCACCGGTCACTACGTTGCCGGCAATAATGGTTTTTTGCGGCCAGGCGGCGCGTGCTTTCGCCACGAACTGAACAAAGTGTTCAGAGTAGCCGTTAGCCACGTCGATGCAGACAAAGTTCAGCTGTGGATTCTGGGTCAGGATCTGCTGAGTTTTTTCAAAGTCCGCGTCAGAGGTGCCGGTGGACACCATCACATGCTGCAGCACTTCTGCGGATTCGCTCTGCACAAACGCCTGCCATTCTTCAACGCTGTAGTGCTTGTGCACGGCGGTCAGAATTCCAAAAGCGGACAGGGCTTTCGCCATGCTGAAGGTGCCGACGGTATCCATGTTAGCAGCAATAATCGGTACGCCGGACCAGGTCTGGCCTGAATGCTTAAAGGTGAATTCACGTTCCAGCTGAACATCAGAACGGCTTTTGAGGGTAGAGCGCTTCGGGCGGATAAGAACGTCTTTAAAACCTAGCTTCAGATCTTCTTCAATACGCATGTGCGAATTCCTGGGGTTAATTGCATTAATGTGAGAGCACAACTCCAGTGACGCTATCATACGCACGAATCATAGCCGCGCAAGACTGCGATTTTCACTTTTTTTACGCTACAATCGTTTAAATTTACCTGGTGAATAGCGAAAAACACGCTCGTGTGCTTTCCTTACCAGTGCATCATTTTTAACCAATTGATTTTCATATATAAAGAAAGTAACGATTCACATAATGGATACTTTTTCGATTTAGCAAAATCTCGATTAAGCTATCCCCGGCGCCTGACGGGCGCGGTGAATCGCCAGGGTTTTGAACAATAATGTGACATCGGGATTGAAGTGTATGGGGTATACGGTAGCGTTAACAGGCGGCATCGGTAGCGGTAAAAGTACCGTCGCCGACGAGTTTGCTCACCTGGGCGTAACCGTCATCGACGCCGATATTATTGCGCGTCAGGTTGTAGAGCCCGGTACACCTGCTCTGCTCGCCATTGCCGAAAGATTTGGTCCGCAGATGATCAACGACGATGGCAGTCTGAATCGCCGCCGCTTACGCGAACGCATTTTTGCTCATAGCGAGGACAAGGCCTGGCTTAACGCGCTGCTGCATCCGCTGATTCAGCAAGAAACGCGCCGTCAGATGCAGGCCTCAACCTCACCTTATCTCCTCTGGGTCGTACCCTTGCTGGTCGAAAACCGACTGACCGATAAAGCCGATCGCATACTGGTTGTCGATGTGCCGAAAGAGACGCAAATCGAGCGCACCATGCGCCGCGATGGGGTCAGTCGCGAACACGCTGAACATATTCTTGCCGCCCAGGCGACACGCGAACAGCGTCTTGCCGCAGCGGATGATGTTATTGAAAACATGGGCTCCGCGGATGCCGTCGCATCCCACGTCGCCCGCCTGCACGAAAAGTATTTAATGCTGGCATCGCAGGCCGCCTCACAGGAAAAACCGTAATGCATACCCCTGTTCTCTTCGAACATCCGCTCAATGAGAAAATGCGCACCTGGCTGCGCATTGAATTTTTATTTCAGCAGCTCTCTTCTCGCCCCACCATCGCCAGCTATGCGGACGCCCTCCATTTTTTCCGCAATACCGGCGATCTACTGGATGTGCTGGAACGCGGTGAAGTGCGTACCGATCTGCTGAAAGAGCTGGAGCGACAACAGCGGAAATTACAAACCTGGGCCGAAGTGCCCGGCGTCGACCAGCAGCGTATTGAAGCCCTACGTCAGCAGCTTAAACAGTCCGGCAGCACCTTGATCTCCGCTCCGCGCATTGGCCAGTTTCTTCGTGAAGATCGGCTGATTGGCCTGGTGCGCCAGCGTCTGAGCATCCCTGGAGGCTGTTGCGGCTTTGATTTACCAACGCTGCATATCTGGCTGCATATGCCGCAAGAGTATCGTGATGAGCAGGTGGCGAGATGGTTAGCGAGCCTGACGCCGCTGATGCAGTCGCTGGAGCTGATCCTTGATTTGATTCGTAACTCCGCGCCTTTCCGTAAGCAAACCAGCCTCAATGGTTTTTATCAGGATAACGGCGACGATGCCGATCTGCTGCGCCTGCGCCTGGATCTCGCAAGCCAGTTGTATCCGCAAATTTCCGGCCATAAAAGCCGCTTTGCTATCCGTTTCCTGCCACTGGACAGCGAGCATGGCATCGTGCCGGAACGCTTTGATTTTGAACTGGCTTGTTGCTAAGGAGACACTATGTCAGAAGAGACTATCGTTAACTGCCCAACCTGCGGTAAAAACGTCGTCTGGAGCGAGCAAAGCCCGTTTCGCCCGTTTTGCTCGAAACGCTGCCAGCTTATCGATCTTGGCGAGTGGGCGGCGGAAGAGAAACGTATACCCAGTTCCGGCGACTTGTCCGACAGCGATGACTGGAGCGAGCCGCAGCAGTAACCTTCCCTATCGCTAACCCGGGACGATCCGGATTAGCGTTTCAGGCAGGCGCCGGGTTGCCCGGCGCTCAGGCAAGCGTAATAAGTTTATTGATTATCGGCTCGTTCGCCGGCGGAAATGCCTGCGGATCCAGCGCCTGCTGCGCCATCCACTGCCCCGGTTGTCCTTCTTTGCCCCACGGCTCGCCTTGCCAGTTTTCCACCAGGAAGAACCATAGCGTGATATGGCGGTCAGGGAACTGATACTCCAGTTTGTCGAACAACGCAGACGTCGTCACCGTAATCCCGACCTCTTCCTGCAGTTCACGTACCAGCGCCTGTTCCGGCGTTTCACCTGATTCTATTTTGCCGCCGGGGAATTCCAGTTTATTAGCCATATGCGCGTCTGCGGCACGCTGGGTAATAAATATTTCGCCTTGCGGATTGCGAATTATCCCGACGGCGATTTGCAGTTTTTTCATTGAATCAGCTCCATAAAAAAGGCGCAGAAATCTGCGCCCTGGTTTGCTTTTTATCAGCCCTTAGCTTAGACGGCCGTGGCACTGTTTGTATTTTTTACCGGAACCGCACGGGCACGGATCGTTACGGCCAACCTTACGGTCGCCGGTCTGCTCAGCCAGCGAGGCGGCAGCCAGAGTATCGTCATCCTGATGGCTCAGCTGCTGCATCTGCGCGAGACGCTCCGCCTCTTCACGACGTTGCTGTTCCATCTCTTCGACTTCTTCCGGCATCCGCACCTGCACCTTGCTCAGGGTGCTGATGACTTCATACTTCAGCGATTCGAGCATAGCTGCGAACATTGAGAAGGATTCGCGCTTGTACTCCTGCTTCGGATCTTTCTGCGCATAGCCGCGCAGATGAATACCCTGGCGCAGGTAGTCCATCGCCGCCAGGTGCTCTTTCCACAGGGAATCCAGCGTTTGCAGCATGACGCCTTTCTCGAAGTGACGCATCATTTCGGCGCCGACCACTTCTTCTTTACGCTGGTAGGTTTCTACCGCGCTCTGCAGAATACGTTCGCGCAGGGTCTCTTCATGCAGCTCCGGCTCTTTATCCAGCCACTCTTTGATTGGCAGATCAAGGTCGAAGTCGTTTTTCAGACGTTCCTGCAGGCCTTCGATATCCCACATTTCTTCCAGCGACTGCGGCGGAATGTGCGCATCGATAGTGGCTTTGAAGACATCTTCGCGGATGCTGTTGATGGTTTCGCTCACGTCGGAGATATCCAGCAGCTCGTTACGCTGGGTGTAAATAGCGCGACGCTGATCGTTGGCGACGTCATCATATTCCAGCAGCTGTTTACGAATATCGAAGTTGCGGCTTTCCACTTTACGCTGAGCGTTGGCAATCGCTTTGGTCACCCACGGGTGCTCGATAGCTTCGCCCGGCTTCATCCCCAGTTTACGCATCATGCCGGATACGCGATCGGAGGCGAAGATACGCATCAGGGCATCTTCCATCGACAGGTAGAAGCGGGAAGAACCGGCATCACCCTGACGGCCAGCACGGCCACGTAGCTGGTTATCGATACGGCGGGATTCATGACGCTCGGTACCGATGATGTGCAGACCGCCTGCGGCCAGGACCGCATCGTGGCGCACCTGCCAGTCAGCTTTGATTTTTTCAATCTGCTCCGGCGTTGGATTTTCCAGCGCGGCGACTTCTGCCTGCCAGCTACCGCCGAGCATAATATCGGTACCACGGCCCGCCATGTTGGTGGCGATAGTGACCGCAGCCGGATAACCCGCCTGAGCGACGATATCCGCTTCACTGGCGTGGAACTTGGCGTTCAGGACGTTGTGCTTGATGCCGGCTTTCGTCAGTTCACGGGAAACCACTTCAGATTTTTCGATTGAGATAGTACCGACCAGCACCGGCTGACCGGCAGCGGTACGATCTTTAATATCCTCGATAATCGCCTGAATTTTTTCCGCTTCGGTCATGTAGACCAGATCCGCCATATCCTTACGGATCATCGGACGGTTAGTCGGGACGACAACGGTATCCAGTTTATAGATGGAGCTGAATTCAAAGGCTTCGGTATCCGCGGTACCGGTCATCCCCGCCAGCTTCTCGTACAGGCGGAAGTAGTTCTGGAAGGTGATGGATGCCAGAGTCTGGTTCTCGTTCTGGATCTCCACGCCTTCTTTGGCTTCTACCGCCTGGTGCAGGCCATCGGACCAGCGACGCCCCTGCATCGTACGGCCGGTGTGTTCATCGACGATGATGACTTCGCCATCTTTCACAATGTAGTCAACGTCGCGGGTAAACAGCGCGTGGGCGCGCAGCGCGGCGGTAACGTGGTGCATCAGCATGATGTTGGTCGGAGAATACAGCGATTCGCCTTCCTCCATGATGCCTTCCTGCACCAGCAGCTCTTCGATCAGTACCAGACCGCGTTCGGTCAGGTTAACCTGGCGAGCTTTCTCATCCACGGAGAAGTGGCCTTCACCGGTAAAGGTGTCGGAGTCTTCCTTTTCCTGGCGGATCAAGTGCGGAATAATTTTGTTCACCTTGCGATACATTTCGGAGCTGTCTTCAGCCGGGCCGGAAATGATAAGCGGCGTACGCGCTTCGTCGATCAGGATGGAGTCCACCTCATCCACCAGCGCATAGTGCAGTTTACGCTGTACGCGCTCTTCCGGGCTGAACGCCATGTTATCGCGCAGATAGTCGAAGCCGTATTCGTTGTTGGTACCGTAGGTGATGTCGGCTGCGTAGGCTTCACGCTTCGCCGGCGCAGGCAGGCCGGACATATTGATGCCCACGCTCATACCAAGGAATTCGAACAGCGGACGGTTGTTTTCGGCGTCACGCTGCGCCAGATAGTCGTTGACGGTAACGACGTGAACGCCTTTACCGGTCAGCGCGTTAAGGTAGGCCGGCAGGGTCGCGGTCAGGGTTTTACCTTCACCGGTACGCATTTCCGCGATGCAGCGGTCGTTCAGTACCATACCGCCCAGCAGCTGCACGTCGAAGTGGCGCATGCCGAAGACGCGTTTACTCGCTTCGCGCACTACGGCAAAAGCTTCCGGGATCAGGCTTTCCAGGCTTTCACCTTTCTCCAGACGCGCGCGGAATTCTCCGGTTTTGGCTTTCAGCTCATCATCAGAGAGCTTTTCCATCGCCGGTTCCATACCGTTGATGATATTGACGACTTTGCGCATACGACGCAGCGTACGGTCGTTACGGCTACCGAACACTTTAGTTAACATTTTAATTAGCATAATAAAATCTCAAACGCCCCGCGGTGCGGAGTCAAAAAAATAGGATGGTCCGTGTTTATTTTCAGCTGAGACGTTGAGGCCCTGCGCGGATCCCCGCCACCTGGCTTATCCAGGCGCTGACGCGGAAGGCAGAATAAGAGGAAGGGATATAAGCCGCCTGGCGGATAACCACCGGCGGTTTGCTGTCCTGGGTCAGCAGCGCGCTCAGCGTGTCGAGCAGGGCCAGATGCTGGGCCTGAAGCGGCGATGATTCTTCCGCCACCGGCAAAGCCTGCGGCGCCATCGCAAACGACAGATGGCGAATGACGGTGCGAATCGCATGCTGATGCCAGTAATCGACGGTAAAGTTCGGCCGACGGTTGGCCTCCAGCAGCGCCAGCTGGGAGAAGTTAACTTTATTCGGGTTATGGTTGCTGGCCGTGGCTTTCGCCGGCGTAGTGGTTTCGTGGCTGTTGTTAAGCGCAGGCAGGCCGAGGCTAGCCGCGACCATCCCCAACAGGAGATGCGGCCAAAAATACCGTCTGCCAAACTGTCGCCAACGCGTCAGCAATCCACTCACTTTCTTTACCTTTAGTTGGTATTCCTGCGTCCTTTCAGGCGGTCCATTTTATTGGCGGTCTTCGCAGTACAGCCTGAAATCGACAGGATAAAGCAACCCAGAGAAAAATTTTGCGCCCAAATACTAACATTAATACCGCGCCGAGACAGCAGGAATGAACGCTAATGCTGCGGGAAAACGCTTAATAAAGCAGCGAACGCGCACAGGTTATTGCCAGCGAAACACAGTCAAAAGCGGTTTGGGGGGGCTAAAAAGAAAAACGACTGGTTCCCTGGACGGAGAGAGTACCAGGTTACCAGTCGAATTTACTGAATGGTCAGGCTTACGCCAGAACCATTGACGGTGCGCGGAATGCCAGCGGCAGTTTTGCGTCGTCTTCGAAGGTCACATACTCCCAGGCTTCCTGTTTTGCCAGAACAGCCTGCAGCAGTTTGTTATTTAACGCGTGACCGGATTTGAACGCCGTGAATGCGCCGATAATGTTGTGACCACACATAAACAGGTCACCGATCGCATCCAGCATTTTGTGGCGAACAAATTCATCTTCAAAGCGCAGACCGTCTTCGTTCAGTACGCGATAATCGTCAACAACGATGGCACAATCGAAGCTGCCGCCCAGGCACAGGCCACGGGACTGCAGATATTCGATATCACGCATGAAACCGAAAGTACGAGCACGGCTAATCTGACGCATGAACGCATCGGCCGAGAAGTTCAGCGCATAGCGTTGGGTGCTGGAGTCGATCGCCGGATGGTTAAAGTCGATGGTAAAGTCCAACGAAAAACCATTGTACGGCTTAAACTCAGCCCATTTGTCGCCATCTTCAACGCGAACCGTCTCTTTGATACGCACAAATTTCTTGGCGCTGTTCAGTTCATCGATGCCGGCATCCAGCAACAGATAAACGAACGGAGCGGCGCTACCGTCCATAATCGGGATTTCCGGCGCATCGACTTCAACAATAATGTTGTCGATACCCAGGCCAGCCAGTGCGGCATTTAAGTGCTCGACTGTAGAAATCCGCACGTCATGCTCGTTCACCAGGCAAGTACAGAGCATGGTATCACGCACAGATTTGGCATCAGCCGGAAAATCAACCGGTGGATTCAAGTCGGTGCGACGATAGATGACCCCGGTATTTGCCGGCGCAGGGCGTAAAGTCAGCGTGACTTTCTTGCCGGTATGCAAACCGACACCAGTCGCCTGAACAATACGTTTAAGAGTCCTTTGTTTGATCATCGTATAATCTCGCCAAGTTACCTATCCAACCGAAGTGTACTATACATTCGGCAGGGCAGTTTAGCACAAAGAGCGCAGATGCCCAACTTCCAGCCAATTCTTAATCAGCTTGCTTACGCAGGAAAGCTGGAATATCCAGATAATCCGGCTCTTTCGCGGTTTGCGGCGTATTGTCGTTCACCACTTTGGCCACCGGTTTCTGCTCTTGAGTCAATGGAGCCATACCGTGCTGCTGGTAGCGATCCATTACCGGCTGCTGTACCTGTTTGTTGGTCACCAGGGTAATTTCCGGACGCTTGTCCATACCGATACCGGTGGCAACAACGGTTACACGCAATTCGTCGTTCATATCCGGGTCCAGAGAGGTACCGATAACCACGGTCGCGTTATCCGAAGCAAAGGCGCGGATAGTGTTACCAACGGTCTCGAACTCATCCAGACGCAGGTCGAAGCCAGCGGTGATGTTGACCAGAACGCCGCGCGCGCCGGACAGATCGATGTCTTCCAGCAGCGGAGAAGAGATAGCCATTTCAGCCGCTTCTTCCGCACGGTCTTCACCGCTTGCCACGCCGGAGCCCATCATCGCGTAGCCCATTTCCGACATCACGGTACGGACGTCCGCGAAGTCGACGTTCATCAGACCCGGACGGGTAATCAGTTCGGCAATACCCTGCACCGCGCCTTTCAGTACGTCGTTCGCCGCGCCGAAAGCGTCGAGCAGAGAGATACCGCGGCCCAGTACTTTCAGCAGCTTGTCGTTCGGGATGGTGATCAGTGAGTCAACGTGCTTGGACAGCTCGGTGATCCCCTGCTCAGCAAACGCCATGCGCTTCTTGCCTTCGAAATTAAATGGCTTAGTGACGACCGCAACGGTCAGGATACCCAGATCCTTCGCCACTTCCGCGACCACTGGCGCCGCACCGGTACCGGTACCGCCGCCCATACCCGCCGCGATAAAGACCATGTCCGCGCCATCAAGCGCAGCGCGCAGCGCTTCACGGTCTTCGTCAGCCGCATTACGGCCCACTTCCGGGTTCGCGCCTGCACCCAGACCTTTGGTAATACCGCTACCGATCTGGATAGTCTGGCCAACAGCCGTTTTACGCAGCGCCTGCGCATCGGTGTTCACCGCGAAGAATTCAACACCCTCAATGCGCTCGCGCACCATGTGTTCAACGGCATTACCGCCGCCGCCACCGACGCCGATGACTTTAATCACCGCGTCGTTGGTCAGTTCCATAGGTTCAAACATAGTTTCTCTCCGTCTTGTGCCTGTCGCCTGAGAACGCTAATTGTCTGCGTTCTCCTAAAAAATTAAAACTCTTTTCGCAGCCAGCTGTTGAGTCGCTTAATCCACGAGCCCACCGACGCCGTCACGCGTTTTTCTACTTCTGCTTCACCACTGAGATGTGACTCTTTTCCGTAGTGCAGCAGCCCAACCGCCGTCGAATAATACGGCTCCTGAGCGTAATCCGTTAAACCGGTAATGTTCAGCGGCGCGCCAATGCGCACCTGCGTATGGAACACGCGCTGCGCGCAGGCCGCCAGGCCTTCAATTTGCGCGGCGCCGCCGGTTAATACAATCCCCGCCGCCAGATGGTGTTTGACCCCTTGCTGACGGAGCTGTTCCTGCAGCTGCAGGATTTCTTCGTTAACCAGATTGAGCAGTTCGGTATAACGCGGTTCAATCACCTCTGCCAGCGTCTGACGCTGCAGGCTACGCGGCGGACGTCCGCCCACGCTCGGTACTTCCACGTTTTCGTCTTTACCGACGATTGAACCTAATGCGCAACCGTGACGAACCTTGATGGCTTCGGCGTCGCTCGGCGGCGTACCGAAGGCATAGGCGATGTCGCTGGTCACCACGTTGCCCGCGTAAGGGATCACTTTGGTGTGACGCAGCGCGCCGCCGGTATACACGGCGATATCCATTGTACCACCGCCGATGTCCACTACGCAGACACCCAGCTCACGTTCGTCTTCCGTTAATACGGAATAACTGGCCGCTAAACCGGCGAAAATTAGTTGGTCAACTTTCAGACCACAACGTTCAACCGCTTTAACAATGTTTTTCGCCATATCGTTATGGCAGGTAATCAGATGTACCTTCGCCTGCATACGCACGCCGGATAACCCTACCGGGTTTTTAATACCTTCCTGGTAGTCGATGGCGTATTCCTGCGGGATGACGTGCAGTACGCGATGCTCGTCGCGTACGCGTACCGATTTCGCGGTATGAACGACGTTTTCCACGTCATCCTGCGTCACCTCTTCTTCGGAGATAGGCACCATGCCAATCTCATTTTGACAGCTAATATGCTTACCTGAAAGCGCCAGATACACTGATGAGATCTGGCAATCGGCCATCAGTTCAGCCTGGTCGATAGCGCGCTGTACGCATTTCACTACCGACTCGAGGTCATTCACCCCGCCTTTATCCATGCCGCGCGATGGGCAACTGCCCACGCCAATGATATTAATCATACCGTCGGGCAGAACTTCCCCTACTAAAGCGGCAACCTTCGCGGTGCCAATCTCCAGTCCAACTACCAGTTTTCTGTCCGTCGCCTTGATCATCGTTGTTCTGCCTGTGCCTGATTCTGTTGTTGATTATTTTCCTCTACGGGAGCAGGTACCCAACCTACCGCCGCACCCGAGTCATAGCGCAAATCAACGTAGCTTATCCGTTTGCCGTCGGTCTGTGCCTGCTGCTGAAGAACCGGGTAGAGTTCCATAAAGCGCTGAAGCCGTTTCATGGTGTCGCCGCGGCCAAGGTTGAGCTTAATATCGTTATTAAGCGTCAACTGCCAGGAGCGACGCGCGGTCATTGCCGCCACTTTCAACGTGAACTTATCCTTTGCCAGCACCTGCCCCATGTTGCGGTATCCCTGTAGCACTTCATTTTCGCTGCCTTCAGGGCCGTATAACATCGGTAAGTTCTGTTTGCTGGTGCGATCCGCCGGCACGCTGAAAGAATTTCCTTCCACGTCTACCATATGTTGATCATTCCAGCGCGCAATCGGCACATATTCAACCAGATGAATCTTCAATTCATCGGGCCACTGTTTTCTTACGCTCGCCTGTTTAATCCACGGCAGGCGCTCAATTTGGCTCTGGATGATATTGACATCCTGAGTCATAAAGGTGCCCGGCGAGCCCAACGCCAGAATCGCCTGACGGATATCATCGTTACGCGTGTAGTGACGTTCGCCGGTGACGACCATTTTCGACAACGGCAGACGCTGCGCATCTTCCATCCAACCAAGAACCATCCATCCGCTGACCAACACGGTACACAACACCGCCAGCAGGAAAACGATCCCTGCCAGCCGGGTTCCATTATTCCGACGCGAAGAAGCAATCGATTCTTCTTCCTGGTTCCGCGTATTCAGCGCCGCCTGCGACATATCACCCCGCCAGGTCCAGAATTCGTACAACAAGCTGCGAGAAGCTCATCCCCGCCTGGCGGGCCGCCATCGGCACCAGACTATGACTAGTCATACCCGGTGAGGTGTTCGCTTCCAGCAGATAAAACTGGCCATCGCTGTCCAGCATCACGTCAATACGTCCCCATCCTTTGCAACCCAGAACATTCCAGGCTTTAAGCACCAGGCTCTGGATTTCTGTCTCGCGGGCGGGTTCCTCAAAACCAGGGCAGAAATATTGCGTCTCATCAGAGAGATACTTCGCCTCATAATCATAGAAGGTTCCAGCCGCCTGGATACGAATTGACGGTAAAATTTCTTCACCGACGATAGCGACGGTAAATTCCGGGCCACTGAGCCATTTCTCAATCAGAACTTCATCATCATGCTGAAAAGCCAGCGCCAACGCATCCTGCATTGCACAACTTTCGCTAACTTTCGACATGCCGACGCTGGACCCTTCGCGGCTCGGCTTGATGATAACCGGCAGCCCCAGCGCCGCAATCTGCTCAGAAACGCCAGCAGAAAGTCCTGCGTTGAACTGGGCACGAGTCAATGCAACCCACGGCGCGACCGGTAATCCCGCCCCCTGCCACAGTAATTTGCTGCGCAGTTTATCCATCGAAATAGCGGAAGCCATTACGCCGCTGCCGGTGTACGGCAGTTGAATGAGTTCCAGAAGGCCTTGCAGCGTGCCATCTTCGCCGCCGCGCCCGTGCAGGGCAATAAACGCTTTCTGAAAGCCCATGCTTTTCAACTGGGTGATATCAACGTCGCGCGGATCGACCGGGTGGGCATCCACCCCGCCTTCACGCAGTCCGGCCAACACCGCCGCGCCTGAGTTCAGCGAGACTTCACGTTCAGCGGAGGTTCCGCCGAAGAGAACCGCGATTTTATCAGCCATGTCGGTCCTCCTCCGTTTTTTGCGGTACCAGTTTGATTTCAGCCAGGTGACGTGCGATTTTTCCTATGTTACCGGCGCCCTGCACCAGCACCAGATCGTCGCCGGTCAATACCGACGCCAGCATCTCCGCGGCCTGCGCCGGATCGGAAACCAGAATCGGGTCAACTTTGCCGCGACCGCGGATCGTACGGCACAGCGAGCGGCTATCGGCGCCAGGGATCGGCGCTTCGCCCGCCGGATACACATCCAGCATCAGCAGCGCATCAACCTGGGTCAGCACGTTGGCGAAATCATCGTACAGATCGCGAGTACGGGTATAACGGTGCGGCTGGAATACCATCACCAGATTTTTATCCGGCCAGCCGGCACGCGCCGCTTTGATGGTAGCGTCAACTTCCGTCGGGTGATGACCGTAATCGTCGATTAGCATCGCGCTACCGCTCTTGCCGTTGACTTCCGCCAGCGGATATTCGCCAAGGAAGTCGAAGCGGCGGCCGGTGCCCTGGAAACTTTCCAGCGCGCGCAGAATCGCCTCATCTTCAATGCCTTCTTCCGTCGCGACGGCAACGGCCGCGGCAGCGTTGAGCGCGTTATGGCGACCCGGCGCGTTCAGCGTCACCTGCATGACCTCTTTATCCTGGCGTACCAGGCGGAAATGGCCCTGCGCGCCGACCTGGCGATACTCTTCAATGCGTACGTCGGCGTCATCGCTAAAACCGTAGGTGGTGATTTGGCGGCCAACGCGCGGCAGCAGTTCACGAATCACCGGGTCATCCACGCACATCACCGCGCGCCCGTAGAACGGCAGGTTGTGCAGGAAGTTAATAAAGGTCTGCTTCAGGTTCTCGAAGTCGCCATGGTAAGTATCCATATGGTCAGCTTCGATGTTGGTCACAATGGCGACCATCGGCTGCAGATGCAGGAACGACGCATCGCTCTCATCCGCTTCCGCAATCAGATAGCGGCTATGGCCAAGACGAGCATGCACGCCCGCCGCCTTCACCAGCCCGCCGTTGACGAAGGTCGGATCGAGGCCGGCCTCGGCGTAAATGCTGGATACCATCGCGGTGGTCGTGGTTTTGCCGTGCGTACCGGCAATCGCAATCCCGTGACGGAAACGCATGAGTTCCGCCAGCATTTCCGCGCGGCGGATCACCGGAATGCGGGCTTCGTGCGCGGCGACGATTTCCGGGTTATCCGCGGAGATCGCGCTGGACACCACGACAACGCTGGCATCGCGCACGTTTTCCGGGCGATGGTTGAAATAAATGGTGGCGCCAAGCTGCGACAATTGCTGAGTCACCGGATTCGGCGCGAGATCGGAGCCGCTAATCTGGTAGCCTTCATTCGCCAACACTTCGGCAATACCGCCCATACCGGCACCGCCGATGCCGACAAAGTGAATGTGCCGAACGCGACGCATCTCGGGCACTATGGAACGCAGTTTTGCCAAATCTTGTGTATTCATTCTTTACGCCATCAACTTCTTTATTCGGGCGGTGAAAATCACCGCGATTAGCGCGCCAAAGCTACGGCGCTGACCTCTTCCGCTACCCGCTCGGTAGCATCCGGAATCGAAGCGCCACGCGCTCGTTCCGCCATATCCATCAGGGTTTCCCGATCCCAACCGGCCAGGGTGGCTGCCACGGCATCGGCCGTGAACTCGGGTTGTTCGAGAATTTTCGCTGCGCCGGCTTTTTCCAGCGGCAGCGCATTCCAGTACTGCTGACGATCTTTGTGCTGGAACGGGACGAACAACGCCGGTAAACCTGCGGCGGCAATTTCGCTGACCGTCAGCGCGCCGGAACGACAAACAACCACATCGGCCCAGGCATAGGCTGCCGCCATATCATCAATAAACTCAGTCACTTTATGCTGCGGCTGACCGGCGGCGGCGTACGCCTGGCGCACGGTATCCATGCCACCTTTCCCGCTCTGATGCCAGATAGTCACCGTATCGCCGAGCTTCGCGGCCACCTGCGGCATAGTCTGGTTCAGTACGCGCGCGCCCTGAGAGCCGCCGACCACCAGCACGCGAATCGGCCCCTGCCGCCCCACCAGACGCTGTCCCGGCAGCGGTAGCGCGAGAACATCGGTTCGTACCGGATTACCCACGACATCCGCGTGCGGGAAGGCGCCGGGAAACGCCTGCATCACTTTCTTCGCAATCTTCGCCAACCATTTATTGGTCAGGCCTGCAATGCCGTTTTGTTCATGCAGCACCACAGGGATCCCGAGCGACCATGCCGCCAGACCGCCAGGCCCGGAAACATAACCGCCCATGCCCAGCACCACATCCGGCTGGAAACGCTTCATGATCGTCCGCGCCTGTCGCCAGGCGTTGAAGATCCGCACCGGCGCTAACAGTTGCGCTTTTATCCCTTTGCCACGCAGCCCGGAGATGCGAATAAAATCGATATCAATGCCGTGTTTCGGCACTAAATCCGCTTCCATACGATCGGCGGTGCCCAGCCAGCGAACCTGCCAGCCCTGGTCCATTAAATGGTGCGCGACCGCCAGCCCCGGGAACACGTGTCCGCCAGTGCCGCCCGCCATCACCATTAACCGCTTTTCCTGACCGCTCATCGAACACCCCGTGTAAACGCCTGCGCTTTCTCGAGGCGCGTTTCATAATCTATTCGCAATAAAAACATAATGGCCGTCGACATAATCAGCAGACTGGAACCACCATAACTAATCAATGGCAGGGTCAGACCTTTGGTCGGCAGCATTCCCGCCGCCGCCCCGACGTTAACCAACGCCTGGAAGCTAAACCACACGCCGATAGCACAGGCCAAAAAGCCGGAGAAGCGGTGGTCAATCTCCAGCGCTTTACGGCCAATCGACATGGCGCGAAAGGCGACGAAGAATACCATTAAAAGCGCGAGTACCACACCGATATAACCGAGTTCTTCGCCGATAATCGCGAAGATGAAGTCGGTATGCGCTTCCGGCAAATACTCCAGTTTCTGTACCGAGTTGCCGAGACCCTGTCCCCACATCTCGCCGCGGCCAAAGGCCATCAGCGACTGGGTCAGCTGATAGCCGCTGCCAAACGGGTCTTCCCACGGGTTCCAGAAGGAGGTGACACGGCGAATACGATACGGTTCGGCGAGGATCAGCAGCACCACCGCCGAGATCCCCATGCCGATAATGGCGATGAACTGCCAGAGTTTCGCGCCGGCCAGGAACAACATCGCCAGCGTGGTCACGAACAGTACGACTACCGTACCGAGGTCAGGCTGCGCCAGCAGCAAAATCGCCAGTACGAAAATCACGCCCATCGGTTTTAAGAAGCCGCGCAGGTTGTTACGCACCTCATCCGCTTTACGCACCAGATAGTTGGCGATGTAGCAGAACAGCGATAGCTTGGTAAACTCCGCTGGCTGAATGCGCAGCGGCCCGAGCGCGATCCAACGCGAGGCGCCGTTAACCGAGCTCCCCACCACCAGTACGATCAGCAGCATCACAATCGAGGCGATCAGCATTGCGGTGCTGTGGCGCTGCCAGAACTCCATCGGTAGACGGAGCGTAATCATCGCCAGCGCGAAGGCCAGTACAATGTACAGCCCATCACGCTTAGCAAACAGGAACGGATCGTTCGCCAGACGCTGTCCGACCGGCATCGATGCCGAAGTCACCATGATAAAACCGATCGCCGCCAGGCCGAAGGTCAGCCACAACAGCATCCGGTCATACATGACCAGGCTATCGTTATCTTTCGGGCGCGAGCCCATCACCCAACCTTTCAGCGCGGCGAAGAGCCAGGCAAAAATAAACATCCCCGGCAGTCGCGGCAGCTTCAACCGGGGCAAGCCCAGCTGTGGCATTTTCAGGCGTGGGAGAGAGAAACGCATCAACCTAACTCCTTCGCCAGACGGGTAAAGACATCGCCCCGTTGTTCAAAGTTTTTAAACTGGTCCAGGCTCGCGCAGGCTGGCGACAGTAAGACCATATCGCCTGATTTGACCTGCGAAGCGATCTGCCGCATCGCCTGTTCCATGGTTTCGGTTTGTACCGCAATTTCCGGACGCAGCGCCGCCAGTTGAGCGCCGTCGCGGCCGAAGCAGTACAGACGAACGTTCTCGCCGCCAAGATAGCGTTTCAGCGGCGTAAAGTCGGCGGATTTACCGTCGCCGCCCAACAGCAGATACAGCGTGCCGTCGAGATGCAGGCCGTTCAGCGCCGCCTCGGTACTGCCGACGTTGGTCGCCTTGGAGTCATTGATCCAACGCACGCCGTTATGCTCCAGCGCCAGCTGGAAACGGTGCGCCAGGCCGGTGAAGGTGGTGAGCGCCTTCAGGCTACTGGCGCGCGGTAAGCCCGCGGCATCCGCCAGCGCCAGCGCCGCCAGGGCATTGCTGTAGTTGTGCTGGCCGCTGATGGTCATTTCTTTCACGTTCAGCACTTTCTCACCCTTCACCCGCAGCCAGGTTTCGCCCTGCTGGCGATTAAGGTGATAGTCGCCAACATCGACGCCGAAGCTGACGCAGCGTTCGTCAGCGCCGCGTACCGGCATGGTCAGCGCGTCATCGGCATTCACCACGCAGGTTTTAGCATTTTCATAGACCCGCAGCTTCGCCGCGCGGTACTGCTGCAGCCCCAGCGGATAGCGGTCCATATGATCCTCAGTCACGTTGAGGATGGTGGCCGCGACGGCTTTCAAACTGGAGGTGGTCTCCAGCTGGAAACTGGAAAGTTCAAGCACGTACAGTTCACGCGCCGGATCCAGCAGCATCAGCGCCGGCAGGCCGATATTGCCGCCAACGCCGACGTTCACACCCGCCGCCTTCGCCATCTCGCCCACCAGGGTAGTGACGGTGCTTTTTCCGTTAGAGCCGGTAATGGCGATAATCGGCGCCTGCGCCTCACGGCAAAACAGCTCGATATCGCCGACGATTTCCACGCCAGCGTCGGCCGCCGCGCTCAGTGAAGGGTGCGCAAGGGCAATCCCGGGGCTTGCGACAATCAGATCCGCCGCCAGCAGCCAGTCGTCGTTAAGGCCGCCAACGTGGCGCTCAACGGCTTCCGGTAGCTTCTCAAGCCCGGCAGGGGCGACGCGGGTATCCATCACGCGCGGGGTTACGCCGCGCGCCATGAAAAAGTCCACGCATGACAGGCCGGTCATGCCCAACCCAATAATGACGACTTTTTTACCCTGATAATCTGCCATGATTAACGTACCTTCAGCGTCGCCAGGCCAATCAGCACCAGCATCAGCGAAATAATCCAGAAGCGCACGATAACGCGCGGTTCCGGCCAGCCTTTCAGTTCATAGTGGTGGTGAATCGGCGCCATACGGAAAATGCGCTGACCGCGCAGCTTGAACGAGCCGACCTGCAGGATAACCGACAGGGTTTCCACGACGAAAACGCCGCCCATAATCACCAGCAGGAACTCCTGGCGCAGCAGTACGGCGATAATGCCCAGCGCGCCGCCGAGCGCCAGTGAACCGACGTCGCCCATAAAGACCTGCGCCGGGTAGGTGTTGAACCACAGGAAGCCCAGACCTGCGCCGACAATCGCCGTACAGACGATAACCAGTTCCCCGGCGTGACGCAGATAAGGAATGTGCAGATAGTTGGCGAAGTTCATGTTCCCGGTGGCCCACGCCACCAGCGCAAAACCGGCGGCGACGAAGACGGTCGGCATAATCGCCAGGCCGTCGAGGCCGTCGGTCAGGTTGACCGCGTTGCCGGTACCAACGATAACGAAGTAAGCCAACAGGATGTAAAACAGTCCTAACTGCGGCATCACGTCTTTAAAGAACGGCACAACCAGTTCGGTCGCCGGGGTATCTTTCCCCGCCAGATACAGCGCGAACGCCACGCCCAGCGCAATCACCGACATCCAGAAATACTTCCAGCGGGCAATCAGACCCTTGGTGTCTTTGCGCACGACTTTACGATAATCATCAACAAACCCGATGATGCCGTAGCCGATTAATACCGTCAGTACGCACCAGACGTATGGATTTGACGGATAAGCCCACAGCAGGACGGAAACGGTAATCGCGGTAAGGATCATGATCCCGCCCATGGTTGGGGTACCGCGTTTGCTGAAGTGGGACTCCGGACCATCGTTACGAACGACCTGGCCGAAGGACAGTTTTTGCAGACGGGCGATCATGCGCGGGCCCATCCACAGAGAGATGAACAGCGCGGTCAGCAGGCTGACGATGGCGCGAAACGTCAAATAAGAAAAGACGTTAAAGCCGGAATAATATTTGACCAGATGTTCGGCCAGCCATACTAACATGTCGCAATCTCCTGTAATGCGCGTACTACCTCTTCCATAGCGGCACTACGTGAACCCTTCACTAAAATGGTCATGATTTTATGCTCTGCCAGCAGCTCGCGCAGGCGAGCTACCACGGCGGCTTTATCGTTAAAATGTTCGCCCACGCCGCTGGCGCTGCTGATATCCGCGCTCAGGGAACCGACGCTGAGGACGCAATCCAGCCCCGCCGCTTTCGCCGCTTCGCCAACTTCGCGATGACACGCCGCGCTTTCCGCACCGAGTTCAGCCATATCGCCGACCACCATCGCCCGGAAGCCCGGCATTTCCGCCAGCACCTGCACCGCGGCGGTCATCGAACCGACGTTGGCGTTGTAGGAGTCATCCAGCAGCAGCTGGTTTTCCGCCAGTTGGATCGGGAACAGACGTCCCGGCACCGCTTGCAGCTGCGCCAGCCCGGTTTTCACCGCGGCCAGATCGGCGCCTACCGCCATCGCCAGCGAAGTTGCCGCCAGCGCGTTAGCGATGTTATGGCGCCCCGGTAGCGGCAGCAGTACATCGACGTTGCCGAACGGGGTCTGCAGCGTAAATTCGGTGCCATGACTGGTGATATGTACGTTGGTCGCCGTGAAGTCGCTGTTCGCCGCGTTCGGCGAGAAGCGCCACACTTTGCGATCGCCAATCACGCTCTGCCAGTTCAGCCAGTCATTGTTGTCGGCATTCAAAATCGCGATGCCGTTTTGCGGCAGGCCGGTAAAGATTTCACCCTTGGCCTTCGCCACGCCCGCCAGCGAGCCGAAGCCTTCGAGGTGCGCGGCGGCGAGGTTGTTGACCAGCGCCGCTTCCGGACGCGTCAGGCTGACGGTCCAGGCGATTTCGCCCTGGTGGTTGGCGCCAAGTTCAATCACCGCATACTGGTGATCTTTGTTCAGACGCAGCAGCGTCATCGGTACCCCGATATCATTATTCAGGTTACCGGCGGTATACAGCGTATTACCGCACTGGCTGAGGATCGCCGCGGTCATCTCTTTGACCGAGGTCTTACCGGACGAACCAGTCAGCGCCACCACGCGGGTCGGCACCTGCTGACGCACCCAGGCCGCTAACTCGCCAAAAGCCAGACGGGTATCTTTCACTACCACCTGCGGTAAATCGCAGGCCAGTTGGCGGCTTACCAGCAGCGCGCCTGCGCCCGCCGCTTTCGCTTGTTCGGCAAAATCATGCGCGTCGAATCGCTCGCCCTTCAGCGCCACAAACAGGCAACCCGCCGTGACTTTGCGGGTATCGGACGTCACGTCATCGATAGCGATATCGCTACCCTGCAGTTCGCCGCGGGTGATCTCGGCGAGCTGGCTTAATGTAAAGCGAATCATGCTACCGCTCCCAGCAGACGCGCAACGGTAACGCGGTCGGAATAATCCAGACGGCGGTTACCGACGATCTGATAGTCTTCGTGGCCTTTGCCCGCGACCAGCACAACGTCGTTCGCTTTCGCCTGCATCACCGCGCTGGTCACCGCTTCCGCGCGGCCTTCCATCACCTTCACCTGCCCGGCATCAAGCATGCCGGCCAGAATGTCGTTGATAATCGCCCGCGGCTCTTCGGTACGCGGGTTATCGTCGGTAACAACCACGATATCGGCAAACTCTTCCGCGATAGCGCCCATCAGCGGGCGTTTGCCCTTGTCGCGGTCGCCGCCGCAGCCGAAGACGCACCACAGCTTGCCGCTACAGTGCAGACGCGCGGCCTGCAGCGCTTTTTCCAGCGCGTCAGGCGTATGGGCGTAATCGACCACCACGGTCGGTTTGCCCGGCGCGCTGAACACTTCCATGCGGCCGCACACAGGCTGTAAACGCGAAGAGGTTTTCAACAGGTCCGCCAGCGGATAACCCAGCGCCAGCAGCGTCGCCAGCGCCAGCAGCAGGTTGCTGACGTTAAAAGCGCCCATCAGGCGGCTTTCGATTTCGCCTTTGCCCCAGCTCGAGTCAAACTGAATGGTCGCGCCGCTGTCGTGATAGTTGACCGCGGTCGCCTTCAGCCAGCGGCCGTGGCAGTTCGGATTGATATGATCCTCCATCGACACCGCCACCGCATCCGGCAGTTTCGCCAGCCAGCGACGCCCCACTTCATCGTCAGCGTTGACGATGGCCTGGCCGCAATGGTGGGTGGAATAGAGCAGCCATTTTGCCGCTTCGTAATGTTCCATGTCGCCATGGTAGTCGAGGTGGTCACGGCTCAGGTTGGTAAACACCGAGGCAGCGAACTGCAGCGCCGCCACGCGGTGCTGAACCAGCCCGTGAGAAGAGACTTCCATCGCGCCGAAAGTCGCCCCCTGCCCTACCAGACCGGAAAGCACGTGCTGAACATCAACCGCAGAGCCGGTGGTGTTTTCGGTTGGCACCACTTTATCCAGCAGGCCGTTACCGACGGTACCCATCACCGCGCTGGTTTCGCCGAGCAGTTTCGCCCACTGCGCAAGCAGTTGAGTCGTGGTGGTCTTACCGTTAGTGCCGGTGACGCCCACCAGACGCATCTGCTGCGAAGGTTGTTGGTAAAAACGCCCGGCTAGCGCGGATAACCGCTCGTTCAGTTGGCTCAGGTAGATGACCGGCACGCCGTGCATCTCGCGAACTTCGCCGTCTGCGGCCTCGCCCTGCGCCTCAGCAATAATGGCAGCAACACCTTGCGCTATCGCCTGCGGGATATAACGACGCCCGTCCGCCTGATGACCCTGTACCGCGACAAAGAGGTCGCCGGACGCCGCCACGCGGCTGTCCAGCGTCATCTCTCGCAGAATTCGCTCCGGCGCATTTGGCACCCACGGAGCGAGAAGGTCGCGCAAATTACGATCTGCCACCTGTTCCCTCGCCTTGATTAATCACAAATTCACTTTTTTCGCCCGTTGCCAGCGCATCCGGTTCGATGTTCATGGTGCGCAATACGCCGCCCATGATGGCACCGAACACCGGCGCGGAAACGGCGCCACCGTAGTATTTACCTGCCTGCGGGTCGTTGATCACCACCACCAACGCGAAACGCGGGTGGCTGGCGGGCGCAACGCCTGCGGTGTAAGCAATATATTTGTTGATGTAGCGGCCATCCGGCCCCACTTTTTTCGCCGTACCGGTTTTAATCGCGATACGATAGCCTTTGATCGCTGCTTTCACGCCGCCGCCGCCGGGAAGCGCCACGCTTTCCATCATGTGAACGACGGTACGTACCAGTGAGTCCGGGAATACGCGCTCGCCCGGCACCGGTGGATCAACTTTGGTAATCGACAGCGGGCGATAGATGCCGTAGCTGCCAATCGTTGCGTAGACTCGCGCTAACTGTAACGGTGTTACCATTAGCCCGTAGCCGAAAGAAAAGGTGGCCCTCTCTATGTCAGACCACCGTTGTTTTTGAGGATATAAGCCACTGCGTTCTCCGACCAACCCCAAATTGGTCGCCTTTCCAAGCCCAAAACGTGAGTAAGTATCTACTAACGCTGAGGACGGCATCGCTAACGCCAGCTTAGAAACGCCGACGTTACTCGACTTCTGTAGCACCCCGGTCAGGGTCAATTCGCTGTAGCGCGCCACGTCTTTGATTTCGTGGCCGTTAATTCGATATGGAATGGTATTCAGCACGGTATTTTCATTGACGATGCCGCGCTGCAGCGCCGTCATCACCACCATCGGCTTCACCGTTGAACCCGGTTCAAATACGTCGGTGATGGCGCGGTTACGCATGGTATCTTTGGACGTACCCGCGAAATTATTTGGGTTGTACGACGGGCTGTTGGCCATCGCCAGCACTTCACCGGTGTTGACGTCGACCAAAACGGCAGTGCCTGATTCCGCTTTGTTGAACGCCACCGCATTATTCAGTTCACGATACACCAGCGCCTGTAGGCGCTCGTCGATGCTCAGCGCGAGGTTATGCGCCGCCTGGCTGTCGGTGGAAGAAATGTCTTCAATCACGCGGCCATAGCGGTCTTTACGCACGATACGCTCGCCCGGCTGGCCGGTTAGCCACTTATCGAAGCTTTTCTCAACCCCCTCGATCCCCTGGCTATCGACGTTGGTAAAGCCAATGAGGTGAGCGGTTACTTCGCCTGACGGATAATAACGGCGAGACTCCTCGCGCAGATGTATCCCCGGCAGCTTCAGTTTTTTGATGTAGTCGGCCATGTCAGGGTTCACCTGACGCGCCAGATAGATAAAACGCATCCGCGGGTTGCTGTTGATACGCGATGCCAGCAGGTCCAGCGGCATATTCAGCGCATCGGCTAACGCTTTCCAGCGGTTATCGAGCGTCACGCCGCCCGCATCATGCAGCTCTTTCGGGTCGGCCCAGATGGCTTTTACCGGCACGCTGACCGCCAGCGGGCGGCCGGAGCGGTCGGTAATCATGCCGCGCGCGGTTGACACTTCCTGCACACGCAGGGAACGCATATCTCCCTGACGCACCAGCATATCCGGACTCACCACCTGCAGCCACGCGACGCGGCCAAGCAGGAAGGCGAGAGCGATTAAAATACATCCGCACAGCAACGCAAAACGCCAACTGATAAAGTTGGCCTGTTCTTCCTGACGTTTTGCTTTTGGCGTTTTCGGCGCTGCTTTCATGCGTCGCAATAATCCTTATTTCTGTACCACTATATTTTCTTGTGATGGATCAACGTGTTGCATCTGCAACTTCTCTGTCGCGATCCGCTCAACCCGACTGTGATCGCCAAGGGCGTTCTCTTCGAGGATCAGGTTGCGCCATTCAATATCCAGAGCGTCACGCTCCAGAACTAATTGTTCACGCTGCGCGGTTAACAGACGGGTATGGTGCGCCGTCGTCACCACGGTCACTGCCGTTATGATGATGCAAATGAACAGGCAGAGTGGCAGCTTCCCAAACCGCAGAAGATCGTCCCCGATAACGCCAGGCAAGGCATGGCGCTCGTTGCTTCCTAACGATCCTTTAACTTTGCTTAAGGCTACTGTCACTCTGCCGATCATGCGTTCGTCCTCTCTGCGATACGCAGCACTGAACTACGGGCGCGTGGATTCTCTGCCACCTCTTCTTCGCCCGGCATCAACTTGCCTAGTGCTCGCAACTGACGGCCGCCCAGTTTCCTGAGCTGCTCTTCAGTCATCGGGATCCCCGCTGGAACCTGCGGACCGCGACTTTGTTCACGCATAAAGCGCTTCACAATACGGTCTTCCAGCGAATGGAAACTGATAATCGACAGCCGGCCGCCGGGGGCCAGCACGCCGAGCGAGCTTTTTAGCGCCTGCTCTATCTCCTCCAGTTCACTGTTCACCCAAATGCGCACCGCCTGGAAGGTACGGGTCGCGGGATGTTTGTGCTTATCTTTCACCGGCGTCGCCGCCGCGATAACTTCCGCCAGCTCTTTAGTACGGGTCATCGGCTCAATGCGGTTACGTTCAACGATCGCGCGCGCGATACGTTTGCCGAAACGCTCTTCGCCAAAGGTTTTGATGACCCAGGCGATGTCGGCTTCTTCGGCGGTCTGTAACCATTCGGCGGCGGACTGACCGCGAGTCGGATCCATGCGCATGTCCAGCGGACCATCGCGCATAAAGGAGAATCCGCGTTCCGCGTCGTCCAGCTGCGGTGAAGAAACGCCAAGATCGAGAAGAATACCGTCGATCTTGCCGGTAAGATTGCGCTCGGCGACGTAGTCAGCCAGCTGCGAGAAAGGACCATGTACGATGGAAAAGCGTGGGTCATCGATGGTTTGCGCAACGGCAATAGCCGTTGGGTCGCGATCGATTGCCAGCAGGCGCCCTTCCGCCCCCAGTTGGGAGAGGATCAGACGCGAGTGACCACCGCGGCCAAAGGTTCCATCAATGTAGATACCATTTGGACGAATATTCAGGCCGTTAACGGCTTCATCCAGAAGTACCGTAGTATGTTTAAAATTTTCCATCATTTTATAAAGACAAATCCTGCAGGCGCTCCGACAGTTCACCGGTAGCGGACTGCTCAGCGTCGATATCTTCCTTGACCCGTTGATACCAGGTCGTTTCATCCCACAGTTCAAATTTATTAAACTGTCCGACCAGCATCACTTCTTTTGTCAGCCCGGCATGTTGCCGCAGCACCGGCGCGATTAGCAATCGTCCGGCGCTATCCATCTGACATTCGCTGGCATGCCCCAAAAGCAGACGCTGTACGCGCCGTTCAACGGGATTCATGCTCGACAAACGCGACAATTTTTGCTCGATGATTTCCCA
Organism: Klebsiella sp. K-3; assembly: GCF_051207495.1. Lineage (NCBI taxonomy): Bacteria > Pseudomonadati > Pseudomonadota > Gammaproteobacteria > Enterobacterales > Enterobacteriaceae > Klebsiella > Klebsiella sp. K-3. The sequence goes on along the minus strand of NZ_JBPNXF010000005.1, from coordinate 254,082 downwards.
TTCAGGCAAAGGATAAAGCAGCAGGCACGGGTGATGAATGTCAATGGTGCACACCATTTGACCAGAAGCATCCTCGATCAGCCCGTCGCGGTAGCGCGTCGGTACGGCCAAACGGCCTTTACTGTCGAGATTGACTAACGTTGCTCCACGGAACATGCCAGCCTCACCCCTTTTCGCCACTTTACCCCACAAATTCCCACCTAAAGGAGTTTACGGAGCGGAGGAAAAGCTTGTCAAGCCAGCACTAATGCCAACGGAGCGCAAAAACCCATTATTTACAGCCGATATTAGCCCTGATGAATAAATCACCAACAAACGAGGCAAATTAACGTTATGAATACGTGTAAGAAAATAACCAACAAACTCGTAACAGTTAAAAGCGACAAAATATCTTCAGCGGGAAAATATAAAGTGTCAGTTTGCGACGCGAGCGGCATTTTAGGCCATTCTGATGTCCGTTAACAGTGCCTGTTGTGGACGGAGAAGCACTTGTGCCGCGGCCTGACGCTCTCAACGGCGATGAAGGCAGGATAAAGCGATTGTTAATTCAGCAATTATTCCGATGAATGTAACAAAATAATACTAACAGATGGCATTGCGCATTTTCTTGCACCATTTGGATACAAAAAAATCTTTCTCAGGAATAAAACAAAATAAGGCGTAAAGAAGTTTAGGGATTTGTCTGAAAGCGAATAGATTTACGAATCTCTACGTAAATTGTATGGATTATCGCCAGATGCTAATCCATCTGGCGAATAACCTACGAAGAATCTTAACCTTTTTTCGCTAATGGATCAGCGGCGATTCAAACTTCCGCGATGATAAAGGTTACGACGAATACGGCTTAAGCCTGGTTTTGGCTTACGCGGTTCATCCAGGCTTGCCAGTACAATCTCTAAAACACGCTCGGCAACGTCGCGGTGACGCTGCGCAACTGCCAGCACCGGACACTGCAGGAAATCGAGCAGTTCGTTATCACCGAAGGTGGCGATGGCGAGTTCGGATGGCAGTTTGCCTTCACGGCGCAGCGTGACGTCCATCACGCCCTGCAGCAGCGGGAAAGAGGTGGTGAACAGCAGTTGCGGCATCGGATGCGTTTCCAGCCACTTTTCAAACAGCTGGGCCGCGGCTTCGCGTTCATAGCTGTTGGCATAGAGGAAGTTCACTTCCCGCGGGTCATCCTTCCACGCCGAACGGAACCCCTGCTCGCGCAGGAAGCTTACCGACAGCTCCGGCAGCGCTCCCAGATACAGCACATTGTCACCGGGGAATTTGCGCAGCTCGGCGGCGAGCATTTCAGCGTCGTCCTGGTCCGCGCCGACGACGCTGGTAAAGTGTTCACGATCGAGCGCGCGGTCGAGCGCGACAATCGGGAAAGGATCGTTCGCCCAGCGCTGATAGAATGGATGCTCCGGCGGCAGTGAAGTCGAAACGATAATGGCATCCACCTGGCGCTGCAGCAGATGCTCAATACAGCGCATTTCGTTATCCGGCTGATCTTCCGAGCAGGCGATCAGCAGCTGGTAGCCGCGCTGACGCGCCTGACGCTCCAGATAGTTCGCAATACGGGTATAACTGGTATTCTCGAGATCCGGGATCACCAGACCAATTGAACGCGTGCGTCCTGCGCGCAGGCCAGCAGCGACCGCATTCGGGTGGTAGTTATGCTCGCGCACCACCGCCATCACCTTCTCGACCGTTTTATCGCTGACGCGATACTGCTTCGCTTTGCCATTAATCACATAGCTCGCGGTGGTTCTTGAAACACCGGCCAGCCGGGCGATTTCATCCAGTTTCACAATTGCCCCTTGGGTAAGAAGTACAAAAAACAACCATTAAATAGATATACTCATTAGAGTATAGAGATCCATTTTTATAACATCTAAACGCAGAATAGTTAGCGCGGCAACCGCTTTCGTCCACAGTTCCTACGGAATTCGCAAAAAAATAACCCGACAGTTTGTGTCGGGCTATTTTTACGTCATTTTTTCAGCGTTTAGCGCATGATTTTATCGCCGCGCGACAGGCCGACCACTCCAGAGCGCGCCACTTCAACAATGCGCGCGACGTCGCGCAAGGAGGCCAGGAAGGCATCCAGCTTATCGCTGGTTCCGGCAAGCTGCACGGTATAGATAGAAGGCGTGACATCAATAATCTGCCCGCGAAATATCTCGGTGTTGCGTTTCACCTCTTCGCGGCCATAACCGCTGGCCTGCACTTTCACCAGCATGATTTCACGCTCGACATGGGAGCCCTGGCCCAGTTCGCTAACCCGCAGCACGTCCACCAGCTTATGTAATTGCTTTTCGATCTGCTCAATGGCTTTTTCGTCGCCCACCGTCTGGATGGTCATGCGGGACAACGTCGGATCGTCGGTTGGCGCTACCGTCAGGCTTTCAATATTGTAGCCGCGTTGGGAAAACAGGCCGATCACCCGGGATAATGCCCCCGATTCGTTCTCCAGTAATACAGATAATATCCGGCGCATAATCAGGTTCTCTCCGTTTTGCTCAACCACATTTCGTCCATGCCGCCGCCGCGGATCTGCATGGGGTAAACATGCTCGCTACCATCAACCGTAACATCAACGAACACCAGACGGTTATTACGCACCTGCTCCAGCGCTTCCGCCAGTTTAGCCTCAAGCTCTTGCGGCTCGCTGATGCGAATACCGACGTGGCCATAAGCCTCAGCGACGCGCACGAAGTCCGGCAGCGATTCCATATAGGACTGCGAATGGCGGCCGGAATAGAGCATATCCTGCCACTGCTTCACCATCCCGAGGTAACGGTTATTCAGGTTCAATACCAGTACCGGCAGTTCGTACTGCAGGGCGGTGGAAAGCTCCTGAATGTTCATCTGGATGCTGCCGTCCCCGGTCACGCAGATAACGGTTTCATGCGGTAGCGCCATCTTCACGCCCAGCGCCGCAGGCAGACCAAAGCCCATCGTGCCGAGGCCGCCGGAGTTAATCCAACGTCTTGGTTTATCAAATGGATAATAGAGCGCGGCGAACATCTGATGCTGGCCGACGTCAGAAGTCACGTAAGCGTCGCCGTTGGTCAGGCGCCAGATAGCCTCAATCACCGCCTGCGGTTTGATCTTGCCGCTTTGCGTGTCGTATTGCAGGCAATGGCGGGAACGCCACTGTTCGATCTGCTGCCACCAATCGCGGATCTCATCCAGCGGCTGCTGGCTCTCTTCCTGTTCAAGCAGATCAAACATCTGGTCAAGCACCTGACGCGCGTCGCCGACGATCGGCACATCCGCCGGGACGGTCTTGGAGATCGACGTAGGATCGATATCAATATGCAGCACCGTGGCGTTCGGGCAATACTTAGCCAAATTGTTGGTGGTGCGATCGTCAAAGCGTACGCCAACTGCAAAAATAACGTCAGAATGATGCATAGTCATGTTGGCTTCATAGGTACCGTGCATCCCCAACATCCCCAGCGCCTGCTGATGAGTCGCCGGAAAAGCGCCTAAACCCATTAATGAAGAGACCACCGGTAGCTTCAGCTTTTCGACCAACGTACGCAGCTGCGCTTCGCACTGCGAATTGATTGCACCGCCGCCAACGTACACGACCGGTTTTTTCGCCGCCACCAGCGTTTGCAGCGCGCGTTTAATTTGCCCTTTATGGCCGCTGGTCGTCGGGTTATAGGAACGCATGCTAACCGCATCCGGCCAAACGTAAGGCAGCTTCTTCGCCGGATTAAGAATATCCTTCGGCAAATCGACTACCACCGGCCCAGGACGGCCGCTGGCGGCCAGCCAGAACGCTTTCTTTAGAATACCTGGAATATCTTCAGTCTGTTTCACCAGGAAGCTGTGTTTGACCACCGGCCGCGAGATCCCCACCATATCGCACTCCTGGAAGGCATCGTAGCCAATCAGCGAGGTCGCGACCTGCCCGGAAAGAATGACCAGCGGAATAGAATCCATGTAAGCCGTTGCAATACCGGTAATAGCGTTTGTCGCTCCCGGGCCGGAGGTCACCAGCACCACCCCGACTTCGCCAGTCGCGCGCGCCAGCCCGTCGGCCATATGCACCGCCGCCTGCTCATGGCGCACCAGCACATGGTCAATGCCGCCGAGGGTATGTAATGCATCATAGATATCGAGGACTGCGCCTCCGGGATAGCCGAATACTTGCTTGACGCCCTGATCGACAAGCGATTGGACGACCATCTCGGCTCCTGACAACATCTCCATGGTTTGCCTCCAGGCTTATTGTTTTCACGACGGCGGAAGTCATTTTCCGCGCGCGTCGTATGATGCGCCGCCAGCGGCAGCGCATTGAGGTGAACGACTTGCTGTGCATTACCATAACTGCTCGCCAACAGGCAGGCAATTCGCCTGCCGGGGTCTGCAGCGGGTCTCAAAAGCAGAAAAGAAAGCATCTGGAGAAATATATGGAGGATTGCTTCATGAATAGCAAAATGAGACAGCCAATACTCGGGGAAAATGGCTTACGGCAGAAAATCATCCATTTTTCACCGTCGGGTTGCGAGAACCCGCGGTGATAAACAGAATAATATTCTGCTTTTTGGCTATTTATTCAGATAAGCTGGAGCTTTCGCTCCCCTTTGTAGATAACGGCAATTAGCGCTGGCAGATATTTGCCAGTAACTCTTCCATCCATTGATGGCCTTTATCGCGACCGGCCGCTTCGTGCCAGGAGAGGAAGCAGGTGCGGCTATTTACCTTCAGCGGCAGCGGTAATATCTGCAGGTCTAATTTATCCGCGAATTCATTGGCTAACCAGCGTGGCGCTATCGCCACCATGTGGGTTTGCGAAACTACATTTAATACACTGACCATGGCATTGCCCTGATAAGCAATACAGGATTGTTTATCTACGGAGTCATACCACGGCTGGCTAAATGACGCATAACGATCCAATGCGACGACCGCGTGCTCTTCCTGATAAATATCCGCTTCCGTTAACGGCCCGGAAATACGCGGATGTTTACGGTTGGCCACCAGAACCATTTCATCTTTGAATAAAGGTATGCAGGCGAACTCAGGACGACGAAACTCTTCATAGCCGATAACAAATTCAATTTCCTGATAACGCAGCTGATGTTCGGTGTTTTGATGTAGCGCTGATTTAAAGACCAGATGAATATTTGGCGCGATTTCACCAACTTTATTAAATATTAGCGAGGTTAAGTAATTATCCAATGGGCTACAAACGCAGAGGTTAAATACGCGTTCGCTACTCAGCGGTTCAAAACCGGAACCCGGCAGCTCATTTTGCACCAGTTGCAATGCCTGGCGTACCGAGCCAAACAGCTGATATGCCCGCGCCGTTGGCTGAATGCCGCGCCCATAGCGAACAAACAGTTCATCATTAAACATCACCTTAAGACGAGATACCGCGTTACTTACCGCCGGTTGGGACATGCCGAGAGTATGGGCCGCGCGGGTAATATTTTGTTCCTGCATCACCGCATCAAAGACGGTCAGCAGGTTGAGATCCACCATCCGCAGTTGTGGTTTAACGACTTCCTGTCCCGGGGCTGATTTATATTCAGTATTTTCAATTAACATATCTAACTCCACCGTCACGCTAAATTCCTTTTACCAAAGTGCAGTAATTAATTAAGACAATATCATTTATCATGCATATTAAATCTGCAAAAGGGTAAAGTTGAATTTTAGGAATATATCAAGGTTATGAGTAGCGACGAAAAACCTCACAGGACATCACCGGAACCCGCCTAAAACATATCATTTACTTGATGATATAAAGTGTACCCATAGATCACAGGAATAAACAACACCACTATTAGTTAATTGCAATTTAAGTATCAATTAACTATCTATTTTCCCTCTGCTATTAATTAACACTTTGTTATCCTTCCTCTCGCCTAAAACTCTCAAAACCAGCAAGGACAACACCACTAATCCCTTATGTTTCATTAAGATAAGCACATTCCTCCCTCCTGTCTTTATCGCCCCCCTTTATGATAAAAATTTTTTCTAATTGTTTTATTTTTCCAGAGGCAGATAAATGTCTCAAATAGGATCGTCGGCGAAACAAGGGATAATCCAGCACAATTAGCTAATTCACCAGGCTTGTGAAAAACAGTTTTTATCTTGCCTGGGGTTGACATCAAAACCGCTATCCAGTAACTCTAAAAGCATATCGATTTCAACTGGAGTATGACGCATGATTCGCACTACTCGCTTCACCAGCCTACTACTACTAAACGCATCCATTGTGCGCGGTAGGCTGTTGGGCGACGTTCAGCGTTAAGTCATCTTCCAGCAAGACACTAAACCCGCGCCATTGCGCGGGTTTTTTTATGCTCGAAGCAAGGCGCCAGGCAACAGATTAAGGATCTAAACCATGAGCCAGCAAGTCATTATTTTCGATACGACCTTACGTGATGGGGAACAAGCGTTACAGGCCAGCCTGAGCGTGAAAGAGAAGCTGCAAATAGCCATGGCCCTTGAACGTATGGGCGTCGATGTGATGGAAGTCGGTTTCCCGGTTTCTTCCCCAGGCGATTTTGAATCGGTGCAGACCATCGCTCGCACCATCAAAAATAGCCGCGTGTGCGCGCTGGCGCGCTGCGTTGAGAAAGATATCGACGTGGCGGCGGAATCCTTAAAAGTGGCGGAAGCATTCCGTATTCACACCTTCATCGCCACCTCACCGATGCACATCGCCACCAAGTTGCGCAGTACGCTGGATGAAGTCATCGAGCGCGCTATTTACATGGTGAAACGCGCGCGTAACTATACCGATGACGTCGAATTTTCCTGTGAAGACGCAGGCCGTACGCCGATCGACGATCTGGCTCGCGTTGTCGAAGCGGCTATCCGCGCTGGCGCCACGACCATTAATATCCCGGATACCGTCGGCTACACCATGCCGTTTGAATACGCCAACATCATCAGCGGCCTGTACGAACGCGTACCAAACATTGATAAAGCGATTATTTCAGTCCACACCCATGATGATTTAGGCATCGCCGTCGGCAACGCCCTCGCCGCCGTCCACGCTGGCGCGCGTCAGGTAGAAGGCGCGATGAACGGTATCGGCGAACGCGCCGGCAACTGCGCACTGGAAGAAGTGATCATGGCGATCAAAGTGCGCAAAGACATTATGAACGTGCACACCAACATCAATCACCACGAAATCTGGCGTACCAGCCAGACCGTCAGCCAAATCTGCAATATGCCGATCCCGGCTAACAAAGCTATCGTCGGTACCGGCGCCTTCGCCCACTCTTCCGGTATTCATCAGGATGGCGTGCTGAAGAACCGCGAAAACTACGAAATCATGACCCCGGAATCCATCGGCCTGAACCAGGTACAGCTGAACCTGACTTCACGCTCCGGCCGCGCGGCGGTGAAACACCGTATGGAAGAGATGGGCTACAAAGAGAGCGACTACAACCTGGATCATCTGTATGACGCCTTCCTGAAGCTGGCGGATAAAAAGGGCCAGGTCTTCGACTACGACCTGGAGGCGCTGGCCTTCATTAACAAACAGCAGGAAGAACCAGAGCATTTCCGTCTCGACTACTTCAGCGTCCAGTCTGGCTCCAGCGATATCGCTACCGCCTCTATCAAGCTGGCCTGCGGTGATGAAATCAAAACCGAAGCCGCCAATGGCAACGGCCCGGTTGACGCTATCTACCAGGCGATCAACCGCGTGACGGACTACAACATCGACTTAGTGAAGTATGGCTTAAGCGCCAAAGGCCACGGCAAAGATGCGCTGGGTCAGGTGGATATTGTCGTGGAATACAACGGTCGCCGCTTCCATGGCGTCGGTCTGGCGACCGATATCGTCGAATCGTCAGCAAAAGCGATGGTACACGTGCTGAACAATATCTGGCGCGCCGCCGAAGTCGAAAAAGAATTGCAACGCCAAGCTCAGAATAAAGAGAACAACAAGGAAACCGTGTAATGTCGAAGAATTATCATATTGCCGTTTTGCCGGGTGATGGAATTGGCCCGGAAGTGATGAACCAGGCGATGAAAGTACTGGAAGCCGTTCGTAACCGTTTTTCAATGCGTATCACCACCAGCCAGTACGACGTTGGCGGCATCGCCATCGACCGTCAGGGCATGCCGCTGCCGCAAGCCACCGTTGATGGCTGCGAGCAGGCTGACGCGATTCTGTTCGGATCCGTCGGCGGCCCGAAGTGGGAACATCTGCCGCCGGCCGAGCAGCCGGAGCGCGGCGCGCTGCTGCCGCTGCGTAAGCACTTCAAATTATTCAGCAACCTGCGCCCGGCTAAACTGTATCAGGGGCTGGAAGCGTTCTGCCCGCTGCGCGCCGATATCGCCGCCAACGGCTTCGACATTCTGTGCGTGCGCGAACTGACCGGCGGCATTTACTTCGGTCAGCCGAAAGGCCGTGAAGGCAGCGGCCAGCATGAAAAAGCCTTCGACACCGAGGTATACCACCGCTTTGAAATCGAGCGTATCGCGCGTATTGCCTTTGAATCGGCGCGCAAGCGTCGTCACAAAGTGACGTCAATCGATAAAGCCAACGTCCTGCAGTCTTCTATCCTGTGGCGCGAAATCGTCAACGAGATTGGCAAAGAGTATCCGGACGTCGAGCTGGCGCATATGTATATCGATAATGCCACTATGCAGCTCATCAAAGATCCGTCGCAGTTCGATGTCCTGCTGTGCTCCAACCTGTTTGGCGACATCCTGTCCGACGAGTGCGCGATGATCACCGGCTCTATGGGCATGTTGCCGTCCGCCAGCCTCAACGAGCAAGGTTTTGGCCTGTATGAACCGGCGGGCGGCTCGGCGCCGGACATCGCGGGCAAAAATATCGCCAACCCGATTGCGCAAATCCTGTCGCTGGCGCTGCTGCTGCGCTACAGCCTGGACGCGGGCGACGCGGCGAGCGCCATTGAACGCGCTATCAACCGCGCATTAGAAGAAGGCATTCGTACCGGCGACTTAGCGCGCGGTACGGCGGCTGTCAGTACAGATGAAATGGGCGATATCATTGCCCGCTATGTCGCGGAAGGGGTGTAATCATGGCGAAGACCTTATACGAAAAATTGTTTGATGCGCACGTGGTGTACGAAGCGCAGAACGAAACCCCACTGCTGTATATCGACCGCCATCTGGTGCACGAAGTCACCTCTCCGCAGGCGTTTGACGGGCTGCGCGCGCACGGTCGTCCGGTGCGTCAGCCGGGCAAAACGTTCGCCACCATGGATCACAACGTCTCAACGCAGACTAAAGATATCAACGCCTCCGGCGAAATGGCCCGTATTCAGATGCAGGAGCTGATTAAGAACTGCAAAGAGTTTGGCGTTGAGCTGTATGACTTAAATCACCCATTCCAGGGCATCGTACACGTCATGGGCCCGGAACAGGGCGTCACCCTGCCGGGGATGACCATCGTATGCGGCGATTCCCATACCGCCACTCACGGCGCATTCGGCGCGCTGGCATTCGGTATCGGCACCTCTGAAGTTGAACATGTACTGGCGACCCAGACCCTGAAACAGGGTCGCGCGAAGACGATGAAAATCGAAGTTCGTGGCAAAGCGGCGCCGGGCATTACCGCGAAAGACATCGTGCTGGCGATCATCGGCAAAACCGGTAGCGCCGGTGGTACCGGTCACGTGGTCGAATTCTGCGGCGAAGCCATTCGCGACCTGAGCATGGAAGGCCGTATGACTCTGTGCAATATGGCAATCGAAATGGGCGCCAAAGCGGGTCTGGTCGCGCCGGACGAGACCACCTTCAATTACGTGCAGGGCCGCCTGCACGCGCCGAAGGGCCAGGATTTCGCCGACGCGGTGGAATACTGGAAAACGCTGAAAACCGACGATGACGCCACCTTCGATACCGTGGTGACGCTGCAGGCAGAAGAGATTGCGCCGCAGGTCACCTGGGGTACCAATCCCGGCCAGGTCATCTCCGTCACCGATATTATCCCGGATCCGGCGTCGTTCAGCGATCCGGTCGAGCGCGCCAGCGCCGAAAAAGCGCTGGCCTATATGGGGCTGAAATCCGGCGTACCGTTGACCGAGGTCGCGATCGATAAAGTCTTTATCGGTTCCTGCACTAACTCGCGAATCGAAGATTTACGCGCGGCGGCGGAAATCGCCAAAGGGCGTAAAGTGGCGCCGGGCGTACAGGCGCTGGTGGTTCCCGGCTCCGGCCCGGTGAAAGCGCAGGCGGAAGCCGAAGGTCTGGATAAGATTTTCATCGACGCCGGTTTTGAGTGGCGCTTACCGGGCTGCTCCATGTGCCTGGCGATGAACAACGACCGCCTGAATCCCGGCGAACGTTGCGCCTCTACCAGCAACCGTAACTTTGAAGGCCGTCAAGGCCGCGGCGGACGCACTCATTTAGTCAGCCCGGCAATGGCCGCGGCGGCAGCGGTGACCGGCCATTTCGCCGATATTCGTAACTTGAAATAAGGAGACCATCATGGCAGAGAAATTTACCCAACATACTGGCCTGGTGGTTCCGCTGGATGCCGCAAACGTCGATACCGATGCGATCATTCCTAAGCAGTTCCTGCAGAAAGTAACGCGTACCGGCTTTGGCGCGCACCTGTTTAACGACTGGCGTTTTCTCGACGACCAGGGGCAGCAACCGAACCCTGAGTTCGTGCTGAACTTCCCGCAATATAAAGGGGCGTCTATCCTGCTGGCGCGTGAAAACTTCGGCTGCGGCTCCTCGCGCGAGCACGCGCCGTGGGCGTTGACCGATTACGGTTTCAAAGTGGTGATTGCGCCAAGCTTTGCCGATATCTTTTACGGCAACAGCTTCAATAACCAACTGCTGCCGGTGACGCTCAGCGATGAGCAGGTGGACGAGCTGTTCAAGCTGGTACAGGCGAACCCGGGCATCAGCTTTGAAGTAGACCTTGAAGCGCAGGTGGTTAAAGCCGGGGATAAAACCTACAGCTTTAAAATCGACGACTTCCGCCGCCACTGTATGCTCAACGGCCTGGATAGCATCGGCCTGACGCTGCAGCATGAAGAGGCGATTTCCGCCTACGAGCGCCAACAGCCCGCCTTTATGAACTAACCTTCAAGCCCGGCGAACAAGCCGGGCTTTCTCTTTGTGTTTCTCTCCGGCGCCTATTATTACGTATAATTTATAGATAAATTTATCCTTCCCGTACCTCATCGTGCATTTATACCGGCGTTGCCGGGCTATTTTTGTATAGATCCACAATGACAAGTAAATAATCAGCAGAAGTATTTAAAACAAACCGTCCAATATGTGAATTAACGGTTAACTCCATAGAAAACCCCTATAGCTCAGCACAAAAAAAAGCATTATTTTTCCCCTCCCCGGCTCGTTATCTTTCCTGACAGAGAAATATTAACTTTAGATACGTCACGTCGCCTGCTTCACAACGTGGGCCGCCTGCCGTTCTTGTGGAGAGCCTAAATGAGCCACTATCCTCATCTATTCAGCCCGCTAACTATCAACGGGATGACCATAAAAAATCGCATTATCATGCCGCCGATGGGTACCAATATGGCCACCCTCAACGGCGAAGTCTCGCAGGAACAGCTTGAATACTACGAACTGCGGGCGAAAGGCGGTACCGGGCTCATTACCGTGGAAAATATCTGCATCGATTTTCCCTTCGCCTCCAATGGTACAACGCAGTTACGTATCGATAACGATCAATATATTCCGCGTCTGTTTAAATTAACCGAAACCCTTCATAAACACGGCGCCTGCGTAGCGATTCAGCTAAATCACGCTGGCGCTTCGGCTTATGCTTATCGCCTGAATGGGCAGACGCCGCTTTCCGCTTCCAGCACGCCGTCGAAAAAGCACGGTAATATTCCGCGGCCAATGACCCATGAAGAAATTTATCACGCGGTAGACAAATTTGGCGACGCCGCGGAGCGCGTACGCCGCGCCGGTTTTGACTGTGTAGAAATTCATGGCGGCCACTCCTATTTAATTAGCCAGTTTTTATCGCCGCTATTTAATAAACGTACCGACGAATTCGGCGGTAGTATCGAAAACCGCACCCGCATATTAAGCCTGATTATCGATAAGGTTCGCGCCTGCGTCGGGCCGCGTTTCCCAATAAGTCTACGCATCAGCGCCGACGATTTCTTAAAGGGCGGCAACACGCTGGAAGATTCGCTGCGCATCCTCGAACTGTGTCAGGACAAAGTCGACATTATTAACGTCTCTGCCGCGCAGAACGATAACCTGAACCTGCAAATCGACCAGATGTCGCTGGAAGATGGCTGGAAGCGCTATCTCTCCCGCGCGGTACGCGACAAATTCCATAAGCCGACGGTGATCGCCGGCAACATTCGTTCGCCAAAAATCGCCGAAGATATCCTCGCGACCGGCGATGCCGATCTGATCGCCATTGGTCGTGGGTTGATTGCCGAGCCTGAATGGGTGCAGAAAGTACAAAGCGGCAATGAGCGTCTGATGCGCAAATGCATCTCCTGTAATATCGGCTGCGCGGATCACCGCATCGCCCGCTCTCGCCCGCTGCGCTGCTCGATCAACCCGGACATCATCCACGGCGACGCTTACAAACAGCAGCGTGTTTCGCGCGAAACCAACGTCGTGGTAATCGGCGCCGGCACGGCCGGAATGGAAGCCGCCTGTACCGCCGCGGAAGTCGGCTGCAACACCTGGCTGCTGGAAGAGAAAAGCCACGTCGGCGGCCTGGCCAGCACCATTGCGCTGCTGCCGGAGAAAAAGCGCATCGCCGATTTCCCGCAGTTTATGAAAAACCGCCTTTCCGGGCTAAGCAATCTGATGCTGCAGGTCGGTAAACGCGCCGACGTCGCTTCAGTCGCCGCGCTGCATCCACAGCTCATCGTTAACGCCACCGGCTCGGTTCCCCTACTGCCGCCGATCGACGGCCTGCGCGAGAACATTGACGCCAAGGGTGGCTGCCTGTTCTCAATAACCGGCATGATTGAACACCTTGACGCCTTTGCCGATGCCGCAGGTAAACGCATCGTGGTGGTTGGCGGCGGCGCCGTCGGCCTGGACGTCATCGAATACTTCTCCGCGCGCGGCGCCGAAACGGTGCTGATTGAAATGCAGGACGCGCCGGGACAGGACCTCGACATTATTACCAAAAACGCGATGTTGACCATGCTGGAAGAACACCAGGTGGAGCAACACATGCAGACCCGATTGACCGCTGTCGCTCCAAACCATTTCACCGTGAATACCGCCAGCGGCACGTTCGATATTCCCTTCGACTACGGCTTTGTGTGCCTGGGAATGCGCGCCAACCGCGCAGGTCTCGACGACATCGCCCAGTGGGCCGCCGCCAACAACGTAAAAATCATGAATATCGGCGACAGCCTGTCGGCCCGGCGAATTATTGACGGCGTGCGCGAAGGCCGCAACGTGCTGGAAATACTCGAAGACATGGGCGTACTCGGCAATCGCGAAGCGCAACAGATTCCATTTTTAACATATTGAGGATATTTATCATGGCAGAACGTCTTACCGGTCATACCGAGCTGATTGGCTTAATCGCTACCCCGATTAGACACAGCATGTCGCCGACCATGCACAACGAAGCCTTTGCGCATCTTGGTCTCGATTACGCCTACCTGGCGTTCGAAGTCGATAACCAGGAGCTAAAGGATGTCGTGCAGGGCTTCCGCGCGCTGAAACTGCGCGGTTACAACGTCTCAATGCCGAATAAAACCGAGATTTGTCAGTATCTCGACAAGCTTTCACCGGCGGCGCAGCTGGTCGGCGCGGTCAATACCGTCGTCAACGATAATGGCGTCCTGACCGGTCACATTACCGACGGCACCGGCTATATGCGCGCGCTGTCAGAAGCCGGTATCGATATCATCGGCAAAAAGATGACCATCCTCGGCGCGGGCGGCGCGGCTACCGCCATCAGCGTACAGGCCGCGCTCGACGGCGTGAAGGCCATCTCGATCTTCAACCGTAAAGACAAGTTCTTCGCCAATGCCGAGCAGACCGTCGCCAAGATCCGCGATAACACCGACTGCGAGATCCACCTTTTCGATCTCGACGATCATGACAAGCTGCGCGCCGAAATCGACAGCAGCGTGATCCTCACCAACGCCACCGGCGTCGGTATGAAACCATTCGAAGGCCAGATGCTGCTGCCAAACGACAGCTTCCTGCGCCCGGACCTGATTGTCTCCGACGTCGTCTATAACCCGCGTAAAACCCATCTGCTGGAAGTGGCGGAGAAAAAAGGCTGCCGCACCCTCAACGGCCTGGGAATGATGCTGTGGCAAGGCGCGCGCGCGTTCGAAATCTGGACGGGCAAAGAGATGCCGGTTGACTACGTCAAGAGCATTCTGTTCTAAGAGGCAAGAGATGAAAAACAAATACATCCCTACTGCGGCAGGGCTGTATCTCAACTACCTGATCCACGGCATGGGGGTGCTTTTAATCACCCTCAACATGGCCCATCTTCAGGAACAGTGGGGAACAGATGCTGCTGGCGTATCGATCGTTATCTCCTCATTAGGTATCGGTAAACTGGCGACGATCGTGACCGGTTTTTTGTCGGATCGCTTTGGTCGCAAGCCTTTTATTTATCTCGGGATCCTGAGTTATCTGATCTTCTTCGTCGGCATTCTGCTGACTAAAAATATTTATCTGGCCTACGTGTTTGGCATCATGGCTGGTCTGGCGAACAGCTTCCTCGACTCCGGAACCTATCCGGCGCTGATGGAGTCTTTCCCGCACTCCGCCAGCCGCGCTAATGTACTCATCAAAGCCTTCGTTTCCGCAGGGCAATTTCTGCTGCCGTTCATTATCAGCCTGCTGATATGGGCAAATCTGTGGTTTGGCTGGTCGTTCGTGATCGCGGCGGCTCTGTTTGTACTGAGCGCAATCTATCTGCTCAAGATGCCGTTCCCCGATAGCCAGGCGGCCAAAAAGGAAGAGGCTCCAGCGGCGCAGGCATCGGCTTCAGCTAAGCCGCAAGCCAACAAACTGGATATGGTTGTCTTTACCCTGTACGGCTATATCGGCATGGCAACTTTTTACCTGGTCAGTCAGTGGCTGGCGCAATATGGTCAGTTCGTGGTCGGTATGCCTTATGCATCGGCGATCAAGCTCCTGAGCATCTACACCGTCGGTTCGCTGGTCTGCGTCTTCGTGACCGCCGCTTTCGTCAAAGAGGTATTCAGCTCTGCGGTAGCGATGATCATCTATACCTGCCTGTCGATGGTCTCATTGCTGTTAGTGTGCCTGTTCCCCACCCCGCTGATGGTTACCGGTTTCGCCTTCGTCATCGGCTTTGCCGCTGCCGGCGGGGTATTGCAGCTGGGAGCGACCATCATGGCAATGAGCTTTCCGAATGGCAAAGGCAAGGCGACCGGGATCTTCTACACCGCAGGCAGTATCGCGAGCTTCACGATCCCGCTTATCACCGCCAGGCTTTCACAGATTAGTATTGCCAGCATTATGTGGTTTGATTTCCTGATCGCCGTTATCGGCTTTGTGATCGCCCTGTACATCGGCTATCGTCAACTTCAGGCGCGCGCGGCGCAAAGAGTGTCTCGCACCACCGTCACCGCCTGAGGTTCACGACAACAATAATGGATACCTACATGACAACTGCAGTAACCGTAAAGAACATCACCTTCAAGGAAGGCGAAACCTTAATTTGCGTACCGCTGATCGGGAAAACGCTGGATGAACTGCTGACTAATGCGCAGGGCCTGGTTGACGCTGGCGCTGATATTATCGAATGGCGAGTTGACCATTTTACCCACGTCCGGGAAATCCCCCAGGTGCTGGCCGCGCTGGCGGAAATCCGTCATACGCTGAAGACTCTACCGCTGCTGTTCACCTTTCGCAGTAAGAAAGAGGGCGGCGAAACGGAAATCAGCGACGAAGCGTATTTTGAACTTAACCGTCAGGCGGCGCTAAGCGGATTAGCCGATGTTATCGACATCGAGCTGTTTAACGACGAAGCGCAAATCCGCGCGCTGGTGAACGATGCGCATCAAGCCGGCGTAAAAGTGATCATGAGCAATCATGATTTCCATAAAACGCCGGCGCAGGAAGATATCATCTATCGACTGCGTCGAATGCAGGAGTTGGGTGCCGATCTACCAAAGATCGCGGTGATGCCGCAGACACCTCAGGACGTTCTCACTCTGCTTTCCGCCACGCTGACCATGAAAGAGAAGTACGCGACGCGCCCGCTGATCACCATGTCGATGGGCAAATCCGGCGGCGTTAGCCGGGTAACCGGACGCTTGTTCGGTTCAGCGATGACCTTTGGCACCGTCGGCCAGGCCTCCGCCCCGGGCCAGATTGCCATCGCTAAGCTGCGCGAGCTAATGGACATCCTGTCCTGATAAACAGGCTGCCCGGAGCCACTCTCCGGGCGCTTGCTCAGTTGATTCTCTGGCTATCGTTAATAATGACGTTTTTAAACGATTGAATTGCTGAAGAAAGTACCCTTTCCTTCATCGTTGCGAGGTAGATATAACGCGGGGGGAGCTCATTTTTTATTTTCAGAATGTGCACGTTATAATTTGCCAGCGCG
This sequence comes from Klebsiella sp. K-3, assembly GCF_051207495.1. Classification (NCBI taxonomy): domain Bacteria; kingdom Pseudomonadati; phylum Pseudomonadota; class Gammaproteobacteria; order Enterobacterales; family Enterobacteriaceae; genus Klebsiella; species Klebsiella sp. K-3. Next base: position 237,563 of record NZ_JBPNXF010000005.1, on the reverse strand, counting down.
GAGATCCTCGGCATAATCGCAATACCATAATCGATGCTAACCAACCCCGCCATCGCGGTATCTTCATCGACGTAGCAGGCGATATCCGGCACCAGTTTTTGCTGCATAAAGACATTATCAATAAAAGGCCGCAAACCGCTGTTCTCCGAGAAGTAGATATAGGGATAGTGAATCGTCTCAACCAGATCGACCTCATTTTCATATAATCTGGCAAGGGGATGATCTTTCGCCGTCACCACCACCAGTTCCTGCTGAATGATGGGAATAAAATCGATGTCTGGTTCATCGGCAATATATGAACAAATCGCCAGATCGGTTTTTCCTGCCTTTAACGCTTGTAATAACGAAAGCGAAGTGCCTTGCGTAAAGGAAAAAGTCACCTTGTGACTGGATGGTGAATTAGTGTATTTATTAATTAACTGCGGAACAACAAATTCACCCATCGTATAAATAAAGGCGATACGAATATTCTCTTTCTTTTCGCTATCATTGTTTTGCAGCGTCAGCCGCCCATTCTCTAAAGAAGCGAGCGCATCTTCCACATAGGGTAAAAAACGTTTACCGTTTTGCGTAATTTTGACGTTGCGCCCTTTTCTGGCGAACAGCGCCACGCCAAGTTCTTTCTCCAACTCAGATATGGCGTGGCTTAGCGAAGGTTGTGTGATGAACAGGCTGGAGGCAGCTTCGGTGTAATGTTCCGTCTCGCTCAATCGCTTAAAATAATAAAGTTGCTTCAGGTTCATTATTTTTGTCCGTATAATATAAGAATAAGATCACTGCGCTTAATATACCATGCGGCAGGTTGATAATACGCTACAACGAGTCAATATCAGATTCACATCAAATATTATTTGATATTTTCTTTTGTGCGTAACAAAGCGTTGCCATTCATAGACCCAGTCTATGAGTCATTAGAATATTTCTGCATGCATAAATACATGCAAAAATATTTTAAACTTTAAAGGAAATCTTTATGTCTATACCTGACTCTCAAGGAAGCCTGGCGTCATCGCCCGGCACGCTAAAAAGAAGCAGAACGCGTATTTTTATTTTAACGCTGTTATCGCTGGGTACGATGATTAATTATCTCGATCGTACCATTCTTGGAATCGTCGCTCCAAAATTAACCACTGAAATCCACATTGACCCGGCAATGATGGGCATTGTTTTTTCCGCTTTTGCCTGGACTTATGCGCTGGCGCAAATTCCTGGCGGCATGTTTTTAGACCGTTTCGGTAATAAATTGACCTACGCCCTGTCCATCTTCTTTTGGTCACTATTTACCCTACTGCAAAGTTTCTCTCTGGGGCTGAAATCTTTGCTCCTTCTGCGTCTGGGGCTAGGTGTCAGCGAGGCCCCCTGCTTTCCGGCCAATAGCCGCATCGTCAGCAAATGGTTTCCCCAGCATGAACGCGCCAGGGCCACCGCCACTTATACAGTTGGGGAATATATTGGATTAGCCGCCTTCTCGCCATTGCTATATTTAATTCTTGAACATCACGGCTGGCGAACCTTATTTTTCCTGACCGGCGGGCTGGGTATTTTATTCACTTTCGTATGGTGGCGTTTTTATCATGAGCCACATGAATCAAAAACGGCAAATAAAGCAGAGCTGGATTATATTGGCGCCAACCAGATTACCAATACGAGTGAAAATATTCCATTTAACTGGCGCGATGCCAAACGGCTACTCTGCTGCCGACAAATTATCGGCGCCAGTCTGGGGCAGTTTGCCGGTAACACTACGCTTGTCTTTTTCCTTACCTGGTTCCCCACTTACCTGGCCAACGAACGCCATCTGCCGTGGCTTCACGTGGGATTTTTCGCCACCTGGCCATTCCTGGCCGCCGCGGTTGGCATCATCTTCGGCGGCTGGCTTTCCGACAGGCTACTTAAGCGTACCGGTTCGGCAAACATAAGCCGAAAACTTCCAATAATTTCCGGACTGCTCCTTTCTAGCTGCATTATCGCCGCTAATTGGGTCAGTGCGAATTCGACGGTGATTATTATCATGTCGATCGCTTTCTTTGGTCAGGGAATGGTCGGTTTGGGCTGGACGTTAATATCTGATATTGCCCCGGATAATATGGCTGGGTTGACCGGCGGTATATTTAACTTCTGCGCCAATCTGGCCTCAATTATCGCGCCACTCATCATTGGCGTGATTATATCAGCCACCGGTAACTTCTTTTATGCCCTCATTTACGTTGGGGTGACCGCACTGATCGGGGTGATTGCCTACATCTTTATCATCGGCGACATCAAGCAAATCGTGCTGAAATAACGCTATCCCGCGTCGGACCAGCATGGCCGGCGCGGGAGAATGACTTAAATATCTTTAACCCTACTGGTCAAAAACAGCGTCAGCAGCGAAATCGCCGCGATTGTCCAGTAAACGCTGGCGTGACCATAGCTTTGCGACAGCGCTCCCTGAATCACCCCGGCCAGAATCACCCCAGTGGAGATACTGTTGGTAAACAGCGTGGTCGCCGCCCCGGCGCGCCCCGGCATCAGGTCCTGGAACCACAACATGCCGATCCCGGCGATGATACCGATGAAGATGGCGTTGAATAACTGAAGCGCCAACAGCGCCGTGCGACCATGGAACATAATCAGCCCCACATAGAACAGCACGCCAGCGGCGACTGCCGCCACCATCATTTTACGTTTCCCCCAACGCTTAACGTAGTAGCCGGCCAGGATCATCGCCGGAATTTCAAGACCGGCTGCCGTTCCCATCAGTATCCCCGCCAGGCTATCCGGCAGGCCAAGATCGCTACTGATCCACAACGGCATATCGATGATATACATCGTGTTGCAGGTCCACATCAACGTAGAGGCGATAAACAGCATGCGCACGTTTTTATCGCGCCAGCCACCTTCCAGCTCCGGCAGGCTGCTGCCTTCCTGCAGTTGCGTCACTCGCGCCACCGAAGGCAGCTTAAAGGCAATCAGCGCCAGGCTGATGACAAAAATCCCGGCGGCGATGGAGAACATGGTCATAAAGCCATAATTCAACGCCAGCATAAAAGCCAGCGGTGGGCCAATGACCCACGCCAGCGACAGCTGGGCGCGCATCACCGAGCTGAACATGACCACTTCGCGGGCAGAGCTATCGGCGTATTCGCGGGCGAGGGCAAACAGCTGCGGCATTGCCGCATTAGCGACCGACGCCAGCATGACGCCGCAGGTGATAAGCGTCAGATAATGGCGGTTGAAAGCGAATAACAGCGCGTTACCCACCGCCATCAGGCAGCAGAACATAATTAACCGCCGACGATCGCCGCGGCTATCGGATCGTTTGGCCAGCGCCAGGCTCACCAGGATACCGGCAATCGCATTCACCGTATAAAACAGGCCGACCCAGAACGGCTGTGCGCCGACTTCACGGCTGAGAAACAGACTAAGCGTCGGCGCCTGCAGCGCCCCGGCCACGCCCATCATAAAAGCCACCAGCATAAAGGCGGCGTAGACGCCGTTTAACCGTCGCCCCATCGTCATCAACCACAGCATGAAATGTCCTTAACACACGCGAAGTAAACGAAAAAAGCCAGCAGAAGCAATCTGCTGGCGGGTGATTCTATACTCTGTGGATTTCGAGTTGCAGCCAATACGCTTGCAGCCTGAAAGACGGCGAGTATAACACCAATACTCAGTCACACATGATGTCGGCAAGTCAACGATCGGAGGTCGGCGACGTAACTCCCCACTGCATCAATTCCTCCAGCATCTTCTGCTGCCTTCCTGCTAACTGGCGGGCCAGCCAGGACGCGCCCTGCGTCGCAGAAAAGTACCGTTGATAGAACTGCTTAGTGGTTGACCTCGTCATATTCATCTCCTTACTTCATCGAGGTTCATTATTGGCTTAATATAGGAACTCATAAATTGCTGAGTTTTCGTCAGGAGTTCCTCTTTTATGCCTTCCAGCCGTCTGCAACAACAGTTCATCCGCCTGTGGCAATGCTGCGACGGCAGGTCGCAGCAGACCACCCTCAACGAACTGGCGGAAATGCTTAGCTGTTCGCGCCGCCATATGCGCACCTTGCTCAACCTGATGGAAGCGCGCGGCTGGCTGGCGTGGGAATCCGAAGCCGGGCGCGGCAAGCGTTCCAGGTTGACCTTCCTTTATACCGGTCTGGCGCTGCAGCAGCAGCGTGCCGAAGATTTACTGGAGCAGGATCGCATCGATCAACTGGTGCAACTGGTTGGCGATAAAACGGCGGTCAGGCAAATGTTGATCTCCCATCTTGGCCGCAGTTTCCGCCAGGGGAGGCACATTCTGCGCGTGCTCTACTATCGGCCGATGAAGAATCTACTGCCCGGCAGCGCCTTGCGCCGTTCGGAGACCCACATCGCGCGGCAAATTTTTAGCGCCCTGACGCGGGTAAATGAGGAAAATGGGGAACTGGAGGCCGATATCGCCCACCACTGGCAGCAAATTTCGCCTAACCACTGGCGCTTTTTCCTGCGTCCCGGCATTCATTTCCATCATGGCCGGGAGCTGGAGATGGCCGACGTTATCTCCTCGCTACAGCGCAGCAGCGAACTGCCGCTATTTTCCCATATCGAGCGCATCGTCTCGCCGACCGCCTGGACGCTGGATATTCACCTCAGCCAGCCGGACCGTTGGCTGCCCTGGCTGTTAGGCCAGGTCCCGGCAATGGTGCTGCCGCAGGAATGGCGGACGATGGAGAACTTTTCCAGTATGCCTATCGGTACCGGCCCTTACGCGGTCGCGCGCAATAATCAAAACCAGTTGAAAATCCATGCCTTTGAAGAGTACTTCGGCTACCGGGCGCTGATCGATGAGGTTAACGTCTGGGTGCTGCCGGAAATTAGCGAAGAACCCAACGGCGGCTTAACCCTGCAGGGTAATACTGAAAGCGAAAAAGCCGTAGAGAGCCGCCTGGAAGAGGGGTGCTATTACCTGCTCTTTGATAGTCGCAGCCCGCTGGGCGGCAATGATGACGTGCGCCGCTGGTTAAGTTATCTGTTCCAGCCCGCCAATCTGCTGTATCACGCCGGCGAGCACTATCAAGGTAACTGGTTCCCGGCCTACGGCCTGTTGCCGCGCTGGCACCACGCCCGCAGCCACGCCTGCGAAAAACCAGCCGGTCTGGAGTCAGTCACCCTCACCTACTATCGCGATCATGTGGAACATCGGGTCATTGGCGGGATCATGCGGGCGCTGCTGGCGGAACATCAGGTGAAGCTGAACATTCAGGAGCTGGAGTATGATGACTGGCATCGCGGCGAAACGGTGAGCGATATCTGGCTCAACAGCGTCAATTTCACGCTGCCGATCGATTTTTCCCTATTCGCCTATTTATATGAAGTGCCGCTCATGCATCACTGCATTCCCATCGACTGGGAGGCAGACGCCAACCGCTGGCGCGCGGGCGAATTCAACCCGGCGACCTGGAGCCAGCAACTGCTGGAGAAACAGCATATTGTTCCGCTGATTCACCACTGGCTTATGATTCAGGGCCAGCGCAGTATGCGCGGCGTGCGCATGAACACCCTCGGCTGGTTTGACTTTAAATCGGCGTGGTTCGCCCCGCCGGAGCCCTGAATGCTTTGCGTCATCTAACAAAATCATTACACTATCGCCGTTCTCAACGGGGTGCTAATAAACATACGCAATATCATTCAAGTTGCATCAAGGCAGCAAGCGGGTGAATCCCCTGGAGCATAGATAACTATGTGACTGGGGTGAACGCGCGAAGCTAACGCAGATGCGGCTTGAAGGATGAAGCGTATGGGCTGAGAAAATACCCGTCGAACCTGATCCGGATAACGCCGGCGAAGGGATTTGAGGCCTACTCAAAATCCTTTGCCTCCCCATATATTGAGGTGCAAAGTGTTGAAAAAACTGCTTCCCCTGCTGGCGCTGGTCGCCGCCCCGGTCTTTGCTAAACCGGTCCTGACCGTTTACACCTACGATTCATTCTCTGCCGACTGGGGTCCTGGCCCGGCGGTTAAAAAGGCATTTGAGGCCGATTGCGGCTGCGAACTGAAATATGTCGCCCTCGAAGATGGCGTATCGCTGCTTAACCGGCTGCGAATGGAAGGCAAAAACAGCAAAGCCGATGTCGTACTCGGCCTTGATAACAATCTGCTGGCAGCCGCGGCGCAGAGCAAACTGTTTGCCAAAAGCGGCGTGCCGGCCAGCGCAGTCTCCGTACCCGGCGGCTGGGATAATGACACCTTCGTGCCTTACGACTACGGCTACTTCGCCTTCGTATATGACAAAAACAAGCTGAAAAACCCGCCGAAAAGCCTGAAAGAGCTGGTCGAGAGCCCGCAGAAATGGCGCGTGATCTACGAAGACCCGCGCACCAGTACGCCGGGGCTCGGTCTGCTGCTGTGGATGCAAAAAGTGTATGGCGATAAGGCGCCGGAAGCCTGGCAGAAGCTGGCGGCCAAAACCGTCACCGTCACCAAGGGCTGGAGCGAAGCCTACGGCCTGTTCCTGAAAGGCGAAAGCGACCTGGTGTTGAGCTACACCACCTCGCCGGCTTATCACCTCATCGAAGAGAAAAAAGATAATTATGCCGCGGCGAACTTTACCGAAGGCCACTATCTGCAGGTTGAAGTCGCCGCGCGTACCGCCGCCAGCAAGCAACCGGAACTGGCGGAGAAGTTCCTGAAATTTATGGTCTCACCAGGCTTCCAGAACGCCATTCCCACCGGCAACTGGATGTACCCGGTAACCCAGGTCGCGCTGCCGGCCGGCTTCAATACGCTAACCAAACCGCAAACCACGCTGCAGTTCACCCCGCAGCAGGTCGCTGCTGAACGTCAAAACTGGATCGGTTCATGGCAACGCGCCGTCAGCCGCTAAGTTTCGGCTGGCTGATCCCCGGCGCCGCGGCGGCTTTCTTACTGGTCATCGTAGCGCTGGCGGCGTTTCTGGCGCTGTGGCTGGAAGCGCCGCAGGCGCCCTGGCAGACGATCCTCAGCGATAGCTATCTCTGGCACGTCGTACGCTTTTCTTTCTGGCAGGCGTTTTTGTCGGCGCTATTTTCCGTGGTGCCGGCGATATTCCTCGCCCGCGCCCTGTATCGCCGCCGCTTTCCGGGGCGCACGCTGCTGCTGCGCCTGTGCGCGATGACGTTGATCCTGCCGGTACTGGTGGCGGTGTTCGGCATCCTCAGCGTCTATGGCCGCCAGGGGTGGCTCGCCGCGCTGTTCCACGCGCTCGGCTGGCAGTGGGATTTCTCGCCATACGGCTTACAGGGTATCCTGTTGGCCCATGTGTTCTTTAATATGCCGATGGCGACCCGCCTGCTGCTGCAGGCGCTGGAAAACATTCCCGGCGAACAGCGGCAGATCGCCGCTCAGCTCGGGATGCGCGGTTTCGTCTTCTTCCGTCTTGTGGAATGGCCGTGGCTGCGTCGGCAGATCCCGCCGGTGGCCGCGCTGATTTTTATGCTGTGCTTCGCAAGTTTCGCCACCGTGCTGTCACTAGGCGGCGGGCCGCGGGCCACCACCATTGAGCTGGCTATCTATCAGGCGCTAAGCTTTGATTACGACCCGGCGCGGGCGGCGCTGTTAGCGATTATTCAAATGATCTGCTGCCTTGGGCTGGTGCTGCTGAGCCAGCGCCTGAGCAAAGCCGTGGCGATCGGCGCCAGTCAGGTGCAAGGCTGGCGCGACCCCGACGACCGTCTGCATAGTCGCCTGTGTGATTACGCGCTGATCGCGCTCGCTCTGCTGTTGCTGCTTCCACCGCTGTTAGCGGTAATCGTCGATGGGCTCAACGTCAATCTGCCGAAGGTGCTCGGCCAAGCCGCACTGTGGCAGGCGCTGTGGACCTCGCTGCGTATCGCTATCGCCGCCGGACTGCTCAGCGTTATCCTGACCATGATGCTGCTGTGGAGCAGTCGCGAACTGCGCGCCCGTAACCTGCCGCTGGCCGGGCAGACGCTGGAACTCAGCGGTATGCTTATTCTTGCCATGCCGGGGATTGTGCTGGCGACCGGCTTCTTCCTGCTGCTCAATAACAGTATCGGCCTGCCGGAATCCGCCGACGGGATTGTCATCTTTACCAACGCGCTGATGGCAATCCCCTATGCCCTGAAGGTGCTGGAAAACCCAATGCGCGATATTGCCGTCCGCTATGGCGCCCTGTGTCAGTCGTTGGGGCTACGAGGTTTTAACCGGCTGCGGGTGGTGGAGCTGCGGGCGCTGAAACGGCCGCTGGCGCAGGCCCTGGCTTTCGCCTGCGTGCTGTCGATTGGCGACTTCGGCGTGGTGGCGCTGTTCGGCAATGAATCCTTCCGCACGCTGCCTTTCTATCTGTATCAGCAGATCGGCTCCTACCGCAGCCAGGACGGCGCGGTCACCGCGCTCCTGCTCCTGCTGCTGTGCTTTATCCTTTTTACTTTGATCGAGAAACTACCGGGACGCGATGCTAAAACTCAATGATGTCACCTGGCTGTATCAGCATTTGCCGATGCGATTTACGCTCAGCGTCGAGCGCGGAGAGCGCATCGCCGTGCTCGGTCCCAGCGGCGCCGGAAAGAGCACGCTGCTGAATCTGATTGCCGGGTTTCTGCCCCCCGCCAGCGGTAGCCTGCTGATCGACGGCGAGAAGCATAACGCCACGCCGCCGGCGCAACGCCCGGTTTCTATGCTGTTTCAGGAGAACAACCTGTTTAACCATCTCACCGTCCGGCAGAATATTGGCCTCGGCATCCACCCCGGCCTTAAGCTGAACCGCGAGCAGCACGCGCAGGTCATGGCGATAGCCGGGCAGATGGGAATGGATACATTGCTGGATCGCTTGCCTGGCGAGCTATCCGGCGGCCAGCGGCAGCGGGCGGCGCTGGCCCGCTGTCTGGTACGCCAACAGCCGGTGCTGCTGCTTGATGAACCCTTCTCGGCGCTCGATCCGGCGCTGCGTCAGGAGATGCTGACGCTGGTCGCCGATGTCTGTCAGCGGCAGCAGTTGACGCTGTTGATGGTATCGCACAGCGTGGAGGATGCGGCGCGCATTGCGCCTCGTTCCATCGTGGTCGCCGAAGGGCGCATTGCCTGGGACGGCGCCACTGACGATCTGTTAAGCGGCAACAGCAGTGCCTCGGCGCTGTTGGGAATTAGCGCGAAATGACCTTATGCAGGATCTCAAGATAGACCGGCATCAGGGGATGGCGGAAAACAAATGTTAGCGCCGCTACCGCCAGCGCCGCCATCAACGGCGCCAGCCACAGCAGGCGTCCGCGCGGTAGCCAACGGGTCAGGCGATCGCCGGAGGTTTTCGCGCTCCGCCACAGCCGCCAGCACAGCCAGCCCGCCAGCCACGCCAGCAGCGCCGCGCCCAGCAGCAGCCATTTGAAGCTGGCGCTGTTTTCATCGGCAGGAATATCAATCGCCGCCCCCGCCAGAATACCGGGGAGGAAATAGAGCGGCGGCCAGAGCAGGCAGCCAATAATATTCGGCAGCACGAACTTCGCCACCGGCAGGTCGAGCATCCCGGCCACCATCGGCACCAGCGGCCGCGTCGGCCCGACAAAGCGGCCAATCAGAATCGTCACCATGCTGTGCTGGTGCAGCGCGTGTTCGGTTTTCTCCAGCAGCGCGCGATTTTTTTTCATAAACGACCAGCGGTGTAACGGCTTTTTAAAGCGCCAGCCGAGCCAGAATGAGATCCAGTCTCCCAACAGGCAGCCGACAATCCCCGCCAGCCACGCCTGCCAGAAGTTAACTTCGCCGCTGCCGATGAGCGCCCCCAGACCAGCCATCATGACCGTGCCGGGTAAGATAAGCCCCACTAGCGCCAGCGACTCAAGAAATGCCACCAGCATCACGGCTATCAACGAGTAGACCGTGGATTGGGTGATAAAGTGTTCCAGCAATGCCTGCATAATGTACCCGGTTAAAAAACGAAGCCCGGATTCTCCGGAGCCGTCACGTCGTCGTCAAGCCACCAATTGTCTTAATAGTTTACTGGCTGTGACATTTAAGCGGGTCATCATTTCACTTTCTTTACTTTTTATTCACATCCTGCGCGGAATTCACTGGGGCTGGCGCCGGTGCATTTTTTAAAGACCCGCGAAAAATAGAGCTGATCTTCGAAGCCAACATTGCGGCCGACGCTGGCAATCGGCATCCGGGTAGTACTCAACAGCAGTTTAGCCTGGCTAATTCGCTGATCTTCCCGCCAGCCAAGTACGCTTATCCCCAACTGCTGGCGAAACAGATGCGACAAACGAGAAGGTGACAAACAGACGTGCTGGGCGACGCTGGCGATATCGAAATGGCTGTCCGCCAGATGGTCGCTGATGTACTGGCAGGCGTCGCGCACCCGGTTATCCAGCGGCGGATGCAGCGATTCGTTAATCGCCTCCATGCGCCGCAGTAGCAGCTGTTCCAGCAGGTTAATCGCCAGCAGTTCGGAATAACGCCCCGCCCCCTGTCCGGCATCGACAATCTGCCCGAATAGTTCGCCAAACCGCGCCTGCCATTGTTCATCCGGGCGGAAGAAACCGGTATGGGCGAAGATCGTCGGCCAGTTGAGCCATTCATGCCAGTAGGCGCGTGGGCGGAAATAGACCCACTGGTGATACCACTCGCTGGCCTCGGGATGGCGGCCATAGTGATGAATCTCCCCCGGCGGAAACAGCAGCATATCGCCGGGGCGACAAACGAACTGTTCGCCGTGGTTGTTAATCACCCCCTCGCCGCGGATCGTCAGGTTGAGAATATAGCCTTTCATGCCCAGCGGACGGTCGATAAAGAAATCGAGATATCCCTGCGCCTCAATCGGCGTCAGGCCGGTGACCAGATGGGCGTTAAAGGAATAGCCCGGAAGCAGCGGATCGTTTTGCGTTTCGGCCATAAGCGTCGTTCTCCACGAGGTATTTTTGACACCAATTGTCCATATTCATCATTTTATCGCCATCCGCGCCGTTGCGACTGCGATACCGGTGGGAATTTAGACAAAAACCCGCACAGCGAGCGAAAAAAGCGCTACCAGCACGCATTTCGCGTTGATCCAGCGCATAACAAAAGTGTCTATAAATACGGCAGGAAAGTCCACATCGAATATTTGCACGGCGTCACACTTTGCGTGGTGACAGCAATATAGTCCATAAGATTAGCGAATACGGCCTGACGGATTTATCCGGGGATATCTACTGTTGCTGCATGAATGATTTCAGCATGGAGTAACAAGATGGCAATTGCGATTGGCCTCGATTTTGGTAGTGACTCAGTACGCGCGCTGGCGGTGGAATGCGCTACCGGCGCGGAACTGGCCGCGAGCGTAGAGTGGTATCCACGCTGGCAGGAAGGGCTGTTCTGCGATGGGCCGAATAACCGCTTCCGCCATCACCCGCGCGATTACATTGAATCCATGGAATCGGCGCTGAAAAGCGTACTGGCGGCATTAAGCGCTGAACAACGGGCGACGGTGGTCGGTATCGGCGTCGACAGCACCGGCTCAACCCCAGCGCCGATTGATGCTGATGGAAACGTGCTGGCGCTGCGCGAAGAGTTCGCTGACAACCCGAACGCCATGTTCGTGCTGTGGAAAGATCATACCGCGGTGGAAGAGGCGGAGGCCATCACCCGCCTGTGCCACACGCCGGGTAAAGAAGATTACTCGCGCTATATCGGCGGCATCTACTCCAGCGAATGGTTCTGGGCCAAGATCCTCCACGTCACGCGCGAAGATAGCGCCGTCGCGCAGGCCGCGGCGTCGTGGATTGAACTTTGTGACTGGGTGCCCGCCCTGCTTTCCGGCACCACCCGTCCGCAGGATATCCGTCGCGGTCGCTGTAGCGCCGGACACAAATCGTTGTGGCACGAGAGCTGGGGCGGACTGCCGCCCGCCAGCTTCTTCGACGAACTCGACCCGATTATTAACCGCCACCTTGCCTGGCCGCTGTTCCGCGACACCTGGACTGCGGATCTCCCCGTCGGCAACCTGACCGCCGAATGGGCGCAGCGCCTCGGCCTGCCGGAGACGGTGGTCATTTCCGGCGGCGCCTTCGATTGCCATATGGGCGCGGTCGGCGCCGGCGCGCAGCCTAACGCATTGGTTAAAGTGATCGGCACCTCCACCTGCGACATTCTGATCGCCGATAAACAGAGCGTGGGCAACCGCACGGTGAAAGGTATCTGCGGCCAGGTGGACGGCAGCGTGGTGCCGGATTTCATCGGTATGGAGGCCGGTCAGTCGGCATTCGGCGATATCTATGCCTGGTTTGGCCGCATTCTCGGCTGGCCGCTGGAACAGCTTGCCCAACAGCACCCTGAATTGCGCGAGCCAATCAAAGCCAGTCAAAAACAGCTGCTGCCGGCGCTCACCGAAGCCTGGGCCAATAATCCGTCCCTCGATCACCTGCCGGTGGTGCTGGACTGGTTCAACGGCCGCCGCACGCCGAACGCCAACCAGCGGCTGAAAGGCGTTATTACCGATTTAAATCTGGCCACCGACGCCCCGGCATTGTTCGGCGGATTGATTGCCGCCACCGCCTTCGGCGCTCGCGCCATTATGGAGTGCTTCACCGAGCAGGGCATTCCGGTGAATAACGTGATGGCGCTCGGCGGCATCGCGCGCAAGAACCAGGTCATCATGCAGGCCTGCTGCGACGTCCTGAACCGTCCGCTGCAGATTGTCGCCTCCGATCAGTGCTGCGCGTTGGGCGCCGCCATCTTCGCCGCCGTCGCCGCGGGCGTCTATCCGGATATCCCCGCCGCGCAGCACAACATGGCAAGCGAGGTGGAAAACACCCTGCAGCCGCGCGCGCAACAGGCGCAGCGTTTCGAACAACTGTATCAGCGCTACCAGCAGTGGTCGGCTAGCGCGGAACAACACTATCTCCCTTCGGCTGCAAAGGCGGAAAACGCCCCGCAATCTCCGGCAGCGCTCACCCATTAAGGATACGAAAATGACGATTTTTGATAACTATGAAGTATGGTTCGTAATTGGCAGCCAGCACCTGTATGGCCAGGAGACCCTGCGCCAGGTAACGAAACATGCCGAACATGTGGTGAATAGCCTGAATGCGGAAGCAAAACTGCCGTGCAAGCTGGTGCTGAAACCACTCGGCACCACGCCGGATGAAATCACGCATATTTGCCGCGACGCCAACTACGATGATAAATGCGCCGGATTGGTGGTCTGGCTGCACACCTTCTCACCGGCGAAAATGTGGATCAACGGCCTGACGCTCCTCAACAAGCCGCTGCTGCAGTTCCATACCCAATTCAACGCCTCCCTGCCGTGGGACAGCATTGATATGGACTTTATGAACCTTAACCAGACCGCGCACGGCGGCCGCGAATTCGGCTTTATCGGCGCGCGCATGCGCCAGCAGCACAGCGTCGTCACCGGCCACTGGCAGGATAAAGAAGCGCACCAGCGCATCGGCGCGTGGATGCGCCAGGCGGTTTCGAAGCAGGATACCCGTCATCTGAAAGTGTGCCGCTTCGGCGATAACATGCGCGAAGTGGCGGTAACCGACGGCGATAAAGTGGCGGCGCAGATTAAGTTCGGCTTTTCGGTCAATACCTGGGCGGTCGGCGATCTGGTGCAGGTGGTGAATAGCATCAGCGACGGCGATATCAACGCGCTGGTCGATGAATACGAAAGCAGCTACCGCCTGACGCCAGCAGCGCAGGTGCACGGCGATAAGCGCCAGAACGTGCTGGACGCCGCGCGCATCGAACTGGGGATGAAACGCTTCCTTGAACAAGGCGGTTTCCACGCCTTTACCACCACCTTTGAAGACCTTCACGGCCTGAAACAGCTGCCGGGTCTCGCCGTACAGCGCCTGATGCAGCAGGGCTACGGCTTTGCCGGCGAAGGCGACTGGAAAACCGCCGCTCTGCTACGCATCATGAAAGTGATGTCGACCGGTCTGCAGGGCGGCACCTCCTTTATGGAGGATTACACCTATCACTTCGACAACGGCAACGATCTGGTGCTGGGCTCGCACATGCTGGAAGTGTGCCCGACTATCGCTACCGCCGAGAAACCGATCCTCGACGTCCAGCCGCTGGGAATTGGCGGTAAGGCCGATCCGGCCCGTCTGATCTTCAACACCCAAACCGGCCCGGCGATCGTCGCCAGCCTGATTGATTTAGGCGATCGCTTCCGCCTGCTGGTCAACACCATCGAAACCGTCGCGACGCCGCACGATCTGCCGAAGCTGCCGGTGGCCAACGCGCTGTGGCAGGCGCAGCCGGATCTGCGCACCGCGTCGGAAGCCTGGATTATCGCCGGCGGCGCGCACCATACCGTCTTCAGCCATGCGTTAACCCTCGACGATATGCGCCAGTTTGCCGAGCTGCAGGATATTGAGCTGGCCGTCATCGACAACGATACCCGCCTGCCGTCGTTCAAAGACGCGCTGCGCTGGAATGAAGTCTATTACGGTAGCAAACGCTAAGCGCACAAGCAGAATGCCCGATGACAATCCGCTCATCGGGCAGGGAGAACAAGATGTTAGAAGATCTCAAACGCCAGGTGCTGGAGGCCAACTTAGCGCTACCGCAGCATAATCTGGTGACCTTAACCTGGGGTAACGTCAGCGCCGTCGATCGTGACAAAGGGGTATTGGTTATTAAACCCTCCGGCGTGGATTACGGCCTGATGACCGCTGACGACATGGTCGTCGTCAGTCTGGAGACCGGTGACGTGGTGGAAGGCAACAAGAAACCCTCTTCCGATACGCCGACCCATCGCCTGCTATACCAGGCGTTTCCGTCGCTTGGGGGGATTGTGCATACCCATTCGCGCCACGCCACCATCTGGGCGCAGGCCGGGCAATCTATTCCGGCGACCGGCACCACCCACGCTGACTATTTTTATGGCCCGGTCCCCTGCACCCGGTTGATGACCGATGCAGAGATCAACGGCGAATATGAGTGGGAAACCGGCAATGTGATTGTCGAAACCTTCCGTCAGCAGGGCATCGACCCGGCGCAAATGCCCGGCGTGCTGGTGCATTCCCACGGCCCGTTCGCCTGGGGTAAAAACGCCGAAGACGCGGTGCACAATGCCATCGTGCTGGAGGAGATCGCCTATATGGGAATTTTCTGCCGCCAGCTGGCGCCGCAACTGCCGGATATGCAGCAGACGCTGCTCGATAAGCACTATCTGCGTAAACACGGGGCCAAAGCCTACTACGGCCAGTAATCACCCCTGTATAAAACCCCAGCACCCATCATGAAACCAGGCTATAATCAGGCCTGGTTTTTTATCGTTGAGAGCACGCGTGACGCAGCCGCAAGCAGGATTTTTACTCACCCGTCACTGGCGGGATACCCCGCAGGGAACGGAACTGGCCTTCTGGCTGGCGACCGATAACGGCCCGCTGCAGGTCACGCTGCCGCCGCAGGAATCCGTGGCGTTTATCCCCGAAACGCAGCGGCGGCAGGCTGAAAGCCTGTTGCAGGGTGAAAACGGCTACCGTCTGGCCCCGCTTGCGCTAAAAGATTTCCACCGCCAGCCGGTTTTCGGCCTGTACTGCCGCGCGCATCGCCAGCTGATGCGGCTGGAAAAAAAGCTGCGTGAAAACGGCGTCACCGTTTACGAAGGCGATATCCGCCCGCCGGAGCGTTACCTGATGGAGCGCTTTATCACCGCCCCGGTGTGGGTAGAAGGCGAAACGCGCGGTTCGCAGCTGGTTAACGCGCGCATGAAACCTAATCCGGATTACCGCCCGCCGCTGAAATGGGTCTCGCTGGATATCGAAACCAGCCGCCACGGCGAGCTCTACTGCATCGGCCTGGAAGGCTGCGGCCAGCGGGTGGTCTACATGTTAGGCCCCGAGCCCGCCACGCCGCCGGATGTGGGCTTCAGCCTGGTCTATGTCGCCAGCCGCCCGCTGCTGCTGGAAAAGCTCAACGCCTGGTTTGCCGAACACGATCCCGACGTGCTGATCGGCTGGAATGTGGTGCAGTTCGATCTGCGGGTCCTGCAAAAACACGCCGAGCGCTACCGCATCCCGCTGCTGCTCGGCCGCGGCAATAGCGAGCTGGAGTGGCGCGAGCACGGTTTTAAGAACGGCGTCTTTTTCGCCCAGGCCAACGGCCGGCTGATTATCGACGGCATCGAAGCGCTAAAATCGGCGTTCTGGAACTTCTCCTCATTTTCACTCGAGGCCGTCGCCCGTGAGCTGCTGGGCGAAGGCAAAGCTATCGACAATCCGTGGGATCGGATGGACGAAATCGATCGCCGCTTCCATGAAGATAAACCGGCGCTGGCGACCTATAACCTACAGGATTGCGAGCTGGTGACGCGGATCTTCCACAAAACGGAGATCATGCCGTTTCTGCTCGAACGGGCGACGGTCAACGGTCTGCCCGCCGATCGCCACGGCGGATCGGTCGCCGCCTTCAGCCATCTCTATTTCCCGCGCATGCACCGGCTGGGTTACGTGGCGCCGAATCTCGGCGAAGTTCCCCCGCAGGCCAGTCCCGGCGGCTACGTCATGGACTCCCGCCCCGGCCTGTATGACTCAGTGCTGGTGCTGGACTACAAAAGCCTGTATCCGTCGATCATCCGCACCTTTTTAATCGACCCAGTCGGCCTGGTTGAGGGACTGGCGCAGCCCGATGACCGCCACAGCACCGAAGGGTTTCTCGGCGCCCGCTTCTCGCGCGAAAAGCACTGCCTGCCAGGCATCGTCGGGCAGATCTGGCACGGCCGCGATGAAGCTAAGCGTCAGCATAATAAGCCGCTGTCGCAGGCGCTGAAGATCATCATGAACGCCTTTTACGGCGTGCTGGGGACCAGCGCCTGCCGCTTTTTCGATCCACGGCTGGCGTCGTCGATCACCATGCGCGGCCACGCGATCATGCGCCAGACCAAAGCGCTGATTGAAGCCCAGGGCTATGACGTTATCTACGGCGATACCGACTCCACCTTCGTCTGGCTCAAGCGCCCGCATAGCGAAGCGCAGGCGGCGGAAATCGGCCGCAAGCTGGTTGCCTATGTCAACGACTGGTGGGCGCAGGAACTGAGCAAAAGCCAGCTGACCAGCGCGCTGGAGCTGGAGTATGAAACCCACTTTTGCCGCTTTTTAATGCCGACGATCCGCGGCGCCGATACCGGCAGTAAAAAGCGTTATGCCGGGATGATTCAGGAAGGCGATGCCCAGCGCATGGTGTTCAAGGGGCTGGAGACGGTACGCACCGACTGGACGCCGCTGGCCCAGCAGTTTCAACAGGAGCTGTACCTGCGCATCTTCCGCCATCAGCCGTATCAGGATTATGTTCGGGAGACTATCGCCAGGCTGATGAACGGCGAGCTCGATGAGCAGCTGGTTTATCGCAAGCGCCTGCGCCGACCGCTGGCGGAGTATCAACGCAACGTGCCGCCGCACGTGCGCGCCGCGAGGCTTGCCGATGAACACAACGTGAAGCTTGGGCGGGCGCAGCAGTATCAGCAGCGCGGCACCATTAAATACGTCTGGACTACCGGCGGCCCGGAGCCGGTGGATTACCAGCAGTCGCCGCTCGATTACGATCACTATCTGTCAAAGCAATTGCAGCCGGTGGCGGAAGGAATCCTTCCCTTCGTCAACGACGACTTTGCTACAATAGTGACAGGGCAACTGGGGCTATTTTGACAGGTGACTAACACCGCGGCATCCAGTACCATAGCGCCCTTTCCATTCCTGGACCCAATTTTGATTCCTCAGCGTAACTATGCTGAGGATGCACTATTGCCTGCAATTAAAGAACAAAGAGCCGAACACATATGCCTTTTACACTTGGTCAACGCTGGATTAGCGATACAGAGAGCGAACTAGGACTAGGGACAGTGGTAGCGCTGGATGCGCGCATGGTCACTCTCCTTTTCCCCGCCATCGGCGAAAACCGTCTGTACTCTCGCAACGATTCCCCGATCACCCGCGTAATGTTTAACCCGGGCGATACCATTACCAGCCACGAAGGCTGGCAGCTCCACGTTGACGAAGTAAATGAAGAAAACGGGCTGCTGTCCTACACCGGCACCCGCCTGGATACGCAAGAAGAAAATGTTACCCTGCGCGAAGTCCTGCTCGACAGCAAGCTGGCCTTCAGCAAGCCGCAGGACCGCCTGTTCGCAGGGCAAATCGACCGAATGGATCGCTTTGCCCTGCGCTACCGCGCGCGTAAGTTCCAGAGCGAACAGTACCGCATGCCGTGGAGCGGCCTGCGCGGCCAGCGCACCAGCCTGATCCCGCATCAGTTGAACATCGCCCACGACGTAGGCCGTCGTCACGCGCCGCGCGTTCTGCTGGCCGATGAAGTGGGCTTAGGTAAAACCATCGAAGCCGGGATGATCCTGCACCAGCAGCTGCTCTCCGGCGCCGCCGAGCGCGTGCTGATCGTGGTCCCGGAAACTCTCCAGCACCAGTGGCTGGTGGAAATGCTGCGCCGCTTCAACCTGCGTTTCTCGCTGTTTGACGACGAACGCTATGCCGAAGCGCAGCACGACGCCTACAACCCGTTCGAAACCGAACAGCTGGTTATCTGTTCCTTAGACTTCGTGCGCCGCAGCAAGCAACGCCTGGAGCACCTGTGCGACGCCGAGTGGGACCTGATGGTGGTCGATGAAGCGCACCACCTGGTGTGGAGCGAAGAGGCGCCGAGCCGTGAATATCAGGCTATTGAACAGCTGGCCGAACGCGTGCCGGGCATTCTGTTGCTGACCGCGACGCCGGAACAGCTGGGCATGGAGAGCCACTTTGCGCGCCTGCGTCTGCTGGATCCAAACCGCTTCCACGATTTTGAACAGTTTGTTGAAGAACAGCAAAACTATCGCCCGGTCGCCGACGCCGTCGCCCTGCTGCTGGCAGGCAACAAGCTGAACGATAATGAACTCAACACCCTTGGCGATCTGATCGGCGAACAGGACATCGAGCCGCTGCTGCAGGCCGCCAACAGCGATCGTGAAGATGCTCAGGCCGCGCGCCAGGAGCTGGTTTCGATGCTGATGGACCGCCACGGCACCAGCCGCGTACTGTTCCGTAACACCCGTAACGGCGTGAAAGGTTTCCCGAAACGCGAGCTGCACACTATTCGCCTGCCGCTGCCGACCCAGTACCAGACGGCCATCAAGGTCTCCGGCATCATGGGCGCGCGCAAAACCGCGGAAGAGCGCGCGCGCGACATGCTCTATCCGGAGCAGATCTATCAGGAGTTTGAAGGCGATACCGGCACCTGGTGGAACTTCGATCCGCGCGTCGAGTGGCTGATGGGTTACCTGACCAGCCACCGTTCGCAGAAGGTGCTGGTGATTTGCGCCAAGGCCGCCACCGCGCTGCAGCTGGAGCAGGTACTGCGCGAGCGCGAAGGTATTCGCGCCGCGGTATTCCATGAAGGGATGTCGATTATCGAACGCGACCGCGCCGCGGCGTGGTTTGCCGAAGAAGACACCGGCGCGCAGGTGTTGCTGTGTTCCGAAATCGGCTCCGAAGGGCGTAACTTCCAGTTCGCCAGCAACCTGGTGATGTTCGATCTGCCGTTTAACCCGGATCTGCTGGAGCAGCGTATTGGCCGTCTCGACCGTATCGGCCAGGCGCACGATATCCAGATCCACGTGCCGTATCTGGAAAAAACCGCGCAGTCGGTGCTGGTGCGCTGGTATCACGAAGGGCTCGACGCCTTCGAACATACCTGCCCGACCGGTCGTACCGTCTACGATAGCGTTCACGACGACCTGATTAACTACCTTGCCGCGCCGGAATCCACCGATGGTTTTGACGATCTGATCAAATCCTGCCGCCAGCAGCATGAAGCGCTGAAAGCGCAGCTGGAACAGGGCCGCGACCGTCTGCTGGAGATCCACTCCAACGGCGGCGAAAAAGCGCAGGCCCTGGCGGAGAGCATCGAAGAGCAGGATGACGATACCAGCCTGATCGCCTTCTCGATGAACCTGTTCGATATCGTCGGCATCAACCAGGATGACCGCGGCGAAAACCTGATCGTCCTGACTCCATCCGATCATATGCTGGTGCCGGATTTCCCGGGCCTGCCGGAAGATGGCTGCACCATCACCTTCGAGCGTGACGTGGCGCTGTCGCGTGAAGACGCGCAGTTCATCACCTGGGAACACCCGCTGATTCGCAACGGTCTGGATCTGATCCTCTCCGGCGATACCGGCAGCAGCACCATTTCTCTGCTGAAGAACAAGGCCCTGCCGGTCGGCACGCTGCTGCTGGAGCTAATCTACGTCGTCGAAGCGCAGGCGCCGAAGCAATTACAGCTTAACCGCTTCCTGCCGGCGACCCCGGTTCGCATGCTGCTGGATAAAAACGGCAACAACCTCGCCGCGCAGGTGGAGTTCGAAAGCTTCAACCGCCAGCTGAGCGCGGTCAATCGCCACACTGGCAGCAAGCTGGTCAATGCGGTGCAGCAGGACGTGCACGCGATTCTGCAACAGGGCGAAGCGCAGATAGCCAAAGCGGCGCAGGCGCTGATCGACGCGGCGCGTAGCGAAGCCGATGATAAACTGACGGCGGAACTGTCGCGTCTCGAAGCGCTGAAAGCGGTGAACCCGAACATCCGTGACGACGAACTGGCGGCGATCGAAAGCAACCGCCAACAGGTGATGGATGCGCTGGCGCAGGCAGGATGGCGTCTGGATGCGCTGCGTCTGATCGTCGTCACTCACCAGTAACGGAACGCGAAAATGGCGATGGAAAACTACAATCCGCCGCAGGATCCCTGGCTGGTGATTCTGTATCAGGATGAGCACATTATGGTGGTCAACAAGCCGAGCGGCTTGTTGTCCGTGCCCGGCAGGCTGGAGGAGCATAAGGATAGCGTGATGACGCGTATCCAGCGCGATTTCCCGCAGGCCGAATCGGTGCATCGCCTGGATATGGCCACCAGCGGCGTGATTGTGGTGGCGCTGAATAAGGCCGCCGAGCGTGAACTGAAACGTCAGTTCCGCGAGCGCGAGCCGAAGAAGCAGTACGTCGCCCGCGTCTGGGGTCATCCGCAGCCTGCGGAAGGCCTGGTGGATTTACCGCTGATTTGCGACTGGCCGAACCGGCCAAAGCAGAAGGTGTGTTATGAAACCGGCAAAGCGGCGCAAACCGAGTATGAGGTGCTGGAGTACGCGGAGGACAACACCGCCCGCGTGCGCCTGAAGCCGATTACCGGGCGCTCGCATCAGCTTCGCGTGCATATGCTGGCGTTGGGACATCCGATCCTCGGCGATCGCTTTTACGCCACGCCGGAGGCGCTGGCGATGGCCCCGCGCCTGCTACTGCACGCCGAAACGTTAACCATCACCCATCCCGCTTACGGCAACGCGATGACCTTCCGCGCGCCGATCGACTTTTAAGTCGTTATCCGGACGCCCCCGGTTGCGCTTCGCCGCCGGGGAAATCTCTAACGCAAACGCGATTAATCGCGGGCGAACCACGCATCAATCATCTGCTCAACGCGAGCGACCACCAGCTCGGTGTCGTGACGACGGCTGCGCGCGCAAGCGTGGGCCGGCTCATCGCACAGCAAGCAGCGGCGCATCGATTCGCCCTGTGCCTGGCGGCTAATCAGCCCCGCTTGCGGACAAATGACATCGATATCCCACAGGCGACCCAGCGGATGATTCTGTTCCAGTTCGCTGCATAGCGCTTTGATCTCTTCCGCGGAGTGCTCAACGCACCACATCGCTTCCGGGCCGGTAGGCAGCCACAACACCTGGCGGTCGAGCGTTTTCCAGCGCTGCTGCCACAGAAGTTGGTCACAGGCCTGCAGCGCAACACCCATCATATTGCGATAGCGAATACTGTCTTTTACCGCCCCTGGCGTTACCAGGGTGAGAGAAATGACCGGTTGTTGATAATGGTTGAGCCAGTCTTGTTGACGGGCTGCGCGCTGCTCTTTCGCCGCCAGCAGATTTTCCATGCTGACGCCCGCCCGGGCGGGAGTATGCACTGACATTCTTTCCTCTCCTTTAATGATCAAAAAGGCAGCTCGGAGCTGCCGTCGCTATCGCGGATAACGCCGCCTATTGTATCGCTAATTGCACAGAATTTAGGACGCAGGACAAAGAAATTTTCTTCGTCCTGCGGAGGGAAATGGCAGTTTTTGCTATTAGCGCAGAACTAAATCACGATAAGAAATGACTTAAGAACAGCAGCCCTAACGACACATTAATCGCGCCGCCGATACGGGTGGCTATCTGAGCAAACGGCATCAGGTTCATACGGTTGCCGGAAGTCAGAATAGCGACGTCGCCGGTGCCGCCCTGCCCGCTCTGGCAACAGGAGACAATCGCCACGTCGACCGGATGCATCCCCATTTTCTTGCCGACGAAGAACCCGGTGGCCACCAGCGCCGACACGGTGCAGACAATGACCAGCAGGTTGATCAGCGTGAAGGCGTTTACCAGCTCCTGCCACGGGGTAATCGCCACGCCGACGGCAAACAGAATCGGATAAGTCACCGCGGTGCGGAAGAATTTATACACCACCTGCGAGCCCTCCTGCAGACGCGGCGAAACCACATTCGCCAGCTTCAGCAGCACCGCGAGGAACAGCATGCCAACCGGCGCCGGCAGGCCAATCAATTTGTGTCCCAGCATGCCCATCATATACAGCAGCACCGCCAGCAGCGCGCCGGAGGCCAGCGTCGCCACATCCGTTTTACCGCCAAATCCTTCGCTTTCGCTCAGGTTGCGGGTTTCATTACTGCGGTTAGGCATTAGCTGGCCTTCGCCGGTCAAATGTGGGAAGCGCTTACCGAGCTGGTTCAAACAGCCGGCAATGACGATCGCCGTCAGGCTGCCCAGCATCACCATCGGCAGCACGCGTCCCAGCGCAACGCCCTGATCCATATGCATCAGCGCCGCATAGCCAATCGACAGCGGGATAGCCCCTTCGCCCACGCCGCCGGCCATAATCGGCAGCACGATAAAGAAGAAGACCTGGAACGGATCCATCCCCAACAGGCTGCCAACTCCCACGCCGACCAACATACCGACGACCTCGCCGCACAGCATCGGCAGGAAGATCTTCAGGAACCCCTGAATCAGCGTGGTGCGGTTCATGCTCATAATGCTGCCAACGATAATGCAGCAGATGTAGAGATAAAGAATATTGGTCGATTTATAGAATTTGGTGGTGGATTCAACCACCACATCCGGCAGCAGGCCGTAATGGACCAGCGCGGAAGGAATAAAGGTGGCACAAATCGCCGCCGCGCCAAGCTTGCCGAGTACCGGCAGGCGCTTGCCGAACTCGCCGCAGGCGAAACCGAAGAAGGCCAGCGTCGCCACCATCACCACGATATCGCTCGGCAGCTTGCCGCCAAGGCAATCCAGCGCGATAAGACCACCGGCCAGCAAAAATAGCGGCAGCGGGATAATCCCCACTTTCCAGCTATCCATCACGTGCCACCAGCGCTGCTTCAACGAGGCTTTCGGTTTGTTAATAGGTTCAAGGGTTGCAGAGAATGCGTTGTCTGTGGTGCTCATAAATTCAGCCCTGTAGTTATTATTCCTGTTCAGGGTAGAGGGCCGGGCGCGCGGTTAATGTGAGAGGGGGCAGATTAAAAAAGAAGTTTTAATGGTCGTTATGGTTTTTATGGTTTCTATTGACTCTAGTGATATATATCTAATTTCTTAGCGTGGTTTTTATGGTTTTTTTATTAACCGGATAATTACCCTTTATAAATAGGCGCCAGTAGATAAATTGTCCTTCTGGCCGCTGACGATATCGTTACCGCATCTCAAATACTGTGCGCATAACTATGAAAGTTTCATTTCAATTTAAGCTGTTCATCTCCCTGGTGGCCTTTTTCTCCATCTTATTCGCTCTGCTTGGCGTTTATTATTATCTTGACGCCAGCCGCCAGCTGTATCAGGAAATGAGCGCCAGGGCGAAAATTCAGGCCGAAGAGATTGCGCTGATGCCCAATCTGCGCCAGCAGGTCAGCCTGCACGATCCGCAGGCTATCGGCGCCTTCATGAAGCAAATCGCCGCCCACAGCGACGCCAGCTTTATCGTCATCGGCGATGATAAAGGCGTACACCTTTTTCATTCCGTACACCCGGAATGGGTCGGCACGCGCTTAGTGGGTGGCGATAACCAGGCGGTGCTGGAAGGCAAAACTATCACCACCATCCGTAAAGGCGGTTTGGGCGTCTCACTTCGCAGTAAAACGCCCATTGTCGATGACAACGGGCGGGTGATCGGCATTGTCTCCGTTGGCTATCTGACCAGCTATCTCGATAGCATCACCGTGCAAAAGGTGGTGAATATTTTTGTCGCCGCCATTCTGTTGCTGATCGCCCTGTTTATCTTCTCCTGGTATTTTACCCGCAGCATTAAAAAGCAGATTTTTTCGCTGGAGCCGCGCGAAATTGGCCTGCTGGTACGCCAGCAAAAAGCGATGATGGAATCGATTTTCGAAGGGGTTATCGTTATCGACAGCCAGCGACGGATTGAAGTGATTAACCACGCCGCCCGCAGCCTGCTGGGGCTTAAGCAGCCCGCGCATCTGCTGCGCGGCAAATCGATTGATAGCGTGATCGCCCCGCAGCCGTTTTTCGCCAGCAGCGCGATGCTGGCGAACGATACGCACGATGAACTGTGTCGCTTTAACCAGCTGACGGTACTCGCCAGCCGGGTGCGCATCATGCTGGAAAACTCGCTACAGGGCTGGGTGATCACCTTCCGCGACCGCGATGAAATTAACGCCCTCACCGCTCAGCTCAGCCAGGTGAAACGCTATGTCGATAACCTGCGCATTATGCGCCACGAACAGCTCAACCGCATGACCACGCTCTCCGGCCTGCTGCATATGGGTCACTACGACGAAGCTATTCGCTATATACAGGCGCAATCGGAGCATGCCCAGGAGCTACTGGACTTCATCTCCTCGCGATTTCGTTCGCCGACGCTGTGCGGCCTGCTGCTGGGTAAAGCCACCCGCGCCTATGAAAAAGGCGTTGAGCTGAGCTTTGATCCGGCCTGTCGTATCGATCGCCCGCTGTCGTCGCTGATGGAGTCGGAACTTATTTCGATCATCGGCAATCTGCTGGATAACGCCATTGAAGCCACGCAACGCGCCGAACTACCGCACGAACCGGTCGAGGTACTGATTCAACTCAACGCCCGCGAGCTGATGATTGAGGTGGCCGACCGCGGTGTCGGTATCCGCCCGGATATTCGCGAGCGTATTTTTGAGCGCGGAGTGACGACAAAAACCCGTGGCGATCACGGTATTGGTCTGTATCTTATTGAACATTATGTGACTCAGGCTGGCGGCACGATTGAAGTCGCCGATAACGCGCCGCGCGGAACGATATTTACCCTGTTTATTCCCGCTGACCCGCCAGCCCATCCGCAACCGGAGGCCAACGATGCATCATGATTTGGTCGATGTGCTGATCATCGAAGATGAAAACGAGCTGGCCCGACTGCACGCCGAGCTCATTCAGAAACACCCGCGCATGCGGCTGGCGGGAATGGCCGCCTCGCTTTCTCAGGCGCGGCAGATGCTCAACGCCAGGCCGCCGCAGCTGGTCCTGCTGGATAATTATCTGCCGGACGGCAAAGGCGTCACGCTGATGACCGACCCGATTCTGGCCAACGCCAATTGTTCGGTCATTTTCATCACCGCCGCCAGCGATATGGAAACCTGCAGCCAGGCGATACGCAACGGCGCCTTCGACTACATTCTCAAACCGGTTTCGTGGAAACGCCTGAGCCAGTCGCTGGAGCGCTTTATTCAGTTTTACGACCAGCAGCGGGAATGGAAAATCGTCGATCAGCAAAACGTTGATTCCCTTTATCAGCTGCAGGCTAAAAATTTTCGCGCCGATAACGGCAGCAAAGGCATCGAGGAAAAGACCCTGGCGCTGGTGCAGAATTTATTTCATGGCCGCGAAACGCACTGCTTTTCAGTGGACGAAGTGGTCAGCGAAACCGGACTGAGCAAGACCACCGCCCGTCGTTATCTCGAGCACTGCGTGGAAGTGAGTTTTCTGGAAGTGGAAATGCTGTACGGAAAAATTGGCCACCCGCGGCGGATGTATCGCCGCGCGCAGGGCGCGAACTAAGGCTTCTCCATGAAGGAGAAGCCTTACGGGATTCAGAAGCCGCGCTGCTCTTTGATAAGCTCCCAGGCTTTCTGGATTTCCTGCGCTTTCTGTTTCGCCATTTCCATCATCTCCGGCGGCAGCCCTTTGGCCACCAGCTTGTCCGGGTGATGTTCGCTCATTAGTTTACGGTAAGCGCGCTTGACGGTTGTAGCATCATCGGTCGGCTTGACGCCGAGAACATTACAAGCGTCTTCAAGCGTCGGGCCGCGCTGTGCCTGCTGCCAGCCGCCATTGCCGCCGCGCTGACCATAGGATTGCTGCTGCGAGCCGCCGCCGAACTGCGCGCCGCCCTGCATCATGCGCAGGAACTGCTCAAACTGCGCACGCGAGATACCAAGCTCGTCGGCGATAACAAACAACACTTCGCGTTCATTGGGATGTAATTCGCCGTCGGCGAAGGCTGCCTGCAGCTGAATTTCCAGAAACATCCTAATTAAATCGAAGCGACCGAAACAGACGCTTCGCAGCTGGCGCATTTTCTCGCGCAGCGGGTAATTATCGGCCTTTCCGGCGCGAAATGCCTGCTGCGCCGCGGTGCGCGACTCGCCGTGCAGGTTCATACGATCCATCAGCACATTCGCCACATGAATATCGGCTTCCGTCACGCGCCCTTTCGATTTGGTCAAATGTCCCATCACTTCAAACGTGGTGGAAAAGAACAGCGACTGCCGTTCCTGCTGGTTGGCAAATAAATTCAGTCGACGGCTACGGGCCCGGTCAAACATATGCCCGACTAAAAAGCCAAGCACCACGCCCCAGAAGCCGCCGCCCATCAATAATGCAACCGCGACACCAATCACTTTACCCAAATACTGCATAGACTCCCCAATCTTTGTGCTACCAGTTAAGCTATATATGACCGCACGTTACCAAGCGTTGACGCCACGGTCATGTGGGACATCGCCTATAATTTGCTTTATCATACTCGCCATTCTACACGGTGCCTAACGCTCAGAAACGAAACGAGCGGATTAAGACTAGCGCGATTAAGATGAGTACGTTAGGCTCTGACCGTTTGCAAGCCGCTGCCACAAGATGACGGAACAACAAATAAAACGTATGAAAAAACGTATCCCCAGCCTCCTGGCCACCATGATCGCCAGCGCCTTGTATAGCCAACAGGGCATGGCCGCCGATCTCGCCACGCAATGTATGCTTGGCGTGCCAAGCTATAATCGTCCTCTCGTTGAAGGAAAGCCTAACGATCAACCGGTAACGATTGACGCCGATCATGCGAAAGGCAACTACCCTGATAATGCCGTGTTTACCGGCAACGTTGATATTAATCAGGGGAATAGTCGCCTGCAGGCCGACGAGGTGCAGTTGCATCAGCAGCAGCCGGCGGGCCAACCGCAGCCGGTGCGTACCGTTGATGCGCTTGGCAACGTTCACTATGACGACAACCAGGTCATTCTGAAGGGGCCGAAGGCGTGGTCGAACCTGAACACCAAAGATACTAACGTCTGGAAAGGCGACTATCAGATGGTTGGCCGTCAGGGGCGCGGTACCGCCGACCTGATGAAGCAGCGCGGCGAAAACCGCTATACCATTCTGGAAAACGGCAGCTTCACCTCCTGTCTGCCGGGTTCTGATACCTGGAGCGTCGTCGGCAGCGAAGTTATCCATGACCGCGAAGAGCAGGTTGCCGAAATCTGGAACGCGCGCTTTAAGCTGGGTTCCGTCCCTATTTTTTATAGCCCGTATCTGCAGCTGCCTGTCGGCGATAAGCGCCGCTCCGGCTTCCTGATCCCCAACGCCAAATACAGCACTAAAAATGGCGTTGAGTTCTCGCTGCCCTATTACTGGAATATCGCGCCGAACTTCGACGCCACCATTACGCCGCACTATATGAATAAACGCGGCGGCGTAATGTGGGAAAACGAATTCCGCTATCTGACCCAGGCGGGCGCAGGTTTATTCGAATTCGATTACCTGCCTTCCGATAAAGTGTACGAAGACGATCACTCCAACGACAGCAACAGCCGCCGCTGGATGTTCTACTGGAACCACAACGCGGTTATCGATCAGGTGTGGCGTCTGAACGCCGACTACACCAAAGTCAGCGACCCGGATTACTTTAACGACTTCAGCTCTAAGTACGGCTCCAGTACCGACGGCTACGCGACGCAGAAATTCAGCGCCGGTTACGTTAACCAGAACTTTGACGCCACCGTGTCGACCAAGCAGTTCCAGGTCTTCGACCGTAGCTCGAGCAACTCCTACGCTGCTGAGCCTCAGCTCGATATTAACGCCTACCAGAATGATGTCGGTCCGTTCGATACCCATCTGTATGCGCAGGCGGTGCACTTCGTCAACACCAACGGCGATATGCCGGAAGCGACGCGCCTGCACATGGAGCCGACGATCAACCTGCCGCTGTCTAACGGCTGGGGAAGCATCAATACCGAGGCGAAGCTGCTGGCGACCCACTATCAGCAGAGTAACCTCGATCAGTACAACACCGCTAACGGTACCGATTACAAAGATTCGGTTAACCGCGTGATGCCGCAGTTCAAAATCGACGGCAAAATGGTCTTCGAACGCGATATGCAGGAAGGGTATACCCAGACCCTGGAACCGCGCATGCAGTATCTGTATATCCCGTATCGCGACCAGAGCCACATTGGCGTCTACGACTCGACCCTGCTGCAGTCCGACTATAGCGGCCTGTTCCGCGACCGCTCCTACAGCGGCCTTGACCGTATCGCGTCAGCCAACCAGGTCACCACCGGCGTCACATCTCGCGTATATGATGACGCGGCCGTTGAACGTTTTAATATTTCCGTTGGTCAAATCTACTATTTCACCGAGTCTCGTACCGGTGCGGACAACATCAACTGGGAGAATAACGACACCACGGGTTCACTGGTCTGGGCCGGCGATACTTACTGGCGCATCACCGATAACTGGGGTTTACGCGGGGGGATCCAGTACGATACGCGTCTGGATAACGTCGCAACCGGCAACGGAACCATTGAATACCGCCGCGACGAAAACCGCTTAGTGCAACTGAACTACCGTTACGCGAGTCCGGAATATATTCAGGCGACGCTGCCTTCGTATTCCACCGCTCAGCAGTATAAAGAGGGTATTTCTCAGGTGGGAATGACCGCAAGCTGGCCGATTGTCGATCGTTGGTCAGTGGTCGGCGCGTACTACTTCGATACCAATACCAAAAAAGCGGCTAACCAGATGTTAGGGGTACAGTATAACTCTTGCTGCTACGCTATCCGCCTTGGCTACGAACGTAAGATCAACGGCTGGGATAACAACAACGGCGGCGAAAGCAAATACGACAACACCTTCGGTATCAACATCGAACTGCGTGGTCTGAGCTCCAACTATGGTCTTGGCACCCAGCAGATGCTGCGCTCGAACATTTTGCCGTACCAGAGCTCGCTGTAAGGCGTCTGGTTTAAAACGTAATCCGCATTTGCGGTTAATTGAAATGGAAAAAGTATGAAGAACTGGAAAACGCTGCTTCTCGGTATCGCCATGATCGCGAATACCAGTTTCGCCGCCCCGCAGGTGGTCGATAAAGTAGCGGCTGTCGTCAATAATGGCGTTGTTCTGGAAAGCGACGTCGATGGTCTGATGCAGTCGGTGAAGCTCAACGCTGGTCAGGCGGGACAGCAGCTGCCGGATGACGCGACCCTGCGTCATCAGATCCTCGAAAGATTGATCATGGACCAGATCGTTCTGCAAATGGGTCAGAAAATGGGCGTGAAAGTCAGCGACGATCAGCTTGACCAGGCCATTGCCAACATCGCCAAACAGAACAACATGTCGATGGATCAGATGCGTAGCCGTCTGGCCTATGAAGGCATCAACTACAACACCTACCGTAATCAGATCCGTAAAGAGATGCTGATTTCGGAAGTACGTAACAACGAAGTGCGCCGCCGCATCACCGTGCTGCCGCAGGAAGTTGAAGCGCTGGCCAAGCAGATTGGCGATCAGAACGATGCCAGCACCGAACTCAACCTGAGCCATATTCTGATCGCGCTGCCGGAAAACCCGACCTCCGATCAGGTTGCGGCTGCGGAAGAGCAGGCGAAGTCCGTCGTTGAACAGGCCCGTAGCGGCGCTAACTTCGGCAAACTGGCTATCACCTATTCCGCTGACCAGCAGGCGCTGAAAGGCGGCCAGATGGGTTGGGGCCGTATTCAGGAGCTGCCGGGTATCTTCGCTCAGGCGCTGAGCACCGCGAAGAAAGGCGATGTTGTCGGTCCGATTCGTTCCGGCGTCGGCTTCCATATCCTGAAAGTTAACGATATGCGCGGCGGCAGCCAGAACATCTCCGTCACCGAAGTCCATGCCCGCCACATCCTGCTGAAGCCGTCGCCGATCATGAACGACGCGCAGGCCCAGGCGAAGCTGGAACAGATTGCCGCTGACATTAAGAGCGGTAAGACCACTTTCGATAAAGCGGCGAAAGAGTTTTCCCAGGATCCGGGTTCCGCCAATCAGGGCGGCGACTTAGGCTGGGCGACGCCGGATATCTTCGATCCCGCGTTCCGCGATGCGCTGATGCGCCTCAACAAAGGCCAGACTAGCGGCCCGGTTCACTCCTCTTTCGGCTGGCACCTGATCCAACTGATGGATACCCGCAACGTCGACAGAACCGACGCCGCGCAGAAGGACCGTGCTTACCGCATGCTGATGAACCGCAAATTCTCTGAAGAAGCGGCCACCTGGATGCAGGAACAGCGCGCCAGCGCTTACGTCAAAATTCTGAGCAACTAAAGCTCTCCCCTCTCCACGCCTTAAAGGCGTATCGGGAGGGTAGACCGGTCGCCCCAGCTACGGCTGGGGTCGACTGCGCAGCCGGGCCTTCCTGGCCCGAAGGAACGTTTCTATGCAACGTGTTGTTATCACTCCCGGCGAACCCGCAGGGATTGGTCCCGATCTTGTCGCCGAGCTTGCGCAGCGCGACTGGCCGGTTGAACTGGTTATTTGCGCCGATGGCGCCCTGTTAACTGACCGAGCCCGCCAGCTCGGTCTTCCTTTATCGCTCCTCCCTTACGATCCAACCCGTCCTCCACAGCCGCAGCGGGCGGGCACGCTTACGCTACTTCCCGTTGCCCTCAACGCGCCGGTACAGCCGGGTATGCTTAATGTCGCTAACGGCAGCTATGTGGTGGAAACCCTGGCGCGCGCCTGCGATGGCTGCCTTAAGGGTGAATTCGCCGCGTTGATTACCGGGCCGGTGCACAAAGGCAACATCAATGACGCCGGTATTGCCTTCACCGGCCATACCGAGTTCTTTGAAGAACGCGCTCACGCCAGCAAAGTGGTGATGATGCTGGCGACCGAAGAACTGCGGGTCGCACTGGCCACCACCCACCTGCCGTTAAAAGCGATAAGCGAGGCGATCACGCCGGAGCTGCTGCGTGAAGTGATAACCATCCTGGATGCCGATCTGCGGCATAAATTCGGTATCGCTCAGCCGCACGTGCTGGTTTGCGGCCTGAATCCCCACGCCGGCGAAGGCGGTCATATGGGGACGGAAGAGATCGATACCATTATTCCGGTGCTCGAAGAGATGCGGGCGAAGGGCATGAATTTAAGCGGTCCGCTGCCTGCGGATACCCTTTTTCAGCCAAAATATCTCGATAATGCCGATGCGGTACTCGCGATGTACCACGATCAGGGCCTGCCCGTGCTAAAATACCAGGGCTTTGGCCGCGGCGTGAATATTACGCTCGGTTTACCTTTTATTCGTACCTCCGTTGACCACGGGACCGCGCTGGAATTAGCCGGTCAGGGAAAAGCGGACGTCGGCAGTTTTATCACGGCGCTTAATCTCGCCATCAAAATGATTGTTAATACCCAATGAATAATCGAGTCCATCAGGGCCATTTAGCCCGTAAACGCTTCGGGCAAAACTTTCTCAACGATCAGTTCGTGATCGACAGCATTGTTTCGGCCATCAATCCTCAGAAAGGCCAGGCGATGGTCGAAATCGGCCCGGGTCTCGCCGCGCTGACCGAGCCGGTCGGCGAACGCCTCGACCAGTTAACCGTTATCGAGCTGGACCGCGATCTGGCGGCCCGCCTGCAGACCCATCCGTTCCTCGGACCTAAGCTGACCATTTACCAGCAGGATGCGATGACCATGAACTTCGGCGAACTGTCGGAGAAAATGGGCCAGCCGCTGCGCGTCTTCGGCAACCTGCCGTACAACATCTCTACGCCGCTGATGTTCCACCTCTTCAGCTATACTGATGCCATTGCCGATATGCACTTTATGCTGCAGAAGGAAGTGGTTAATCGTCTGGTTGCCGGGCCGAATAGTAAAGCGTATGGTCGATTAAGCGTAATGGCGCAGTACTACTGCCAGGTGATCCCGGTACTTGAAGTCCCGCCGACCGCTTTTACGCCGCCGCCAAAAGTGGATTCCGCCGTCGTGCGCCTGGTGCCGCATCGCACCATGCCGTACCCGGTGAAGGATGTCCGCGTGCTGAGCCGTATCACTACCGAAGCCTTCAACCAGCGCCGTAAGACCATTCGCAATAGTCTCGGCAATCTGTTTAGCGTTGAAGTGCTGACGGAGCTGGGCGTCGACCCGGCGGTACGTGCGGAAAATATTTCTGTAGAGCAGTACTGTAAGATGGCCAACTGGTTATCCAACAATCTGCCTTCGAAGGAGAGCTAACCATGATTAATTCGCCTCGTGTTTGCGTCCAGGTGCAAAGCGTCTATATCGAATCGCAATCTTCTCCGGAAGAAGAGCGCTACGTCTTCGCTTACACCGTCACCATTCGCAACCTGGGGCGGAGTCAGGTTCAGCTTCTCGGCCGCTACTGGCTTATCACCAATGGACACGGTCGCGAGACGGAAGTCCAGGGTGAAGGGGTCGTCGGCGAACAGCCGCACATCCCTGCCGGCGAAGAGTATCAATACACCAGCGGCGCGGTTATCGAAACGCCGCTGGGCACCATGCAGGGTCATTATGAGATGATTGATAGCAACGGCGTACCGTTCACTATCGAGATCCCTGTCTTCCGTCTCGCAGTTCCAACGCTTATACATTAAAACAATGGCTACATACCTTATTGGCGACATTCATGGTTGCTACGATGAACTGATCGCATTGCTGGAGCAGGTGGAGTTTAACCCTGATACGGACACGCTGTGGCTCACCGGCGACCTGGTCGCGCGCGGCCCCGGCTCTCTGGAAGTGCTGCGGTTCGTGAAAACGCTCGGCGATAGCGTGCGCATCGTGCTGGGCAACCATGACCTGCATCTGCTGGCGGTGTTTGCCGGCATTAGCCGCAACAAGCCCAAAGACCGCCTGACGCCGCTGCTGGAAGCACCGGACGCTGACGAACTGCTCAACTGGCTGCGTCGCCAGCCGCTGATGCAGGTCGACGAAGAGAAAAAGCTGGTGATGGCTCATGCCGGCATCACGCCGCAGTGGGATCTGGAAACCGCCAAACAGTGCGCGCGCGATGTCGAAGCCGTGCTGGCGAGCGACTCCTATCCGTTCTTCCTCGACGCGATGTATGGCGATATGCCGAACCACTGGAGCAACGAGCTCAGCGGCCTGGCGCGCCTGCGCTTTATCACCAACGCCTTCACCCGCATGCGCTATTGCTTCCCGAACGGCCAGTTGGATATGTACAGCAAAGAGGCGCCGGAAGACGCGCCTGCCCCGCTTAAGCCATGGTTTGCCATTCCGGGCCCGGTTGCCCGCGAGTACAGTATCGCCTTTGGTCATTGGGCGTCGCTGGAAGGCCGCGGTACCCCGGAAGGCATCTACGCGCTGGATACCGGCTGCTGCTGGGGAGGGGACCTGACCTGCCTGCGCTGGGAAGATAAAACGTATTTCACCCAGCGTTCCAACCGCCAGAAAAGCCTCGACGAAGGCGAAGCGGTCGCCTCCTGAGTCGATCCCGGATGGCGGCGCGCTGCGCCTTATCCGGGCTACCTCCGGTACGGGAGATTCCTGATAAAACAAAACCCCGGCCACGCCTGACGCGACCGGGGTTTTTTAATCCACGCTATGTTAGCTTAACGACGCTCGAGGATCTCGAAGCAGTAGCTATGGGAATTTTGCGCGTCGGCATCGTGGAACTCACTGAACACCGATTCCCACTCGTCCGGATCGTAATCCGGGAAATGGGTATCGCCTTCCACTTCCGCATCAATATGGGTCAGGTAGAGTTTGTGCGCTTTCGGCAGGAACTGCTCGTAAACGCGGCCACCGCCAATCACCATAATCTCTTCCGCGTCGCCGCAGGCGGCAATCGCTTCATCAACAGACTTCACCCACTGCACGCGATCGTCGCTGCCTGGCTTGCTGCTGATAACGATATTTTTACGTCCTGGCAACGGGCGACCGATGGATTCCCAGGTCAAACGCCCCATTACCACCGGCTTGTTTAAGGTATTACGTTTAAACCAGGCGAGATCGGCAGGCAAGTCCCATGGCATAGCGTTCTCCATGCCAATTACGCGATCTACAGCTAACGCCGCAATCAGACTAATCATTGAAAATATCCCGAATGCAAAAAATTGCCGCCACTATACGGAAAGCGTAATACTTCGTCGACTGAACGAAGAGTAAAGAATAAGAAAATTTTTAGATTTGCTGGCGAGCCCACGTAACCCTCATGAGCCGCCAGATCAGGAACTAAATTGAAAACAAAATGTTAGCTGTAAAGTTAACGCAACATCTGCTTACCACCTCAGGTTGAAGGCTTATTCTCCGGCTCATCGCGAACGTCTCCGGTGTGCCGTCCTTCTTCGGTACCTTGCCAGCCGTGACGCTGCACCAACGACAGATGATTACGGTCCTCATTGATGATGCCGGTAAGCATATCGCTGGTTCGCTTGAACACCGCCACGCGAGAGGCGGCATCATTTTCCGCCATCGCCACCATCTCTTCCACCATCTGCTGGTTGAAACGGCGGAACAGATCGGCGCGCTCGCGGGCCTCATAAGCGCCCAGACCTAAGGCCTCCAGCGTCATACGGCCGCTTTTCAGCGCCGATTCGAAGGTTTCACGCTCCGGCGCTTCCACTCCGGCCTGGCGCAGCTGAATGTAGTGATCGACATCGCGGGCGCGCGAAATGATCTGCAGATGTGGGAAGTGCTCTTTCGCCAACTCCACCAGCTGCAGGCTAGCCTGCGGATCGTCGATGGCGTTGATCAGCACTTCCGCCTTTGCCGCTCCCGCCGACTCCAGCAGATCCACCCGCGTAGCATCGCCGTAAAACACCTTCATATCGAACTTGCGCAAGGTATCAACGTGGTCCGGGTCGTGATCGAGGATAACCATTTTCACGCCGCTGGAAAGCAGCACGCGCCCGGCAATCTGCCCATAGCGGCCAAAACCGGCGATAATCACCCGCGGCTGCTCTTCGTCAATCTCATCCGCTTCGCGCTCCTGGCCGCTGGCGGATTTCTCCATCCGCGTCAGCAGCACCAGCAGAATGGGCGTTGCCGCCATTGATAGCGCCACCGCCAGCGTCAGCGCCTTCGCCCACTCGCTATCCAACACATCGGCCATCTGCGCGGCGCCGAAGACCACGAAAGCGAACTCACTTCCCTGCCCCAGCAGTACGGCAAACCAGCGTCGCTGCGCGCGCGGTACACCCAGTGGTTTAGCAATCAGCCATAGCATCAGAGCCTTAATCGCCAAAAAACCCACCAGCAGGATCAGGATACGTAGCGGATGGGTGACGAGGGTACCGAAGTCGATAGACATACCGACGCCGATAAAGAACAGCCCCAACAGCAACCCTTTAAACGGTTCGATATCGCTCTCCAGCGCATGGCGGTATTCAGAACTTGCCAGAAGCACCCCGGCAAGAAACGCGCCCATCGCCATCGACAGCCCGACTTCCTCAAGCAGCAATCCGAAGCCAAAGACCAGGAACAGGGCCACGGCGCTGAATACTTCGCGCAGACCGGAACGGGCAACGAAGCGCAGCACCGGGCGGGTCAGATAGCGCCCTAATAGCACCACCAGCGCCAGCGCGCCGGCCACTTTCAACGCCGACAGCGCAAACGCGGCCAGGGTCGTTGAACCGCCGCTGGCCGCCAGCAGCGGAATCATCGCGACCAAAGGAATAGCGGCGATATCCTGGAACAACAGCACGGCAAAGGCGCTCCGCCCTAGTTGCGTCACCGTCAGGTTACGTTCGTTCATCGCCTGCATGGCAATCGCCGTCGACGACAGCGCCAACGTCATCCCGATAAGCTCCGCCACCTGCCAGCGCAAGCCAAGCAGCATGCAGAACAGCCCGATAAACGCGCCGCACACCACCATTTGCAGCGCACCGCCGCCAAATACCGAGGCGCGCAGTTTCCATAGGCGCTGCGGATCCAACTCAAGGCCTATAACAAACAACATCAGCACCACGCCGATTTCGGCGAAATGCAGAATCGCCTCAGCGTCAGTGACCAGTCGCAGTCCCCATGGGCCGATAACGCAGCCGGCAATCAGATATCCCAGCACCGATCCCAGTCCCAGACGCACGGCGATCGGCACGATAAGCGCAGCGGAGCCGAGGTAAATCAGCGCCTGTATTAGCGTATGGCTATCCATTGTTATGCGTCTCCTGCCATTCGATTAAGCGTTGACGATAATGACGGGCCTGCGCCTGCAGCGTTTCGTCATCGCAGATAAAGGTACAGTGCATCGCAAACGGCGGCAGCCATTTCATGCCACAGTACAGCGCCGTCGCCTGCAGAGGCTGCGCCAGCACGTCAAAGCCGGGGAATGAACCAATATCGAAATGGCTTTCGCCGCCGCCGGTGGTAACCGCCCACATCAGCGATTTACCGTGTAACGCAATACCGTTGTGGCCGTACGCCCAGCCGTGGGACAGTACTTTATCCATCCACAGTTTTAACAGCGGTGGAACGCTGTACCACTGCATCGGATGCTGCCAGATAACCAGATCGGCGCGCGCCAGCGCCGCCTGCTCGGCAGCGATATCGATATTGAAGTCGGGATATAGCTCATAGAGGGAGCGTATCTCTACGCCATCAAGCGTCCCTGCTTGCTCAAGCATCCGCTTATTCGCATGCGAGTGATGCGGATAAGGATGCGAGTAAATTATCAGAATCATGAATGGGCCTGTCTTTTGTATTCTTGTAGCAGTGAGTGTAGACAGTTAACTCGCTCACTGAAAGGGGGGAATGCCTGAGGAGAAGTCGAATACAGCCAATGATAATCCTTCCATCACGAAAGAATTGCAGACGATCCAGGGGGCAATCGTCGTCCCTTTTAATTCCCCATACGAATTTATTATTACTAATAATACAGTCGATGCATATTTTAAGACGAGATTAAATCATTCTTTAATAAATAAACCTATACAGTCCACAATGTACAACCAATAATTTTACGCTCTTCATCTTGAGCCTAAAAATTTTCAATCTAAAAACGAAATTCTAATATATAGCGTTAACCGGAAGCGCTATTTACGCAAATGGACGTGTATATGAGCAACAAACACTTTGAACTAAACAGAACAACCAAAACACTGGCGAGAATATTTCCCGCCTTATTAATGTTTACGCCAATTGTTGTCAGCGCAGGCACGATTGACCAGTCAACTTCAGTACCGCAAAACTTCTCCACCGACACGGAATACGCCATCAGTAGAGACGTCACCGTCTCCTCCGCAGATAACACCCCAGCAGTATCCGTTAGCGGAATGAACGTCAAAAAAGTTACCAATGAAGGCAATATTGCCGGAACGGGAATCGGACTGGATATTAATATCGAAGGTCAATCCGTTGAAATTAATAATAATGAAAATGCAATTATTTCATCTGCAACTGATAATGCCGTTAACGTACAATCAATGGCAGGTGATTTTAATAATAGCGGAATCATTACTGGCGCTAACAACGGTATTTTCGTTAGCGAAGAGTCATCGGCAATTAGTATCACCAATACCGATACCGGCGTGATCACCGGGAAAAACGGCCTGAGTTCGCAAATTGGCCTCGGGTTAGATAACAGCGGCGCCATCACCGGTACCGCAGGCGATGGTGTTGCGTTAAGCAACGGCAACAGCAAAATTAACAACAGCGGCACCGTGCAGGGCAGCCAGAACGGGATCAACATCGTTGATAGCGCGAAAGCCGATATCATCAACAGCGGTTTACTTGGCGGCGGCGATGCGGCCGTTATGTTTGCCAGCAGCAAAAATAACAGCCTGGTACTCAATACCGGCTCTTCCCTCATCGGCGATGTCATCTCCACGGGCTCAACGGGTAACACCGTCTCGCTGGTCGGTACCGGAACGGAAGACAGTAACTTTGTCGGCCTTAACGACGGCGACGGTTTTGCCTCCGTGAAAATGAACGGTGAAAACTGGACGCTCACCGGCAACCTCGACATCATCGGCAGCGGCGATTCCCTCCAGGTGAATAGCGGCCAGTTAACGCTGGGGGGCGCTGTCGCTAATAGCGGTAACACGCTGGTCGCGGAAGCGGCCACGCTGCAGTTGGGCGACGGGCAGAAAACCGCAACCCTCACCGGTAGCCTGACCAATAACGGCACGCTGATCTTCAATCAGGGAAGCGACTCTACTTTTGCCACCGGCATCATCGGTAGCGGTAACGTGGAAAAAGTCGATACCAACACGCTGACGCTCACCGGCGCCAATAGCTATACCGGCGATACCGTGCTCAAAAGCGGCACGACTCTGGTCGCAGAAGGCGCGACCCTCGGAGCATCCGGTAGCGATGCCACCCTCACTATCAACAATGGCGCGCAATTTGCCAGCGCAGGCGAAGTCAATAACAACATTGATATCCTCAGCGGAGGTGTCCTCGCGGCGTGGAATGCAATTGAAGGAAACGCCACGTTAAGAACATCCGGCGTCGACACCATCAATGGCAATGTGAGCAACAGCGGCACGCTGTTGCTTAGCGCCGCGGATAATAGCGTTGGCAACAATTTTACGATTAACGGCGACTATAGCGGTTCTGCCGGCAGCCAAATCGTGATGAACAGTCAGGTTGGCGAAGACAGTTCACCGACCGACCATTTGTCGATCACCGGCAGCAGCTACGGTCAATCCGGCATCAGTATCGCCAACATCGGCGGAATGGGCGCGCAAACCGTTAATGGCATGGAGATTGTCAGCGTCGGCGGCAGTTCTGAAGCACAGCTAACCTTGTCAAAACCAGTTGTCGCCGGAGCTTATGAATACGATCTTTATCAGCACAACAACGGCAACTGGTATCTGGAATCCAAAGCGACCCCGTCTGACGATCCGTCGGATGATACCGACGATGATGACAGCGGCACCGATGGCGGCAGCGGCACCGATGGCGGCAGCAATACCGATGGCGGCAGCAATACCGATGGCGGCAACAATACCGATAATGGCGATCAATCCGCGCCAGAAGTAATGGCCCCGGAAGTCGGTGCTTATCTGGGCAACTATCTTGCGGCACAGAGTATGTTCCTGCATAAACGTGACGATCGCGACCAGCTCACTTTCCGCAACGAAGACAATCTGAACACCTGGATGTACGTGAAGGGCCGCTATCATGAGAACGACGCCGGCGGCGATAAAGTCAGCTACGACACCACCACCACCGTGCTCCAGCTCGGCAGTGATTTCATGAGCAAGCCGATGGACAAAGGAATGCTGCGTGCGGGCGGCATGTTTGGCGCAGGCCAGGCGAAAACGGATTCGGATGCGAAACACAACGTGCGTGATGCGCAGGGTAAAGTCGACGGTTTCAACGTTGGCCTGTACGCCACCTGGCAGGAAGATCCGAAATTACGTCTCGGCAGCTACATCGATACCTGGGCGTCATACAGCTGGTATAACAACACCGTCACCAGCAATCGCAACAATGAAAAGTATGACAGTAAAGGTTTTGCCGCCTCTGTTGAAGTCGGCCATGCGTGGGTGATCCCTTCAGAAAGCGCGCGTACGTGGAAGATTGAGCCTCAGGCGCAGGTGATCTACAGCTATCTCGATCAGGAAAATCATACCGACCCGGATGGCGTGCGGGTAACCACCCTGGACAACAATAGCCTGTTTGGCCGTCTCGGCGTGAAGAGCAGCTACTTCGAGCAGCACGATGTTAAAGCATGGCAGCCGTATATCGCGGTGAACTGGTTGAAAGGCGCGGGTCAAAACGATCTGGCGTTCAATGGTGAAAAAGTCAGCAACGATACGCCGGACGACCGCGGTCAGTTAGAGCTGGGCGTGACCGGCAATGTGAACGAGACGACCACTATCTCGCTGCGCGCCAGCGGCGAATGGGGTGAAAACAGCTACGCCGCTTATGGCGGCCACATTCTGCTGAATCACCGTTGGTAATCGCCGTACAATGAAAGGTAAAAAGCAGTGGCCGAAGCCACTGCTTTTTTTTAGTTATCCAGCTCGTCCATAGACTTCACCTGGTCGCGATTAATCTGCTCCACGCGACCGGTTTCCGCATTTTTGTAGGATACCAGGCCAGTATCATCATCGACCTGCGGCTTACCGCTGGTCACAATTGTTTTGCCATCTGTCGTTTTGAGCGACTGATTTGATGAGCAACCTGCCACAAATACCATCGCCGTTGCCGCCAGCGCGGATGCCACCAGAATTTTGTTCCGCATTGTATCCTCCTGTCTTTTCATCAATTGGTATCGTTATCGTGCTAACTATAGTTAGCCTGACCTGACAGACAGATAAAAGCAGAACTCTCCGAAGATGAGTGCCGTAAAAAAATGGGGCTGACGATATCGTCAGCCCCTGTGTTTCGCTTTCCGGCCCGGCCGGTACGCTTATTTGGTGATTTGCGCGTGCATTTCCTGCACCGAAATGACCTTCTCGGTCGCATCGGCATTCAGCGCCATCGCGGTGGCGAAACCGCCGTTCAGGGTGGTGTCATAATGCACCTTGTACTGCAGCGCGCTGCGGCGAATCAGCTTGGAGTCTTCAATCGCCTGACGTCCTGCGGTGGTATTGATGATGTAGGTATACTCGCCATTCTTGATACGGTCCTGAATGTGCGGACGACCTTCATGCACCTTGTTCACCAAACGCGGGTTGATACCGGCTTCGCCCAGAACAATCGCAGTACCGTGGGTTGCATCCAGCTCGAAGCCCTGTTTCAGCAGTTTTGCCGCCAGGTCGACAACGCGCTCTTTGTCGCCTTCGCGAACGGAGAGCAGCGCGCGGCCCTGTTTCTTCATCGTGGAGTTGCTGCCCAGCTGCGCTTTGGCGAACGCTTCCGCGAAGGTGCGGCCCACGCCCATCACTTCCCCGGTAGAGCGCATTTCCGGCCCTAACAGCGGGTCAACGCCCGGGAATTTGTTGAACGGCAGCACCACTTCTTTGACCGAATAGTACGGCGGGATGATTTCTTTGGTGACGCCCTGCTGCGCCAGCGTTTTACCAGCCATCACGCGCGCCGCCACTTTCGCCAGCGGTACGCCGGTGGCTTTCGACACGAACGGTACGGTACGCGCCGCGCGCGGGTTGACTTCAATCAGGTACACTTCGTTGTTCTTCACCGCGAACTGTACGTTCATCAAGCCGCGAACCTGCAGCTCGAAGGCCAGCTTCTGCACCTGCTCGCGCATCACATCCTGAATCTCTTTGCTCAGAGTGTAGGCAGGCAGAGAACAGGCGGAGTCGCCGGAGTGTACGCCCGCTTGTTCGATGTGCTCCATGATGCCGCCAATCAGCACCATTTCGCCATCGCAGATAGCGTCGACGTCAACTTCAACCGCGTCGTCGAGGAAGCGGTCCAGCAGTACCGGCGCATCGTTGGAGACGCTCACCGCGGTCTGGAAGTAACGGCGCAGGTCAGCCTCGTCGTAGACGATTTCCATCGCGCGGCCGCCCAGTACGTAGGACGGACGCACCACCAGCGGATAACCGATCTCTTTTGCCTTCTCAACCGCTTGCTCAAGCGCGGTCACGGTGGCGTTCGCCGGCTGCTTCAGCTTCAGGCGGTCAACCGCATGCTGGAAGCGCTCGCGGTCTTCAGCACGGTCGATAGCATCCGGGCTGGTGCCGATAACCGGTACGCCTGCGGCTTCCAGTTCACGCGCCAGCTTCAGCGGGGTCTGGCCGCCGTACTGCACGATAACGCCTTTCGGCTTCTCGATGCGCACGATTTCCAGAACGTCCTCAAGCGTTACCGGCTCGAAGTACAGACGGTCGGAGGTGTCGTAGTCGGTCGAAACGGTTTCCGGGTTACAGTTAACCATGATGGTCTCGTAACCGTCTTCGCGCAGCGCCAGCGAGGCGTGTACGCAGCAGTAGTCAAATTCGATACCCTGGCCGATACGGTTCGGGCCGCCGCCGAGAACCATGATTTTATCGCGGTCTACGGACGGGTTGGATTCGCACTCGTCTTCATAGGTGGAATACATGTAGGCGGTATCGGTGGCGAATTCCGCCGCGCAGGTATCCACGCGCTTGTAGACCGGGTGCAGGTTGTACTGGTCGCGCAGCTTGCGGATTTCCGCTTCGCGCACGCCCGCCAGCTTCGCCAGACGCGCATCGGCAAAGCCTTTACGCTTCAGGTGACGCAGGAAATCAGCGTCGAGGCCGTTGATGCCCACTGCCGCCACTTTCTCTTCCAGGCGCACCAGTTCTTCGATTTGTACCAGGAACCAGCGGTCGATGTTGGTCAGGTTGAAGACGCCGTCGACGGAGAGACCGGCGCGGAAGGCATCAGCGATGTACCAGATACGCTCGGCGCCCGCGTCTTTCAGCTCGCGGCGGATTTTGGTCAGCGCTTCCGGATCGTCGAGGCTGACTTTCGGGTCGAAGCCGGTGGCGCCCACTTCCAGACCGCGCAGTGCTTTCTGCAGCGATTCCTGCTGCGTGCGGCCAATTGCCATCACTTCGCCGACGGATTTCATCTGCGTTGTCAGACGGTCGTTAGCGCCAGCGAATTTTTCGAAGTTAAAGCGTGGAATTTTGGTCACAACGTAATCGATGGACGGTTCGAAGGAGGCCGGAGTACGGCCGCCGGTGATATCGTTCATCAGTTCGTCGAGGGTGTAACCCACCGCCAGCTTCGCTGCCACTTTGGCAATCGGGAAGCCGGTCGCTTTGGAAGCCAGCGCCGAAGAGCGGGAGACGCGCGGGTTCATTTCGATGACGATCAGGCGACCATCTTTCGGGTTCACCGAGAACTGTACGTTAGAGCCGCCGGTTTCCACGCCGATTTCACGCAGTACCGCCATCGAGGCGTTACGCATGATTTGGTATTCTTTGTCGGTCAGGGTCTGCGCCGGGGCGACGGTGATGGAGTCGCCGGTGTGAATCCCCATGGCATCGAAGTTTTCAATCGAGCAGACGATAATGCAGTTATCGTTCTTATCGCGCACCACTTCCATCTCGTACTCTTTCCAGCCGATCAGCGATTCATCAATCAGCAGTTCGTTGGTCGGAGAGAGATCCAGGCCGCGTTCGCAGATTTCTTCGAACTCTTCGCGGTTATAGGCAATACCGCCGCCGGTGCCGCCCATAGTAAAGGACGGACGGATGATGCATGGGAAGCCAACGTCAGCGGCCACCGCCAGCGCTTCTTCCATGGTGTGCGCAATGCCGGAACGCGCGGTGTCGAGGCCGATTTTCTTCATCGCCACGTCGAAGCGACGGCGGTCTTCCGCTTTATCGATCGCATCGGCGGTCGCGCCAATCATGGTCACGCCGAACTCTGCCAGCACGCCCTGACGCTCCAGCTCCAGCGCGCAGTTCAGCGCGGTCTGGCCGCCCATGGTCGGCAGCACCGCGTCCGGGCGCTCTTTTTCGATAATTTTACGCACCACTTCCCAGTGAATCGGCTCGATATAGGTCGCATCGGCCATTTCCGGGTCGGTCATGATA
This sequence comes from Klebsiella sp. K-3, assembly GCF_051207495.1. NCBI lineage: Bacteria > Pseudomonadati > Pseudomonadota > Gammaproteobacteria > Enterobacterales > Enterobacteriaceae > Klebsiella > Klebsiella sp. K-3. Next base: position 193,667 of record NZ_JBPNXF010000005.1, on the reverse strand, counting down.
GTCGCCGGGTTGGAGTTCACCAGAATAACGCGGTAACCCTCTTCGCGCAGGGCTTTACAGGCCTGGGCGCCAGAGTAGTCAAACTCACACGCCTGACCGATAACAATCGGGCCCGCGCCCAGAATCAGGATACTTTTTATGTCTGTACGTTTTGGCATGGCTCTTTTACTCCTGATTATTTCGCGGACTGACGGTATTGCTCAATTAACTCGATAAAGTGGTCGAACAGCGGCGCGGCATCGTGCGGGCCCGGGCTCGCTTCAGGGTGACCCTGGAAGCTAAACGCCGGCTTGTCGGTACGATGGATCCCCTGCAGGGTGCCGTCGAACAGTGACTTATGGGTCACGCGCAGGTTGGCAGGCAGCGTCGCTTCATCAACGGCAAAGCCGTGGTTCTGGGCGGTAATCATCACGACGTTGTTATCGATATCTTTAACCGGGTGGTTGCCGCCGTGGTGGCCGAATTTCATCTTAATGGTCTTCGCACCGCTCGCCAGCGCCAGCAGCTGATGGCCGAGACAGATGCCAAAGACCGGAATATCGGTGGTGAGGAATTTTTCAATCGCCGTGATGGCGTAATCGCACGGCGCCGGGTCGCCTGGGCCGTTGGAGAGGAAAATACCGTCCGGATTCAGCTTAAGCACGTCTTCAGCCGACGTTTGCGCCGGAACGATAGTCAGGCGACAACCGCGGTCAACCAGCATCCGCAGGATGTTGCGCTTGGCGCCGAAGTCATAAGCCACGACGTGGAACGGCAGCTCGCTTTCCGCCTTCGCTTCCGGCAGGTCGCCCGCCAGTGTCCAGCTCCCCTGGGTCCAGGCGTAGGTTTCTGCGGTAGTGACCTCTTTCGCCAGATCCATACCGTTCAGGCCAGGGAACGCCTGGGCTTTTTCCAGCGCCAGCTGGGCATCAAGGTTATCGCCCGCGATGATGCAGCCATTCTGCGCCCCTTTCTCACGCAGTAAACGCGTCAGCTTACGGGTATCGATATCGGCAATGGCCACAATGTTATGGCGCTTGAGGTAAGAAGAAAGGTCTTCGGTATTGCGGAAGTTGCTGGCAATCAGCGGCAGGTCGCGGATCACCAGACCTTGTGCGTGTACCCGGGAAGATTCTTCATCGGCGGCGTTGGTGCCGACATTACCAATATGGGGATAAGTAAGAGTGACGATTTGGCGGGAATAGGAAGGATCAGTGAGGATTTCTTGATAACCGGTCATTGAAGTATTGAAAACGACTTCCCCAACCGCCGTGCCGGTTGCCCCAATGGCCCGACCGTGAAACTGGGTTCCGTCTTCCAGAACCAAAAGCGCTGACTTAATCAAAACACCCTCCAGAGAATATTCACTCACTTTATTTGCATATTAATGCAGAACGTAGATCTGAATCAATGCAAATTTTTGCCCGCAGAATTTTGGCAAACGGCGGCATTTTGGAGAGATGTCGGGTAAAAGTCAACTTAAAGCGGATATTTTTAATCTTATTTTACGCCACTGGCGCGTAACGGGCGTTTTTCACGGTAAAAAGATCAACTAACCTGGTTGAGAAAACGCTTGCGGGCGAGGAAAACTGTAAAATCACTCGACGGAGGGGGAAAAAGTGGACCAGATGGTCAAAATTTACAATTCAATAACTAAAAACATTAGTAAGATATAGTTTTTTGAAGCTTTAAGAAGAAAAAAAGATAAAATCAGTCAAAATAAAAAAGGGCAATAAAATATTGCCCTTTGCAATCAATTACATATTGAATGCAATAACCACATCACGATGGGTAATAATCATTATAAAGCATTCAGATCAAGCACATCTTTCATGTCAAATAGACCATTTTTTTTGCCTTTCAGCCACAAAGCAGAACGAACGGCGCCATTGGCAAATGTCATCCGGCTGGAGGCCTTATGGGTAATTTCGATACGTTCGCCGATATCAGCGAACATCGCCGTATGTTCGCCGACGATGTCGCCCGCGCGAACGGTAGCGAAACCAATAGTACCCGGAACACGTTCACCGGTATGGCCCTCACGGCTGTAGACGGCGCAGTCCTTCAGATCTTTGTTCAGTGCCCCGGCGATCGCCTCACCCATCGCCAGCGCGGTGCCTGACGGGGCGTCCACTTTATGCCTATGGTGCGCTTCGATGATTTCGATATCGGTATAATCGCCCATCACCTTCGCCGCCTTCTCCAGCAGCTTTAACAACACGTTGACGCCAACGCTAAAGTTAGCGGCAAAGACGATAGCAATCTCCTGTGCGGCATCGCTAATCGCCTGCTTTCCGGCATCATCAAAACCGGTAGTGCCGATCACCATCCCTTTGCCGTACTGACGGCAGAAAGCCAGATGGTTGAGCGTGCCTTCCGGGCGGGTAAAATCGATTAAAACATCGAAATCATTGCTTACCGCCGCCAGGCTGCTTTGGACGGTAACGCCTGATTTACCAACGCCCGCCAGCTCGCCCGCATCGCTGCCCACCAGGCTCGAACCTTCGCGCTCCAGCGCCGCGCCAAGCGCCACGCCGTCCATTTGCAGCGCAGCCTGAATTAACTGGCGTCCCATCCGGCCGCCCGCGCCGGCGATGGCCACGCGGATTTGTGCATCTTGCATAGCTATTCTCTTTTGTTAACTTCACGTGAATTGTTTTCAGAGTAACCAGCCCATTGCATAGCCGCTACTCAAAAACGCCGATAATTAGAAATTTATGACAAACGGCGGTCGATATCAGTAAAAACTATATGATTGTGCCGCGATTCGGCGTTTAAGTAGTGAAATTCGGGAGGGGCACGTAGCGCCCCGCCCGCGCGACGCGGGCTAAGGCGTTGTTGTACGCAATCAAAGGGGGAAAAGCGCGCCTGCGGGGAAAGCGGATAAAAACCAGGTTACCGCCAATAAATCTGCGCTGCCGCCGGGGCTGAGATGGCGAGCAATCAGCTCGTCGTCGAGTTGGCGTAGCGCCTCCAGCCCACCGTCAGCCATGACGCCGCCCTGCCACAACAGCCGCTGCGCCTCCTGCTGCACAAAGTTCAGGCCGGCAAGCCCGCCGCGCGAAACCAGATTGGTGTCATCATTCCATGCCATCAGATGCAGCAAGGTTTGCAGCAGCGCCAGGTTACTATCGCCGGTCTCTTCCATCATGCGGTTGAACACCGGCAGCGCCTGGGTGCGTACGGTACGAAAGCCGCTCTCAGCCTCGCCGCGAGCACCGGAGAGGCCGTAACGTAGAAAATGGGCTTCGCCTTTGCTTAACGGTTCGCCGCTGGAAGCGGAGAGTTCTTGCATAACCATGCCGCGACAGAATCGCGCCACCTGGTCGCACAGCCGATGCTGTTCAATCGGCTCGCCTTTCGATACCAGCCTTCCCGCCGCCGCGCTCAGCAAACCAAAAGCGAAGATCGCCCCACGATGGGTATTCACTCCGCCGGTGGCCTCCAGCATATCGTTTTCGCAGGCCATCCCCACCGGACGCAGCATCATTAACACCTGTTCCGGCACGATCGCCGCGGTATCGTGGCCCATGATGAAAAATTTCTCCATCCACGGCGCCACCACCGCGGTACTGGCCTCAAACGAGGCCAGGTCCATATCGTGATGGGCGCCAGCGTTACGAATATCCACCAACCCGGGCTTTGGGGTCAGGCGAACTTCGGTCAACAGCGCGCGCTCTACCGCGCTGACCACCTCTTCAGCGTTCAGCGGTTTCACGCGCAGCGAACGCTGCGGATTGATTAACACTTCGCTCATTGCCCTTCCCCCTCTGCATTTAGTCGCTGTTTTTCACCTGACGAATAACATCAAGCACGGAGCCATCGCGATAGCGCACCACCGCCACCACCCGATCGGTAAACTCGATCGGCTGCGGCTTGCCGGTTAGCAGTTCCGCACGCTGCTGCAGTTCCTCAATAGTCATCAGCGCAATGCCCGCGTTGCGCAAATTGTCGATCAGATCCTGGCGCGCCGGGTTTACCGCTATGCCATGGTCGGTGACCAGCACATCTACGCTGGCTCCCGGCGTGACGCGGGTCAGCACTTTTTCCACGACGCAGGGAATACGGCCGCGAACTAATGGCGCGGTAATGATGGTCAAATCCGCGCCGGCGGCGGTATCGCTATGGCCGCCGGATGCGCCGCGCAGTACGCCATTGGAGCCGGTCATCACGTTAACGTTAAAGTCGGTATCGATTTCCAGCGCGCTGAGCATCACCACGTTTAAGCGCTCGCAGGAGGCGCCTTTAGAGCCCGGGCTGGCATACTGGTTGGTGGAAATCTCTACGTGATTCGGGTTCTGCGCTAATGAACGCGCCGCGTCGCCATCAAACGACTGGGTATCGAGCAGCGTTTTAATCAACCCTTTTTCGTGCAGGTCAACCATCGTCCCGGTGATCCCGCCAAGGCCAAAGCTGGCGGTAATACCGTTACGGCGCATTTTGTCTTCGAGGAAGCGGCTCACCGCCAGCGAGGCCCCGCCGGTACCGGTCTGCAGCGAGAAACCGTCTTTAAAGTAACCGGAATGCTCAACGACTTTCGCCGCCTGACGGGCGATTAGCAGCTCACGCGGGTTGCTGGTCAGACGGATCGCGCCAGCGGTGATTTTTTCCGGATCGCCGACTTCGTCCACCTGAACAATCAGATCCACCTGATCCTGAGCGATGCTGGCCGGGTAGTTAGGGTAAGCCACCCACTCTTCGGTCAGCAGCACCACGCATTTGGCATGTTCCGCATCAACGCGCGCGTAGCCCAGCGAACCGCAACGTGATTTTCCGCTAAAGCCGTTGGCATTACCAAACTCATCGCAGCAGGGGACGCCGAGAAACGCGACATCAATCGACAGCTCGCCGCTTTGAATCAGCTGTACGCGACCGCCATGGGAGTGGATCTGTACCGGGTTTTCCATCAAGCCGGCGGAGATCTCCTCGCCGAGCTTACCGCGCAGGCCGGAGGTGTAGATCTGGCGGATCACGCCATTTTTAATATGCTCGATCAGCGGCCAGTGGGCGTCGATCAGCGAACTGGATGCCAGCGTCAGATCGCGAAAACCCATTTCCGCCAGCTTCGCCACCACCATATTGACGACTTTGTCACCGCCGCGAAACGCGTGGTGGAACGAAATGGTCATGCCGTTTTGCAAACCGGAACGACGAATCGCCGTTTCCAGCGAATCGCAGATTTTACGCTGACGTTTTTCGCTTTCGCTGGCCAACCACGGGCTTTTCGCCGTCACGCCCGCATAAGGCGCTAACCCTTCCGGCATCACGTACTGCTGATTAAGCATTGTTACTGTCTCTTTCATCTTATTCCCCTTAATCACGAATACCGGAAGCCGAGAGCGCCACCACTTTGCGAGCATGGTCGATAATCGGTCCATCGATCATCTTGCCGTTCAGCGATACCACGCCAAGACCGCGCGTTTCGGCTTCTTCCGCCGCGGCAATCACTTCCAGCGCGTGATCGACCTCTTTGCGCGTCGGGGCATAGACCTGATGCAGGAGTTCAATTTGTCGTGGGTTAACCAACGATTTGCCGTTAAAACCGAGGTTTTTGGCCAGATTCGCTTCCGCCAGGAAACCCTCTTCGTTGTTGATATCCGACCACACCACGTCATAGGCGGCGATGCCGGCAACGCGCGCCGCATGCAGTACGGCGCAGCGGGCATAGAACAGTTCAGTACCGTCGCCGCGGGAAGTGCCCATATCCATAACGTAATCGAAGGCCGCCAGCGCAATCGCCGCCAGACGCGGGCTGGCGCGGGCGATCTCCACCGCGTTCACCACCCCCAGCGCCGACTCAATAGCCGCCATCAGTTTGGTGCTGCCCACTTCCCGGCCGCATTCGCGCTCAATCCGCTCAACATGCGCTTCCAGCTCATGGATATCTTCTTTACTGTCGGTTTTCGGCAGACGCACCATATCCACGCCCGCGCGGACTACCGCTTCAAGGTCGGCAAGACCGAATGGCGTATTCAGCGGGTTAATACGCACCACGGTTTCGATATCCTGATACAGCGGATGCTGCAGCGCCTGATGCACCAACAGGCGAGCGGTATCTTTTTCGCGTAGCGAAACGGCATCTTCAAGGTCGAACATCACCGCATCGGCGCCGTACACGAATGAAGTGCTTAACATGGCGGCATTGGCGCCAGGGATGAACAGCATACTGCGACGTGGTTTCATAGCTGGCTCCATTGTAATTGGGACTGTTGCGCCGCCCGCAGCGCCGCGGCCTGTACGCGGGCACGCAGTACGCACTCCAGCGCGCCTTTATCATCGACCACCACGTTGGCCTGCTTCACGCCAAGCTGCGCCAGCGTTTCTCTGACCACCTGCTCAATCGCGGCGCCAAACTGCTGTTTCACAATGCTGTCGATTTCCAGCTGAATGCCCGGCTGCGCCGCCGGTCCAATCCTGACCATCACATCGCTGGATTCCAGCGTGCCGGCCAGGGCGTCAATCTTCATTTCCATAGGGGAAAATCCTTAGTTAGGGCATAAAAATCAGGCGGTTTGATGTTCGCTTTCCGCCAGTTGCATCAGAAAAGAGAGGGTTCCCGGCGGCACCAGTGCCGCGACCGCCTGCCAGTTGCGTTGCCGATAGAGTTCGCGCACTCGCGAGGCCGACACGGGTCCGCCATTTTTTTCGATTCGCGCCAGCTCAACCACTTCAATGGGCGGCGCGTCGCCTGGCGCTTCCAACAGTGACTTCATGCGCTGGTTGTAATTACGGGTCAGGGGACACAGCGGCTCGGTGCCGACAAAACGATGGGTTATCTGCAGCGCCGGGGCCAGACGTTCGCGGAAGAGCTGCAGGTCAATCTGGCTGTGGCAGTCATCGACCACACCCTGCTCTTTCAGGAAATAGCCGGGGAACGTCGCCCGCGAGATCAGATACGCCGAACCGGGGTGCAGCGTCACTTTGTCGATGCCGGTAATCCCCTGTTCGATCAGCGTGAAGCGATCGTGATAGGAAAAGCAGGATGCATCTTCCTTGACCACAAACAGATGCAGCCAGTCGCACTGCCGTGCCGCCTGTTCCACCAGCCAGCGGTGACCAAGGGTGAAGGGATTGGCGTTCATCACAATAGCGCCGATTTTTTTTCCCGGTTGACGGTACATTGCCAGCTGACGGCAGTAACGAGTCAGACGTTCGCGGCTGTTTTCCATCAATACGGCGCGGTCGCCCGCCTGGGCTATCGGCCAGAAGCCGGCGCCGGAGAACAGCGCGGCATTGCTCGGTTTAGTAAATAAGAACAGTTCGCTGCGCCCCAGTTCATAGGCCAGCGTCAGGAGTTCGGTCAGTAATTTAAGGCTCAGCCCCTCCCCCTGTAGCGAGGGATCGACGGCGATGCATTTCAGTACATTACCGGCAATGGCGCCGCAGCCGACCAGCCGCTGCCGATACTCCGCCACGATTGCCATCTCGCAATCGGCTTCTAACGACAACTGATGCTGATGAAGAAACCGATCGATCGCCTCTCGCCGCGGTTGATCCTTTAATAGCTGAACGCGTTTTAATATCAGAGTCATTTTTTAGCGCTTCGTTATTCTAAAACGAACTGTATTTCGCCAGCGTTCGACTATTGATACTTGTATTTAAGTCACAGTTTTCCCCGTGGCTTAATTAGCTTTATGGTTTTTATGTTGTTAATTAATTCAGAATAATAAAAATAATTAAATTAATAAAAAACACGAGTATTCAGTGAAGGCAATCACACCTTAGCACTAAGTCTATTTATTACTATGCGCCGGTATTACTACTCCATCAATAAACAGGAAAACGTTTATGACCAACATGAGTCAGGCTCCGGCGACGGAGAAAAAGGGCGTTAGCGACCTGCTGGGATTTAAAATCTTCGGCATGCCGCTCCCCCTTTACGCGTTTGCGTTAATTACGCTATTACTTTCACATTTTTATAACGCTTTACCCACCGACATCGTTGGCGGCTTTGCCATCATGTTTATTATCGGCGCCATATTCGGCGAAATAGGTAAACGCCTACCGATATTCAACAAATATATAGGTGGCGCCCCGGTAATGATTTTCCTGGTTGCCGCTTATTTCGTTTACGCCGGTATTTTCACGCAAAAAGAAATCGATGCTATCAGCAACGTTATGGATGAAAGTAACTTCCTTAACTTATTCATCGCGGTATTAATTACCGGGGCGATTCTGTCGGTAAACCGCCGTCTGCTGCTGAAATCGCTGCTCGGCTATATTCCAACTATCCTGATGGGCATTGTCGGCGCGTCGATTTTCGGCATCGCTATCGGTCTGGTGTTCGGCATTCCGGTAGATCGCATCATGATGCTGTACGTCCTGCCGATCATGGGCGGCGGCAACGGCGCGGGCGCGGTTCCGCTGTCGGAGATCTATCACTCCGTCACCGGTCGTTCTCGCGAAGAGTATTACTCAACCGCTATCGCTATTCTGACCATCGCTAACATCTTCGCCATCGTCTTTGCCGCCGTCCTCGATATCATCGGCAAAAAACACACCTGGATGAGCGGCGAAGGCGAACTGGTGCGTAAAGCCTCGTTCAAAGTCGAAGATGACGAGAAAGCGGGACAAATCACGCATCGTGAAACCGCCGTCGGTCTGGTGCTTGCCACGACCTGTTTCCTGCTGGCGTACGTCGTCGCGAAGAAAATCCTGCCAAGCATTGGCGGCGTTTCGATTCACTACTTCGCGTGGATGGTGCTGATCGTTGCAGCGCTGAACGCCTCCGGCCTGTGTTCACCGGAAATCAAAGCCGGCGCCAAGCGTCTGTCTGATTTCTTCTCTAAACAGCTGCTGTGGGTACTGATGGTCGGCGTCGGCGTTTGCTACACCGACCTGCAGGAAATCATCAACGCCATCACCTTCGCTAACGTCGTTATCGCCGCCATTATCGTTATCGGCGCAGTGATCGGCGCGGCGATCGGCGGCTGGATGATGGGCTTCTTCCCAATTGAATCAGCGATCACCGCTGGCCTGTGTATGGCTAACCGCGGCGGTTCCGGCGACCTGGAAGTTCTTTCTGCCTGTAACCGTATGAGCCTTATCTCTTATGCGCAAATCTCCTCCCGTTTGGGCGGCGGTATTGTGCTGGTCATCGCCAGCATCGTGTTCGGCATGATGATTTAACCCATACGCACGATGGCGCCGTTGAGCGGCCGAAGAAGTTGACCCAGTCAGGGACCAGCGCCGGGGGCGGCTGCGGGAAATCCACCCTGCTCCTTAGCCGGAAGCGTCGACAAGCTCGCCAACCAACGCGCCATCGTGCCCTTATTCGAGATTTTTTATGACTGATGCCGTTCTGTTAGGCGAAGGCTTCACCCTGATGTTCCTCGGCATGGGCTTCGTGCTGGCGTTCCTGCTGCTGCTCATTTTCGCCATCCGGGGAATGTCTCTCGCCGTTACCCGTCTGTTCCCTGAGCCGCCTGCCGCGCCCAAACCGGCGCCTGCGGCCGTCGCGCCCGCTGACGACTTCGCCCGTTTAAAGCCGGCGATTGTCGCCGCCATTCACCACCATCGCCGCCTTAATTCTTAATTCACGGAGGAATTCATGACCGTTGCCATTACCGATGTCGTCCTGCGCGACGCCCACCAGTCCCTGTTCGCCACCCGTCTGCATCTCGACGATATGCTGCCCGTTGCGGCTGCGCTCGACGACGTCGGCTACCGCTCGCTGGAATGCTGGGGCGGCGCCACCTTTGACGCCTGCATCCGCTTCCTCGGCGAGGACCCGTGGGTCCGCCTGCGCGAGCTGAAAAAGGCGATGCCGAAAACTCCGCTGCAGATGCTGCTGCGCGGCCAGAACCTGCTCGGCTACCGCCACTACGCCGATGATGTGGTGGAGCGCTTTGTGGAGCGCGCCGTCAAAAACGGCATGGACGTGTTCCGCGTCTTTGATGCCATGAACGACCCGCGCAACATGCAGGCCGCCCTGCAGGCGGTGCGCCGCCACGGCGCCCACGCCCAGGGCACCCTCAGCTACACCACCAGCCCGGCGCACACCCTGCAGACCTGGCTCGACCTCACCGAACAGCTGCTGGAGACCGGCGTCGACTCCATCGCCATCAAGGACATGTCCGGCATCCTCACCCCGCATGCCGCCTTTGAGCTGGTCAGCGAAATCAAAAAACGCTATGACGTCACCCTGCACCTGCACTGCCACGCCACCACCGGCATGGCGGAAATGGCGCTGCTGAAGGCCATTGAAGCCGGCGTCGACGGCGTTGATACCGCCATCTCCTCGATGAGCGCCACCTACGGCCACCCGGCTACCGAAGCGCTGGTGGCCACCCTCGCCGGCACGCCGTACGACACCGGCCTCGATATCCACAAGCTGGAGAGCATCGCCGCGTACTTCCGCGAGGTACGCAAAAAATACCACGCCTTCGAAGGCCAGCTGAAAGGCACCGACAGCCGCATCCTGGTCGCCCAGGTGCCGGGCGGGATGCTCACCAATCTTGAAGGCCAGCTGAAACAGCAGAGCGCCGCCCACCGTCTGGATGAAGTGCTGGCGGAAATCCCCCGCGTGCGCGAGGACCTCGGCTTCATCCCACTGGTGACCCCGACCTCGCAGATTGTCGGCACCCAGGCGGTGCTCAACGTGCTGGGCGGCGAGCGCTACAAAACCATTGCGAAGGAGACCGCCGGTATCCTCAAAGGCGAATACGGCCACACCCCGGCGCCGGTTAACGCCGCCCTGCAGGCGCGGGTGCTCGACGGCGCCGACGCCGTCACCTGCCGCCCGGCCGACCTGCTGAAGCCGGAGCTGGCGGAGCTTGAAGCCGACGTGAAACGCCAGGCGCAGGAGAAGGGCATCACGCTTGCCGATAACGCCATCGACGACGTGCTCACCGTGGCGCTGTTCCCGCAAATCGGCCTGAAGTTCCTCGAAAACCGCCACAACCCGGCGGCCTTTGAGCCCGTGCCGCAGGTGGAAGAGACAAAATCTGCCGCGCCGGCAAAAGCCGCCGCCTCCGGCGTCTACACCGTCGAAGTGGAAGGCAAAGCCTTCGTGGTCAAGGTCAGCGACGGCGGCGACGTCAGCCAGCTCAGCGCGGCTACTCCGGTAGCCAGCGCGCCCGCAGCCGCCCCGGCAGGCGCCGGCACCCCGGTGACCGCGCCGCTGGCGGGCACTATCTGGAAGGTGCTGGCCAGCGAAGGCCAGGCGGTGGCGGAGGGCGAGGTACTGCTGATTCTGGAAGCCATGAAGATGGAAACCGAAATCCGCGCCGCGCAGGCCGGTACCGTACGCGGTATCGCGGTGAAATCCGGCGATGCGGTGGCGGTCGGCGACACCCTGCTGCAGCTGGCGTAAGGACGAGGAGCGCAAATGGAAAGTCTGAACGCCCTGATTCAGGGCATGGGGCTGATGCACCTGGGAGCCGGCCAGGCGGCGATGCTGCTGGTCAGCCTGCTGCTGCTGTGGCTGGCGATTGCTAAAAAGTTCGAGCCGTTACTGCTGCTGCCGATTGGCTTTGGCGGCCTGCTCTCCAATATTCCGGAGGCCGGGCTGGCGCTGAGCGCGCTGGAAAACCTGCTGGCCCACCACGACCCGGTTCAGCTGGCGGTGATTGCCGCGAAGCTCAACTGCGCGCCGGATGTCCACGCCATCAAGGAGGCGCTGGCCCTGGCCCTGCCGTCGGTGCAGGGGCAGATGGAGACGCTGGCGGTGGACATGGGCTACTCCTCCGGGGTGCTGGCCATCTTCTATAAGGTGGCGATTGGCTCGGGTATCGCGCCGCTGGTGATCTTTATGGGCGTCGGGGCGATGACCGATTTCGGCCCGCTGCTGGCCAACCCGCGCACCCTGCTGCTGGGGGCGGCGGCGCAGTTCGGGATCTTCGCCACCGTGCTCGGGGCGCTGGCGCTGAACTACTTCGGCTTCATCCACTTCACCCTGCCGCAGGCGGCGGCCATCGGCATCATCGGCGGCGCCGACGGCCCGACGGCCATCTACCTGTCGAGCAAGCTGGCGCCGGAGCTACTGGGGGCCATCGCGGTGGCCGCCTACTCCTACATGGCGCTGGTGCCGCTGATCCAGCCGCCGATCATGAAGGCGCTGACCAGCGACAAAGAGCGGAAGATCCGCATGGTGCAGCTGCGTACGGTGAGCAAACGCGAGAAGATCCTCTTCCCGGCGGTGCTGTTGCTGCTGGTGGCGCTGCTGCTGCCGGACGCCGCGCCGCTGCTGGGGATGTTCTGCTTCGGCAACCTGATGCGCGAAAGCGGCGTGGTGGATCGTCTGAGCGACACGGTGCAGAACGCGCTGATCAACATCGTCACCATCTTCCTCGGGCTGTCGGTGGGGGCCAAACTGGTGGCGGACAAGTTCCTGCAGCCGCAGACGCTGGGGATCCTGCTGCTGGGGGTGATCGCCTTCTGCGTGGGCACCGCGGCCGGGGTGATCATGGCGAAGCTGATGAACGTGTTCAGTAAACACAAGATCAACCCGCTGATTGGCTCCGCCGGGGTGTCGGCGGTGCCGATGGCAGCAAGGGTGTCCAACAAGGTGGGTCTGGAAGCGGACGGGCAGAACTTCCTGCTGATGCACGCGATGGGCCCGAACGTGGCCGGGGTGATCGGCTCGGCGATCGCCGCCGGGGTGATGCTCAAGTACGTGCTGGCGATGTAAGCCGGTACCCTTCCCGGATGGCGGCTGGCGCCTTATCCGGACTACCGGTCCGCTCCGGTTTGTAGCCCCGGTAAGCGTAGCGCCACCGGGGAGAGGTTCCCGGATGGCGGCTGACGCCTTAGCCGGGCGACCGGTCCGCTCCGGTTTGTAGCCCCGGTAAGCGCAGCGCCACCGGGGAGAGGTTCCCGGATGGCGGCTGGCACCTTATCCGGGCTACCGGTCCGCTCCGGTTTGTAGCCCCGGTAAGCGCAGCGCCACCGGGGAGAGGTTCCCGGATGGCGGCTGGCACCTTATCCGGGCTACCAGTCCGCTCCGGTTTGTAGCACCGGTAAGCCAGCGCCACCGGGGAGAGGTTCCCGGATAGCGGCTGGCGCCTTATCCGGGCTACCGGTCCGCTCCGGTTTGTAGCCCCGGTAAGCGCAGCGCCACCGGGGAGAGGTTCCCGGATGGCGGCTGGCACCTTATCCGGGCTACCAGTCCGCTCCGGTTTGTAGCCCCGGTAAGCGCAGCGCCACCGGGGAGAGGTTCCCGGATAGCGGCTGGCGCCTTAGCCGGGCTGCCGGTCCGCTCCGGTTTGTAGCCCCGGTAAGCGCAGCGCCACCGGGGAGAGGTTCCCGGATGGCGGCTGGCGCCTTATCCGGGCGACCAAACCAACGCCCGACTCAATGTTTTTGATCGGGCGTTTTTCTGAAATTTTTGGTTCTGTGCGCCAACTGCAGGTACACCGACCGCCAAACGAGGAAACTAGCCATTTAATGTCTATCGGCCCTATGTACACCCGAAAAATAACCCACTGGTTTGCAAGGCGATCCTTTCAGAATCGTATCTTCCTGCTGATCTTATTTACCTCTACTGTCGTCATGCTGGGTATGTCCTGGTATCTGACAGACATAACCGAGGAACGTCTTCATTACCAGGTCGGGCAGCGGGCATTAATTCAGGCGATGCAGATTTCGGCGATGCCGGAGCTGGTGGAAGCGGTACAGAAACGCGATCTCGCCAGAATTAAAGAGCTTATCGACCCCATGCGTTCCTTCTCTGACGCTACCTATATCACCGTCGGCGACGCCAACGGGCAGCGCCTCTATCATGTGAATCCTGACGAAATCGGTAAATCGATGGAAGGCGGCGATAGCGATGAGGCGTTGTATAACGCCAAAAGCTATGTCTCGGTACGCAAAGGTTCGCTAGGTTCATCATTACGGGGTAAATCGCCGGTGCAGGACGCCACCGGCAAAGTCATCGGCATAGTGTCGGTCGGTTATACCATTGAACAGTTAGAAAACTGGCTCAGCCTGCAGATAAGCTCGCTACTGATCCCGATGGCGATTATCCTGCTATTGCTGCTGTACTGCGCTCGGCGCTTCTCGCTGCATATCAAAAAGCAGATGCTCAATATGGAGCCCCAGCAGCTATCGCAGTTGCTCATCCAGCAAAGCGTGCTATTTGAATCGGTGTTTGAAGGGCTCATCGCCATCGACTCAAATTATAAGATAACCGCTATTAATCAGACAGCCCGTCGTCTGCTTAATCTGAGCCAGCCGGAGCCCGTACTGATCGGTAAAAAAATCAGTAGCGTCATTGCGCAAGAGACCTTCTTCTACGATGCCCCGCATGAAAACAAAAAAGACGCCATTGTCACCTTTAATCAGATCAAAGTGATCGCCAGCCGAATGGCGGTGATCTTAAATAATGCGCCTCAGGGGTGGGTGATTAGTTTTCGCAGCAAAGATGACATCAACACCCTCAGTCTGCAGCTGAGCCAGGTACAGCAGTACGCCGATAACCTGCGCGCCGTGCAGCATGAACATCGTAATCTGATCTCAACCATCGCCGGGCTGCTGTTTCTCAAACGCTACGATCACGCGCTGGATCTGATTCAGCAACAGTCCGAAAGCCACCAGAAGGTGCTCGATTTTATTGCGCGTAATTTCCAGGATAACCACCTTGCCGGGCTACTGATCGGTAAATATTATCGGGCCAAGGAGCTCGGTCTTGAACTGGTATTCGATCCCGCCTGTTTCGTCGATATCCTTCCCACCGCGCTTTCTCCCAGCGAATGGATCTCGATCGTAGGGAATCTTCTCGACAACGCCTACAATGCCTCGTTACGCCAGCCGCTGGGATCGAAGCAGATCGAGTGTTTAATAAATAGCGACGGCCATGAACTGATCGTCGAGATCGCCGATCAGGGATGCGGCATTGACGAGACGCTACGCGACCGCATCTTCGAGCGCGGCGTCACCAGTAGCGCCAGCGCCGAGCACGGTATTGGGCTCTGGCTGGTGCGCAGTTACGTAGAACAAGCAGGCGGCACTATCGTCGTCGAAAATAACATTCCCTTTGGCACCATCTTTACCCTTTATATCCCCCTGACCCGAGATGAACATCATGGATAGCATTACTACTCTAATCGTTGAAGACGAACCTATGCTGGCGGAAATCCTGGTCGATACCATCAAACAGTTCCCCCAGTTCAACGTTATCGGCATCGCGGATAAACTGGAAAGCGCGAAAAAACTGATGCGTCTCTACCAGCCGCAGCTGATCCTGCTGGATAACTTTCTCCCTGACGGCAAGGGGTTGGATCTGATTCGCCACGCTGTCAGCACGAACTACAAAGGACGAATCATTTTTATTACCGCCGATAATCATATGGAGACCATCAGCGAGGCCCTACGTCTGGGGGTATTCGATTACCTGATTAAGCCCGTGCACTATCAACGTTTACAGCATACGCTCGAGCGTTTCGCCCGCTACCGCAGTTCCTTGCGTTCGAGTGAACAGGCCAGCCAGACCCACGTCGACGCCCTGTTTAATATCCAGGCTCGCGAGCACACTGAGCCTGCTGACGCGCCGCTGCGCGGGATCGATGAAAGCACCTTTCACCGCGTGCTTCAGCTATTCTCAGACCCGGAAGTGGTGCATACCGCCGACTCTCTGGCCCGCATCCTCGGCAGCAGTAAAACCACCGCCCGCCGCTATCTGGAACAAGGCGTTAAAAACGATTTTCTGGAAGCAGAGATCAGTTATGGCAAAGTCGGTAGGCCGGAGCGCATTTATCGCGGCAAACATCCCTACCCTGAGCACGCCTGAAATGCTTATTCGAGGGTGTAGCTGACGATCATCTGCCCTTTTTTCATTTTCAACTGGCTGATGACAATATTCCCCAGCATCGCCAGACTGGCAACATGGGTACCGCCACAGGGATAAGCCGGTAGTTCGCCGAATCCCACGCTGCGCAAACCGTTGTCGAAGATGACCTGGCGCGGTAAATCCTGCATCTGCCACGCTTTCACCTGCGCCAGCAGGGCGCTGGCTTCCGGTAACGCGGCGCCGGCGTCGGCAGCAAACGTAATCCTCCCCTCTCCCGGCCAGTGATGCGCCTTCACCGGCCGCCAGCCGAACTGCTCGCCGGCCAACCCCAGCAAATGACCGGCGGAGTGCAGACGGGCATGTAACTGTCGCACAGGCGCATCAATGCTCATCCCCACCTCGCCAAGCGGCAGCGGCTGGGCAACGATATGCAACACACTATCGCCGCGCGTCGTGACCGCCATTACGGGCTGCTCATCGATCCAGCCGCGATCGGAGGGCTGGCCGCCGCCCTGCGGATGGAACAACGTGCGGTCCAGTTCAATCGCATAACGGCCATCGGCTTCAGCGCTGCAGCTGATAATCTGCGCGCGCCCTTCGGTGGCGTCGCTGGCGTAATAAACACGTTCAGTCATGATTGTTCTCCTCTCTGTCAGCACAGTATATTGATAATCTTGGCCGCGATAATGGCCTCCACAACAAATGCACTTTTGCCTTGAGGGCACAAATGAATCTAAACCTTCTCCCCGACCTCGCCCTCTTCGTACAGATTGTCGAACAAGGCAGCTTTTCCGCCGTCGCCCGTCAGAGCGGGATTACGCCATCCGCCGTCAGTCGCAGCGTCTCGCGGCTGGAACAGGAGATGCGGTGCAAGCTGTTGCACCGAACCACCCGCAAGCTGCGGCTGAGCGATGCCGGGAAAGCGGTGTATGAACATGCGCTGGAAATGCTGGAAGCGGCGCGCCAGGCTATGGACTGCGCCGGAAGTACCCAGACGGTGGCGCAAGGTAAACTCACGCTGAGCGTACCGAAAGCCGTCGGGCGCTTTGTCATCCATCCGCTAATGATCGACTTTTTCAACCGTTATCCGCAGGTTGACGTCTGTTTACGCTTAGAAGATCGCGACCTCGACTTTATTGATGACGGCATCGATCTCGCGCTGCGTATTACCCATACCCCTTCCCCTGGACTACATGGCAAACCGCTGATGCCGATTGTTCATGTCATCTGCGCCACCAAGGAGTACTTACAGCGCCATGGAATGCCGCGGACTCCGCAGGATCTGCGTACGCATAGCTGTATCAGCCTTGGCGAAACGCCCGCCGACGCGCGGTGGAAATTTCGTCGCGAAGGCAAAAACGAAACGGTGCAGACGCATGGACGCTACGCCGCTAACCACACTGCCGTGCGTCTTGATGCGGTTAAACAGCATCTGGGTATCGGAAGCCTGCCGCTGTTTACCGCCCGCGAAGCGCTGGCAAAGGGTGAAATCGTGCAGGTGCTGGCGGAGTGGGAGTTTATCAGCAGCTACTCCGGCAATCTGTGGCTGTTATGGGCAGGCCATAAGCATATGCCCGCCAGAATGCGGGCAATGATTGATTTTCTTAGCGAGACGGTGCCGGCGTTGAACGCAGGCAGCACATTGCCAACAACCAGGTAAAATGCTGACAGCATTCAAACTGCCAGCAAGAGATGAGTAAAAATTAATTAAAGGCTACCTGCTGGTTGATCTTTATTATAATTAATAAGACTCCCGGCCTTAATAATATCTTGCTCTGCGCTGGTTAATTTCTCCATATAGAGGCTAATCCGCTGAATAGGTTTTTTAGCGCTAAGGATAAATGCGGCAATATCGCTCAGATCGCCCGCTAACGCAGATTTTATTGCCGGGATATAGATAAAATCACCGACCTCAAAATCAGGCGTCTCTTTCATCTGCAGCGGCAGCATTCCCCAGTTAATTACATTAGAACGATAACGCTTGGTCGCGAACTCCTGGCAAATATTTGCCAGCCCGCCAAGCACGCGCTGGCAGCTGGCGGCCTGCTCTCGCGCCGAACCATCACCGGGTTTAACCGCATAGATCATGCTACCTATCTCAGTCTGTGCCGCGGTAATATTTTCCTGACCCGGCAGCAGCCGTATCTGGGAAAATATATTTTCCAGCTGTGGATTTAAACGGCAAAGATCTTCACCCTTAACGCGTTGTTGCTCGATGGCGGCAATTTTTTTAGCCCGCTCCACATACTGCGGATCGCGGCGAGAGAGCGTAAATTCAGCCAGGCCTAACGGGTTTGAACGAAACGATGATGTTTCACCTGATGGTATCAGTTCGTCGGTAGTGGTCACCGGATCCATTATTTTTGAAGTAACGGCTAACAGAATGTTATCCGTTAAAGCATTCATTTCCGGCCAGTCTTTTATATTCGGTCCATAGATTAGCGGCTGCTGTGTAGCGCCTTTAACGAACCCCTGGTATACCCGGTTTTTATAGGGGGAAACATCAAATTCATATTCCGGCGCTTCGTGCCAACAATCGAGCTCCGCCGCCGAGGTTAACAATCCCCCGTTAGCGGCCGTCGCGGCAATTGAACGCGCATCCATCAATGCCACCGCCGACATTTGCCCATTTCCTGGCTTGGAACCCTCACGGTTGGGAAAGTTACGCGTCGTATGGCGGATGCTCAAGCCGTTATGCATCGGGGTATCGCCGGCGCCAAAGCAAGGGCCGCAGAATGCGGTACGAATAATGGCGCCCGCGCTCATTAAATCATTGATCATTCCCTGTTTCGTTAACGCCATCAGCACCGGTTGCGAGGAAGGGTAAACTGAAAGCGAGAAAATATTGTCGCCACAGGAATGATGCCGCAGGGCATTAGCCGCCTGCGCCACGTTGACATAGTTCCCCCCGGCGCAACCCGCAATGATTCCCTGCTGAACGCGTAATTTGCCATTCTCTATTTTGTCCAACAGAGACAGCTTCGCGCGCCCCAGCGATATTTTCTCAGATTCAATTTCAACTTCACGTAAAATGTCCGGCAAATTCTGATTAAGCGTATCAATTTCATAGACATTGGCTGGGTGAAACGGTAGCGCGATCATCGGCTTGATGGTGCTTAAATCGATCTCGATGCAACCATCGTAGTAAGCCATCTCTTGTGCTGACAGCGCACGATAATCTTTCTCTCTACCATGAAGCCGTAAAAAATGCCGCGTCTCTTCATCGGTCTGCCAGATAGAAGTCAGACAGGTGGTCTCAGTAGTCATGACGTCAATACTGTTTCTGTAGTCGGTCGACATACTGGCCACGCCGGGACCAACGAATTCCATCACTTTGTTCTTCACAAAACCGTTTTTGAATACCGCGCTAATTAATGCCAGCGCAATATCCTGAGGGCCAACGCCAGCGGCAGGTTTACCGGTTAGATAAACGGCGACAACTTCGGGGTAATCAATATCCCAGGTGCTTCCCAATAGTTGTTTAACTAGCTCACCGCCCCCTTCACCGACGGCCATCGTCCCCAGCGCGCCATAACGCGTATGGCTATCCGAGCCCAGTATCATTTGGCCGCCGCCGGCCATCATCTCCCGCATGTACTGGTGAATAACCGAAATATGCGGTGGTACATAAATGCCGCCATATTTCTGTGCTGATGTAAGACCAAAAATATGATCGTCGCTGTTAATGGTTCCGCCCACTGCACAAAGTGAATTGTGGCAATTGGTTAAAACATACGGCAAGGGAAAGCGCGTCATTCCAGAGGCCTTGGCCGTCTGGATGATGCCCACGAAGGTGATATCATGGGAGGTCATGGAATCATATTTAATTTTTAATTTCCGTTCATCGCCAGAAGTATTATGCGATGACAATATTGACCAGGCGATGGTTCCCTTCCGCGCAATCTCTTTGGCAACAGGAGTGGCGCATTCCTGTTCTGGGATAATCCCATGCTGATGGGATAAATATATCCCACGATCGTGTAATTTGATCATGACGTGTGTCCTTAAGATAGATTAAATAATTAGGCGATGCTTTTATCCGTATCGTTACGAATAAAAAGGAAAAAATATCGGCAGTAAAATAAAGCTCACCACCACAGATATAATAATCAGCGGTAATCCGACCCTGACATAATCCATAAACCGATATCCCCCGGCGGAAAAAATCATCATATTCGCCGGCGTCCCAACCGGAGTCGCATAAGCACATGAACAGCCAATGACTATAGCCATCAGCACCGCTCGCGGGTCAGCGCCCATTGAATGTGCAATAGACAAGCCAATGGGAATAAGTAAAGCCGCCGTTGCGGTATTCGACATAAAATTGGTTAATATGCAGGAAATTATTAAAACGGCACTTAATAATAAGAACGGTGAAGCCTGTTGACCAAGCAGATCGATAATTGAGCGGGCCATGATTGCACCCGCGCCGGTGGTTTCGAGCGCTTTTGCTAAAGCTAATGTGCCGCCAAAAAGAAAAATCGTCTGGGAGTCAATTGACTGGTAGGCCTGTTTTTCTGTGATCACTCGCGTAATAACCAAAAATAACGCGCCAATTGAACCGATAATCGCAATCGGCAAGCCAATAACATTCTCAAAAATCATCCCCAGTACGGTAAATACCAGCACTAAAACAGCAATCACCTGCTTATATTTAGGACAATCATTTTTGCTACTTTTTTCAGCTTTGTCTTTGAGATTGACAGATTGCGCTGGCAGCAGTTTATAACCGATGGTCAAAAAGTAGATGATTCCGCAAAGCAGCATGGGGATGCCCAGTTTGGCATACTCGAAAAAACCGAAGCGTTGCCCAACTTGTTCCAGCGCCGACTGGGCGATCAGATTACCCGGTGAACCAATAAGCGATAAGTTTCCGCCCAGCGCCGAAGCGAACGCTAATGGCATTAGCAAACGAGATTGCGCATAGCCCGACTTAATAGCGGCGCCGATGACTACAGGAATCAGTACCGCAGCCGTTCCCGTATTCGACAAAAAGCCGGAGAGGGCCCCGCACACCAACATAATAATAACGATAAGTTGCCGCTCCGAGCGGGCGTAGCGGGTCACTATTCCGCCAATTTTGTCCGTGACGCCAGTTTCAAATAAGGCGCCGCCGACCACAAACATGGCGACAAACAAAATGACGTTCTGGTTAATAAACCCCGCGAAAGCCGTTTTTACATCAAAAACGCCTGTTACGACTAAAGTAATACAGACGATCATAGCCGTAGCGGCTAAAGGAATTTTTTCCCAAACAAACATCACAATTGAAAATAACAACAGTGACAATGTAATTGCTACTGGTGACATAAATATATAACACCTCTTCAGTGTGTGGGTTCAATAATTAGTCTAAGCAGGTGATGCAGCGTTTTATAAATTTCAAGTTATAGTTAAATAACTTTCCAGTACATTAATAATTCCCACCACCAGACTCCTACGGTGATATGTAGGATAAAAGTCAACAGTGCTAATATGCCGCCAACAATCCACCAGGATTTAATATCATTATAACCAACCCCAAATATAACCGGGCCAGCCGCGCCACCATAATGGGTGACCATGCCGCCATAGGAATTACTAAACAGCAGAGCTAACGCAGTTAACATAACCGGCGCGCCGGAAACATTCGCCAGCATGGCAAAGACCGGAACCATCGCCACAATATAGGCGCTACCCGAGGCAAAGAAATAACGAACCAGTATACTCAGTGCGACGATGACAACGAAAGCCAGCGTGCTATGACTGCCAAATGAAATGTTATCCTTCAGTAACCCGGCCAACCACAAGAAAAAACCAACTTTAGAAAGCAAAGAACTTAAACCAATGATACCGCCGTACCAAATAAGGGTATTCCAGCCCCCTTTATTTTTTATAACATCATCCCAGCTGACGATTTTTAACACCAGCATCAACGCCATGACGCAAATCGCTACCGTTGATTCGTTGACGCCAAGCGATTTACTAAACACCCAACCTGCCAATGCCATGACAAACAGGCAGGAGAGCATCTTTTCGCGCAAGGTCATCGGTCCTAAAGACTCAAGACCTTCCTTTGCAATCGCTTTATTATCAACTTTTTTTAATTCAGGTGGATATAATTTATAGGTAATGAGCGGTGTCAGTAATAGCATAATAATGCCAGGTAATATTCCGGCTAATGCCCATCCGCCCCAGCTCAGTTTGATGTGACAAATATCTTCAATCATTTTGAGCGCCAGTATGTTCCCAGCCATGGCGGTAAAGAACATATAACTGGTCGTTTTGGTGACCATATAGACGTTAATCATCAAATAATGACCAACGCGTTTTGCCGTATGCTCCGGTTCCGAGCCTAACGCGACGGCCACGCTATTGATGATAGGTAAGACGATACCACCGGCGCGAGCCGTATTCGACGGTGTCGCGGGGGAAAGGATGAGATCAAGAAAGGCGGTAACATAACCTAAGCCGAGCGTGGTACTCCCTATCTTGCCGATAAGAATATAAGCAATTCGTTTACCTAAACCAGTAATAACAAAGGCGGCACTTAAGGTAAACGCTGAGAAAACCAGCCAGGTCGTCCCCGACGCATAGCCACTTAATACGCTCGATGATTTTATTACGCCATCACCTAAATTACCAATAACGACCATTGATGTGGCAACCGCCACTAACAATATTACTGGTTCTGAAAAGGGTTTAATCACCAAACCGACGATTGCTGCCAGATAAATTCCTGATAGCACCCATGCCAGTTTAGTCAGCCCAGCCGGGGCCGGGAATAAACTAATAAGCAATGGGATGGCTACAAGCACTAATAGCTTGCATACTGTTTTTTTATCCATTTTGATCCCTTACCTGAATGAATAATATAAGAGCAGTAATAAAATTATTCAGGGAGATAAACCATGCCAGAAAGAATCTTACGCGCGGTACGAATAACCGATGCGCGAATATTTTCAGGATTTCCGTTAGCGTTACTTAAGTTCACCTCAATTCTTCCGCTTGGGTGTTCAACGTTAATTAACCCTTCACCCGACATTCGCGTAAGCTCGTTAACCACGGTGTCGGCAATAACACACGAACTCGCCAGGCCGATAGCGCCCGTAATCGCTAGCGACTTATGGCAGCTGTGGGGCATGAAATAACGCACGCTCATTGTCCCGCCGTGTTGCGGTGGAGCAACCAGTACTGGTTTAGGGATAACCATGTTGGATACATCGCCAAACCCCATTGCCGCGCCGGCTTGTTGACGTATAGACTCAAGGCGCTGGAAAAATGCGCTGTCCTTATCTAATTCAGCGGCCGATTCATATCCGGTTTTACCCAAGCTATGCGCTGGAATAATGACCATTGGCATCGCCATATCGATACACGTGACGCGAATATCATCAAAAAAATCAACCCGGTTGCCGGTTGGAAAAAGCTGGCCAGATTTCGCCCCGGCGGCGTTTAAAAACGTCAGCGCAACAGGGGCAGCATGCCCGGGAACACCGTCAATATGGGTATCCCCGTCATAAACGACCTGGCCGTCCGGCGTTTGAATGTCAGCATCGACAAAGGTGTTGGTATTGACGTTTCGGATACGCACCCGTGTTACCGGGGAATTCGCCGCGATAAGCCCTTTTTCGATAGCAAATCCACCTACCGCGCACAGCATATTGCCGCAATTCGGCGTGGTATCAACCCGTCGTTCATTGACAATGACCTGCACAAATAAATAGTCAATGTCAGCTTGTGGGCTGGCCGAGCGACTGACAATCGCCACTTTACTGGTTTGCGGGCTACCGCCGCCAATACCATCAATTTCCAGTTCATGACCAGAACCCATGATGGTTAATAACGCTTCATCGCGTTTTTGAATATCTTCAGGTAGATCATCCGCTAAAAGGAAAGCCCCTTTTGATGTTCCTCCCCGCATGAGAACACACGGAATTTGTTTCATAACACCCTCCTTACAAATATATAAGAAAAAGAACAAATAAACGGGGCGTGAATTTAATGCACTTAATGCATTTAAAGTTTTTTATTTACTTTATTATTCATTTGCTCGCACAACCGTTTATCATCTGATTCTACTTGCAAGGCGGATAGTGATTGATAAAATATAAAAATAAGACTTATACCTACAAAGCATTAATAATAGCTATCGGCACAATAATAATTAACAAGGTCATTCTGCATATTAATATATTTATTTCAGATTACGGAGTAACAATGAATAATGAACTATCCGGAATGAAAGCCTTCGTCACTGTTGCCGAACTGGGGTCGTTTAGCAAAGCCGCTGAAGTGCTTAACCTGACGCAACCCGCACTAACTCGAAAAATACAGAAAATAGAAAGTAACCTTAATACCCCCCTGTTCGAGCGAACCACCCGAAAAATCATGCTCACCCAGGCAGGACAAATACTCCTTCCCAAGGCAAAGTCACTGATTGCCAGCCTCGATGCCGCCATTTTTAATCTCAGCAACCTGACTTCTAATGTGCATGATACGGTAACGCTTTCTTGTATCCCGACGGCGGTATTTTATTTTTTACCTCGCGCCATCGTTCAATTTAATCAGCGCTACCCGCACATCAAAGTTCGAATTTATGAACAAGGTATAGAAAATTGCATGGCTTCGGTGAGAAAAGGCGAAGTCGATTTTGGAATAAATATGAACTTCATCACACATCCCGATATCGAATTTAGCCCGCTGGTCAACGAACCCTTCGTCCTGGCTTGCCGACAGGATCATCCGCTGGCCGGTAAAAAATTAGTGGAATGGCGCGAGCTCGTCTCGCAGAGATTAATTGGCGTCAGACGCTCAAGCGGTAATCGGCAACTTATTGAAAGTTGCCTGCAGGATAAACCATGGAAATTGGATTGGTTTTACGAAGTCAGACATTTATCCACCTCTCTGGGGCTGGTCGAGGCGGGGCTTGGCATATCGGCTCTGCCCTGCCTGGCCATGCCGCATCACGCCAACAGCGCAGTCGTCAGCGTGCCGCTGGTTGAACCGGTCATCAGACGCACGCTTGGCATGATTCGCGTTAAAAACCGCCCGCTTTCCGCTGCGGCTGAACGCTTCGCTTCATTATTGCTACTCATGTGGACGGATGAAGCGAGCGAGTTATGGTGCAATGTGGTCGATTCACACCAGCAGCTATAACGGTCACGGCGCGAGAGCGAAAACTTCCGCCGCCCAACGTTGAAAACCCGCGACATCTAAATCCAGCGCGACCTGCGCGTTGGCCGGCTGTCCCAGACGTCCTTCAATATCCACCACGGTGGTGCCAGCCGTCCAGCTCCCCTGCGTCTCCACCGCCACAAAGCAGGGTTTGAGCGTAAATAGATCCGGGCGAACCAACCACGCGATAGCGCAGAGATCGTGCATTCTCAGGCCGCTACTCATGCTGCCGCTGCGATAGTGGCTAAATAGCGCATGAAGCATTTTACCGGTTTGATTGAGCGTCGGTAGGGTTGCCAGATAGTCCGCGCTCAGCATCGCCTTATTGGTGACATCCAGCCCGCACATCACAATGTCCAACCCACTCTGGAAGACTTTCGCGGCAGCTTCCGGATCGATGGCGATATTGAACTCGGCGTTGGGGGTGAAGTTACCGCGCCCGGCCGAGCCGCCCATCAGCACCAGTCGACGAATATTAAACAGGCACTCAGGATACTGCGTAATCAGTAGGGCAATATTGGTTAGCGGGCCAATGGCCACTAGGGTCACGGGTTCCGCTGCGTGCATCAGCGCATCGCGAATCGCCTGAAAAGCCGGTTTAGCCAGCGGCTGGCGGTTATGTTCGACGAAATCATAGCCCTCCATGCCGGATTCGCCATGCACCGAGGCGGCATCGCGCAGCGGACGCACCAGCGGCATCGATGCCCCTTGCGCCAGCGGGACATCTGCATTCCAGAAATGCAGTAACTGCAGCGCGTTGCGGGTCGTCTTCTCTACCGAGACATTGCCCGCGACCGTCGTCATTAGTTGCAGATCCAGCTGCGGCGAGAAGAGCGCGGCAGCAATCGCCGCCGCGTCGTCAATACCCGGATCGGTGTCGAGAATAATCGGTAAGCGCATGGTTTTCTCCCAAAAAAAATGCCAGACGTTAAGTCTGGCATCTTCTCATACTGCTGGGGGAAAGAACTTACTCTACTTCACGGACATCCACACGCAGCTCTTTCGGCACTTCGAAAACGATATTCTCTTCACGGCCTTCCAACGGCACCGCTTCGCCGCCGCCCAGCTCCTGCAGGCGGGCAATCACGTTCTGCACCAGGATATCCGGGGCCGACGCGCCCGCCGTTACGCCAACGCAGGCCGCAGACTTAACCCATTGTTCCTGGATATCGGTGGCATCGTCGATGAGATAGGCCGCTTTCCCCATCCGCTGCGCCAGTTCAGCCAGGCGATTGGAGTTAGAGGAGTTTTTCGAACCGACCACCAGCACCACGTCAGCCTGCTCCGCCAGCGCGCGTACGGCTTCCTGACGGTTGGTGGTGGCGTAGCAGATATCGTCTTTACGCGGGCCGACGATTTTCGGGAAGCGCTCGCGCAGCGCGTCGATAACGTCAGAAGTATCATCGACCGAGAGCGTGGTCTGGGTCATGAACGACAGTCGGGCATCGTTTTTCACTTCCAGCGTCAGCACGTCTTCCGGCGACTCCACCAGGTACATACCCCCTTCCGGGTTATTGTACTGGCCCATGGTGCCTTCAACTTCCGGGTGCCCGGCGTGGCCAATCAGAATCGACTCTTCGCCGCGGCGGCTGGCGCGGGCGACTTCCATATGGACTTTGGTCACCAGCGGACAGGTGGCGTCGAAAACCGTCAGGTCACGACTCTTCGCTTCGTTGCGTACCGCCTGCGAAACGCCGTGGGCGGAGAAAATCAGGATCGCGCCGTCCGGCACTTCGCTAATCTGTTCGATAAAAATCGCCCCACGCTGGCGCAGGCTATCGACGACGTAGCGGTTATGGACGACTTCGTGACGAACGTAGATTGGCGCGCCGTACAACGTCAGCGCGTTTTCTACAATGCTGATAGCGCGGTCAACGCCGGCGCAAAAACCGCGCGGGTTAGCCAACAGGATCTGCATCTTACCCCTCCAGCGCCGGATCGACTTCCAGCACTTCAATATCAAAATGAACGGTGCGCCCGGCCAGCGGATGGTTGAAGTCTACGGTGATGGAATCGCCGTTCACTTCGCGGATCACGCCGGGCATTTCGCTGCCATCCATTGCGGTAAAGAGCATAATTGCGCCAATTTCCGGCTCGCCGGCGTCGATAAACTCGCGGCGAGAGAAATACTGGATCAGGTCCGGCGTCGGTACCCCGAACGCGGCATCAGGTTCCAGCGAGAACGTGGTTTTATCGCCGGCTTTCAGCCCCAGCAGATGCTGCTCCAGCCCTTCGGAAAGCGAGGCATCGCCAAGACGAAACAGCGCCGGTTTACCGTTACCGCGCGTGGATTCGGCGGTGGAGCCGTCATCCAGTTTCAGCGTGAAGTGCACCAGCACCGCGCTGTTGCTCTGTACAGAGTTAGACATGCAGGTTTGCTCTTTTACATTACCGCCGCTTGTTTGCCCGGTGGCGCTGCGCTTACCGGGCCTACAAAGGCCGATGTATACTGTAGGCCGGATAAGACGCTTTAGCGTCTTATCCGGCAATTTTTTATGATGCTTTTTTATCGCTGGATGGCAAGAAGCCTTCCAGCACGATCAGCGCCGCGCCGATGCAGATAGCGCTATCGGCAAGGTTGAAGGTGGCGAAATGCCAGTCGCCGACGTAGAAGTCGATCATATCGACGACAAAGCCGTGCCACAGACGATCGAACAGGTTACCCAGCGCGCCGCCAATAATCAGCGCGTAGGCAATATTGTTCAGCTTTTGCGTCGCCTTCGAACGGTACATCAGCACCGCCAGCACCACGCAGATGCCGACGGCAATCCCGGCGAAGAACCAGCGCTGCCAGCCGCCGCTGTCGGCGAGGAAGCTAAAGGCCGCGCCGTAGTTGCGCGCATAATGCAGATTAAGCGACGGGAACAGCGAAACCGTCTCCCCCAGAGCGAAGTTCTGGAGGATCAGGAATTTGCTGCCCAGATCGATAATCAGCACGGCTACGACGACCCACAGCCAGCGTAGCCCCGTTGAACAGATCGATTTACTCATCAGGCGAATTTACGTTGCTCGCCGTCACCGGCGACGTTACTGACACAGCGACCGCAGATTTCCGCGTGTTCCGCTACCTTGCCGACATCGCTGGTGTAATGCCAGCAGCGTGGGCACTTCTCGCCCTCGGCTTTGCTCAGGACTACTTTCAGCCCTTTCAGCAGATCGCTCTGCCAGGCATCAGCCGGCGCCTGTGCATAATCGGCAACGTTAGCGCCGGAGGTCAACAGGACAAATCGTAATTCTTCGCCCAGCGCGTTGAGCTTGGCCGCCAGGTCAGCATCGGCATACAGCGTAACCGCCGCTTCCAGAGAACCGCCGACTTTCTTATCCGCACGCGCCTGCTCAATCACCTTGTTGACTTCGCCGCGCACTTTCAGCAGTTCATCCCAGAAACCGTCGTTCATCGCTTCGTCGTCGGCCAGGCCGAACAGGCCTTCATACCACTCGCCGGTGAAGACGTATTTTTCACGCTCGCCCGGCAGATAGCCCCAGATTTCGTCCGCGGTGAAGGACATGATCGGCGCCATCCAGCGCACCAGCGCTTCCACGATATGGAACAGCGCGGTCTGGCAGCTGCGACGCGCCACGCTGTCCGCTTTCGCGGTGTACTGGCGGTCTTTGATGATGTCGAGATAGAACGAGCCCATTTCGATGGAGCAGAAGCGCATCAGGCGCTGCACCACTTCGTGGAAGTCGTAGGATTCGTAGGCTTTGAGAATATCTTCCTGAGCCGCCTGCGCGCAGCCGACCGCCCAGCGGTCCAGAACGACCATCTCTTCCGGTTTAACCATATCTTTTGCCGGATCGAAACCGTTAAGGTTCGCCAGCAGGAAGCGCGCGGTATTACGGATACGACGATAGCTGTCCGCGGCGCGTTTGAGGATCTCATCGGAGACCGCCATTTCGCCGGTATAGTCGGTGGAAGCCACCCACAGGCGCAGAATATCGGCGCCCAGTTTGTTCATCACGTCCTGCGGGCTAACGGTGTTACCGATAGACTTGGACATTTTGCGGCCCTGGCCGTCGACGGTGAAGCCGTGGGTCAGTACCTGACGATATGGCGCTTTGCCTTTCATCGCCGTGGAGATCATCAGTGAAGACATGAACCAGCCGCGATGCTGATCGGAGCCTTCCAGATACATATCCGCGGCGTGACCGGCGAATTCCGGACGCACATCAACCACAGAAGAGTGGGTAGACCCGGAGTCAAACCACACGTCGAGGGTATCCGGCACTTTTTCGTAGCTGTCAGCGTCATCGCCAAGGATGTCGCGGGAATCGAGATCCCACCACGCCTGGATGCCGTCGACTTCAACGCGTTTCGCCACTTCTTCCATCAGTTCGAGGGTACGCGGGTGCAGCTCGTGGGTTTCTTTATGCACGAACAGCGACATCGGCACGCCCCAGGTACGCTGACGGGAGATACACCAGTCAGGACGGTTGGCCACCATCGATTCGATACGCGCCTGGCCCCAGTCCGGGATCCACTGCACGCCTTTGATCTCTTTCAGAGACTGGGCACGCAGGCCTTTCTGATCCATGCTGACGAACCACTGCGGAGTAGC
Source organism: Klebsiella sp. K-3 (assembly GCF_051207495.1). Classification (NCBI taxonomy): domain Bacteria; kingdom Pseudomonadati; phylum Pseudomonadota; class Gammaproteobacteria; order Enterobacterales; family Enterobacteriaceae; genus Klebsiella; species Klebsiella sp. K-3. The sequence continues at coordinate 164,246 of NZ_JBPNXF010000005.1, read as the reverse complement.
GCGGAAGATGATCGGCGATTTGTGGCGCCAGCAGCACGGATAGCTGTGCTGCATTTTTTCCACGTGCAGCAGCGCGCCGCTATCGCGCAGCATCTCAACGATGATGTCGTTGGCTTTGAAGACGTTAATACCGTCCAGAGACGGATAAGTACCTGGCAGGTAAGAGCCGTCCGGGCCAACCGGGTTGGCGATTTCCAGACCGTATTTCTGGCTGATCGTGTAGTCGTCCGGACCGTGGCCGCCGGCGGTATGCACCGCACCGGTACCCGCGTCCAGCGTCACGTGGTCGCCAAGGATAGCCGGCACGTCAAAATCGAGGAACGGATGCTTAAAGCGCATCAGTTCAAGCTCGGAACCCTGCACCGCCGCCAGGATGGTGTAATCCGCCACGCCAATGCGCTGCATCACGCTTTCCACCAGGTCTTTCGCCAGGATCAGCGCCTGGCCGTCAACCTGCACCAGCGCATAGTCGAACTCAGGCGACAGAGAGATGGCGCGGTTAGCCGGCAGGGTCCACGGCGTCGTGGTCCAGATAACCAGCGAAACCGGGCCAGTGACGTCGGCTACGCCGAATTTGGCCAGTACCGCGGCTTTATCTACCGCGTGGAACGCCACATCGATAGACGGAGACGTTTTGTCATAATACTCAACTTCCGCTTCCGCCAGCGCGGAACGGCAGTCCACGCACCAGTGCACCGGCTTAGCGCCTTTATGCAGGTGACCGTTGCCGATGATTTTACCCAGCGCGCGGATGATATTGGCTTCAGTTTTGAAGTCCATGGTCAGGTACGGACGTGACCAGTCGCCCAGTACGCCCAGGCGGATAAAGTCTTTACGCTGGCCGTCGATCTGCTCGGCGGCATATTCACGGCACTTGGCGCGGAATTCTGCAGCGGTGAATTTCTCACCCGGCTTACCGTATTGTTGCTCGACTTTCAGTTCGATCGGCAAACCGTGGCAGTCCCAACCCGGAACGTACGGCGAGTCAAAGCCCGTCAGTCCTTTGGACTTAACGATAATGTCTTTCAGAATCTTGTTAACCGAGTGACCAATATGAATGCTGCCATTCGCATAAGGAGGGCCATCATGCAGAATGAAGGTTTTTTTGCCTTTTTTCGCCGCACGGATGATGCCGTACAGGTCATCATCGGTCCAACGCGCCAGCATTCCCGGTTCGCGTTTGGCGAGATCGCCACGCATCGGGAACCCTGTTTCCGGCAAATTCAGGGTGGATTTATAGTCACTCATCAGATTCTCGGTTCCGTTATTTCGGTTTGATAAATACCAGTAGGATTATCCCTGCCTGGTGAGCCCAAAGAACTCGCGGGCCGTTAACTCATCTCGTGCGATTTGCGCTTTTAGCTCATCCAGCGACGCAAAACGCTGCTCGTTACGTATTTTTTTACGCAGTATTACATCTATATGGCGACCGTAGAGGTCCATTACAACGTCCAGGAGGTGAACTTCCAGCTGCTGTCGCACGCCGGAGACCGTTGGACGCGTGCCAATGTTGGCGACGCCGGGTAATGGCTTATCGCCGAGCCCTGCCACTTCTACCGCAAAGACCCCTTTAACCGGGGAAACCTGACGACGCAGCGGTAAGTTCGCCGTCGGGAAACCTATGGTGCGCCCCAGCTCATCGCCGTGCACGACGCGGCCAGAAATGGTAAACGGATGCCCCAGCAGGTTTTCCGCCTGCGCGAGGTCATCGTCCGCCAGCGCCTGACGCACCGCGGTGCTGCTGATACGTACGCCGCCTTCGCAGAAGGTTTGGGTGCTGGTGACGTCAAAACCGTACTCCGCCCCGGCCTTCTGTAATAACAAGAAATCCCCCTGACGACCAGCGCCAAAGCGGAAATCATCACCCACGGCAAGGAACTGTACGCCCAGCTGGCGCACCAGCAGCTCGCTAATAAAATCTTGCGCCGTCAGCGCTGCGAAACGCCGGTCAAAACGAACACACAGCACGTAGTCGACGCCGCTTTCCGCCAGATAGCCCAGTTTTTCACGCAGACGCGTGATCCGCGCCGGCGCTTTATCGGCGGCAAACAGCTCCAGCGGCTGCGGCTCAAAAATCATCACCACAACCGGCAGACCGAGCCGGCGGCCCTCTGCGCGCAGGCGCTGCAGCAGCGCCTGATGCCCGCGATGCACGCCGTCGAAATTTCCAATGGTCAGCACGCACCCGTGCGGGGCCTGACTGAGATTATGTATGCCGCGTATCAGCTTCATGTCTGGCTCAAAACAGTGAAAATCGTCCGAGTATACCTTGTACAACAGGCGACGTTAACCAGCGATTGCACCTCGATTACGAAAGATCCTGCTAATTCATTCACTCAGCGTAAGAATGCAGGAAAAACTATACGCGGCCGTCGATTTTTATGGTGGAAAGACTGTATTCGACTACAACAAGCTGGTAGAATCTTGCGCCATCACTACGTAATGAAGCCTCGTTATCTTAAACGGCGCTTATTTGCACAAATCCATTGACAAAAGAAGGCTAAACGGGCATATTCCTCGGCCTTTGAATTGTCCATATAGAACACATTTGGGAGTTGGACCTTGGCTAATATCAAATCAGCTAAGAAGCGCGCCGTTCAGTCTGAAAAGGCTCGCAAGCACAACGCAAGCCGTCGCTCTATGATGCGTACTTTCATCAAGAAAGTATACGCAGCTATCGAAGCTGGCGACAAAGCTGCTGCACTGAAAGCATTTAACGAAATGCAACCAATCGTGGACCGTCAGGCTGCTAAAGGTCTGATCCACAAAAACAAAGCTGCGCGTCATAAAGCAAACCTGACTGCACAGATCAACAAACTGGCTTAATCGCCCGCTTGCTGAACTTTGTTAAAGAAACCCGCGAAAGCGGGTTTTTTTATGTCTGTTGTTTGCCGATACTTAACTTTGCGGTTGCGCAAACAGCGATGAATAATCGCGATTGCAGATACGCTGTACCGCTGGATGCTGAATCATTCGCTCGGCAAAAATAGCGTGATACTCCTCCATGACGTTCTCCATGCGGCCAATTTCGACAATCGACTCATCGGCATAGAAATCGTGAGCATAGAGGGTTGGCGCCACAAAAATGGCATTATGCGCCGCGCCGAAGGCTTTCATAAGCGCCGCATCGTCGAACTCGCCGAGAATTTCCACCTGCAGCCCCTGCGAATTAAACCAGTTCAGCAGCTTGCGCCCGAGCATTGAACGGCGACCGGGAATGAGCAGGCGACGCTCCTCAAGACAGGCGGGAAACGCTTTTTCCGGCGGCGGATTCATACACCAGAAGCTCACCCCGCACTCGCCGATTTTCACCGAAAACAGCCCCTCTTGCTGGGTCGAGTCAATCGGGCAATCCGAGATAATCATATCCAGCTTATGCTGGCTCAGTTGCTCCAGCAGCATCTCGTGGGTGGATTCAAAGCAGCGCAGGTGAATTTGCTCATCTTCCACTACCGCCGCATCCAGAACGCCGCTCACTAATCGCTTGGAAAGCGCGTCGGCGACGCCGACATCAAATAGCAGGTTCGACTCTTTGCGGTAGTTGACGATATCGAGCATCTCCTGGCTCAGGGTGAACATGCGATCCGCGTAGCGAAACACCAACTCTCCCAGCTCGCTGGGTTCCAGGCCGCGTCCTTTGCGTTTAAAGAGCTTCCCCTGTAAGCGCTCTTCCAGCGCTTTTATCTGCCCGGTGATCGTCTGCGGCGTCAAATAGAGCGCCTCGGCGGCGCCGACGACCGAGCCCTCACGGTAGACGTGCCAGAAATAGTACAGATGGTTGTAATTGATGTGTGACATACATCCCTCCCTGATATGTCCGGAAGGGCCCACAGGCCCTCCCGATGAAGTTACACGCTGTGAGTAAGATCCGTTACGCGCTTACGCAGAATCATGTAGCCGATGACGGCAGACAGGATAGACCCTATCAGAATGCCCAGCTTAGCCCAGTTGATCAATCCGGGATCCACGCTGCTAAAAGCGAGCGTGGCGATGAAAATCGACATGGTGAAGCCGATTCCGCACAGTACGCCGACCGCCATAATCTGCGGGAAGCGGGTTCCCGGCGGCAACGAGGCCCACTTAAACTTCAGCGCCAGCCAGCAGAACAGGCTAATTCCGAGCGGCTTACCGATAAACAGTCCGGCAATGATCCCAAGCGGCAGCAGCGAGGTCAGCCCCGCGAAGGTAACGCCCTGCAGCGAAACCCCGGCATTGGCAAAAGCAAACAGCGGTAGGATAAGAAACGCGACCCACGGATGCAGCACATGCTCAAGCTGTTTCGCCGGCGATTTGCCATTCTGCTCCTTCAAAGGAATCATAAAACCGACGATAACCCCCGCCAGGGTCGCATGTACGCCGGATTTCAGTACCGCCGTCCATAGCACCGCGCCAACCAGGATATAGATACCGGTGCGCCGTACGCCGCTGAGATTGAGCGCCGCCAGTACCACAATCGCGCCAGCGGCGACCGCCAGCGATAGCACCGACAGATCGTTGGTATAAAAGAGCGCGATAATCACGATCGCCCCGAGGTCATCAATGATAGCCAGCGCCATCAGGAAAATTTTCAGCGCTGTTGGTACACGGTTGCCTAATAGCGCCAAAACGCCAAGCGCAAAGGCGATATCAGTCGCCGCCGGGATCGCCCACCCTTCCCGCGCAACGGGATCCTGGGCATTGAAAGCTAAATAGATAAGCGCCGGCACCACCATGCCGCCAATCGCGGCGACCACCGGGAACACCGCCTGACGGCGGCTGGCAAGCGCCCCCTGGATCATCTCACGCTTCACTTCCAGGCCAATTAACAGGAAAAACACCGCCATTAGCGCATCGTTGATCCACAACAGCATGTTTTTGTTAATTTCCAGCGCGCCAACGCGCAGCTGTACCGGCGTCTCCAAAAAGGCATGATACAGACCGCTGGTGACGCCGCTATTGGCCATAATCATCGCCAGCGCGGCGGCGCAGATTAAGATAATGCCCCCGGAAGCATCGCTACTGAAAAATCGTTGCAGATGTTTCACTTTTACTCTCACCTTGTTGGTCAATAACTCGATAAAAGTATGATACAGCCGACAATACATCGAAAAAATCAGATTTAAATTGCCATTACACTCATTTTTTCCGAGCTATCTTATCCTCTCATTAATCATAGACCACCCGTAGCAGGGTGAGCTGCTTGTCAGCATCGAGATAGCTTTTCTCTACCGTTGCGTATGCCGAGGCCAGCGATGTCGTGATATTTTCCACGATCACATGGCGTTCGATACGATCGGCGCGCTGGCACAAAATCTCGCTACTTTCCGTTTCGTTCCAGCAGCTTTCAGTAACAACATTGCCAAAAAATTGGATATTACCGGCAGAGTGCGCCTGAACGCCGCCGATGGCGAACAGTGGAACGGCCGCCAACACTAACCATCTGTGCCTGGACTGCATACGCGAAACCCTCGTTCGGAGGAAGCAGGTAACCGGGGTCCGCGCCCCGGTCGCTGAGACTTAACCTTTAGCTTTCTGAATCGCCATCTGCAACGCATCCTGCGACGTACTGCCCGGCACGACCGAGATACGCCCGGCATCCGGGGCGGCAGCCTGTGGCATCACCACAAAAGCCGGAGTACCGGAAAAATTCATATGTTGAGCCAACGCCTGATTACTTAGCAGCGCGTCATGCACTGCCCCGCTCTGCTGGGCGGTTTTTACCGCCGTCATTTGCGGCTGGGTGAGATAATGCGACGCCAGCGCGTAAACCTCCTTCTCGGTTAGCTGCCCCTCCACTTTGCCGGTGGCGTACAGGGCATTATGCCAAGCCAAATACTTCGCGCCGCCATCGTTCAACCACACCTGTTCGCCGATCCTCGCCGCCAAACCTGACACCGGCCAGCGGGATGAAAAGATAGGAAACTCTTTAAAGATAAAACGCGTATCAGGATTCGATTTCACCAGCTCTTCCACCACGGGCGACATCTTGCTGCACCAGGAACACTGGTAGTCAAAAAACATCACCACCGCCGCTTTAGCATCCGCCGGGCCAACAGAGGGAGAGCTATCGCTCAGCAACTCAGAGCGGTACTGCAGCGCCAGCTGCGCATAAGCCTGCTTCTGGGCCACCTGCTGACGCTGATGTAGCGTTTCGCTGGCGGCGATAAGGAATTCCGGATGATCCGCCAGATACGTCGCCACCGCTTCGCCGACTTTATCCGGATGGCTGGCGATATAGGCTTCCGCGGCCGGTCCAATATCGCTGGCAACGGGTTGTGTATCCACGGCCAACGCGGAAAAAGAGATGACGCCGCCAACCGCCATACACACCGCCGATTTACAGGAAAGTTTGCGCATTATTGAGTTCTCATTATTAAGTTCAGGGGATGCCCGCAGGGGCAGAGTAAAATCGTCATCGCCGTTGCGCCGTTACCGTGACAGGCGGCATTACGCCCCCGGCATCGTTGAGGCTTTGCCAGCGCACGGCGCAGCTTTTCGCCTGTCGACACCACGATGTACGGCGGGTAGAAAACGGCGCGACCACCCCCGCGGCGTCTATAGGCTTACCGTTGACGCGGGTGGAAAAGAGGGTGATGTAGTAGGGTCCAGCATTGCGTACCGTCAGCCCATCCGCCGTTAAGTTCCAGGCCAGTTGGCGATAAGCCTGCTGGGGATCGCCGGTTAGCCCTACAGGCCGATAAATCAGCTTTAACGCCGAGCGAAAAGCCATCTGCACGCTATTGGCGCCGGTTTTTCCCGATGGAATAGCGGCAATACTCAGGGTGAACAAACTTTCACGATCCTGCGCCAGCGCCTCGCCGCTCCACGCGACGCGCAGCGTGTTCTCCTGGCTCGCGCGTAATAAGAAGAGCGGCGGCGTGACCACGAATGGTGTTTTACGGGTCGACAAATCATCGGCGCCTGGCCAGCGTCCACCGCTCAGCACGTGGCTGTCCACCAGCCAGTCACTCTCCGAGGTATTGCGCAGCGGAACGCTCAGCGTCGTCCGCTCAGCGTGAAAAATAAAACGCGTGCCGCCAATCACCACGCCCGCATGGCCTATCCCAAAGGGCAACAGCCAGAGCCAAAACCAGCAGAAAAGTCGTCTATTCATAACTCAGCACAAAAGTCGCGGAAGCATCGGCTACACCCGGCGCCACCGGAGCGCCATCAGCCACATAGCGGGCATAAAACTGTAAACGTTCGGACGCGGCGCCCGCGGTTAGCGCGAGCACATCGCTTTGCGCCCCCGGCGCTACCTGTTGTTTGTTCTTGTCGTATAACGCAATCCCGATACCGGAGGCCGCGTTCGCCCCGCTATCCAAAGCGAAAAGATCGCCGCTTTGCGAGTCGCTGGTACCGCTAAAGCTCACCGTCACGCCGCTGGCGGTGCTGCCGCAATTTTGTAGGGTGATCGAAAATGGCTGCCACTCCGCGCCGGCCCCCGCTTGATAAAACTGGCGGTTGCTGACGGTTCCCATATCGACCTGAATATTCTCGGAATCCGGCGATAGCGTGCAGGTGTTGTCGGTAATCGTGCCCGTCACATAGACCCTACCGTCATGGGCCAGCGCGCCGTTCACCGCCAGAAGGAGTCCACAGCAGAAAAACAGTGGTTTGATCATTGCCGCGCGCCTATTCATATTGCAGATCGAAATACATCACCGCCGTCGCATTTCCGGAGGTCACGGTTGGCCGGGTAGATTTGTAGCGAATATAAAACGATAAGGTGTTGCGGCCCGTTTTCAGCGGATAGACCACCGAACTGGTGTTATTGATGCTGACGGCATCCTGATCCTCATCAAGGATCTCCACGCCAACGCCGCCTGCCAGCATTTTTTCGCTACCCATCCCGGTGTCGCTCAGCGCCAGCAGCGCCGGATTGTCGCTGTCGGCAGTGCCGGTAAACCAGATTTTGCTGCCGGTAATGCCGCGCGAGCAGTTCTTCAGGTTGATGTTGAACGGTTTAAACTTCGTCGTCGTACCGGTGGCGGGAAAATCTGCCACCGAGAACTGACCTAAATCGATACTCTGGCTAAGGCTGGAAATTTCGACATCGCAGGTTTGCGCGACAATCGTGCCGGTAAATTCCAGATTGTAACCGCTATCGTCGGCGTAGCAGCCGTTACCGCACAGCAGGATAAGTAAGATGAAGTACTGAAACAGGCGCATTAATCGAAATCCACCCGTAAGTTAGCCAGCGCGGTAAAAGCGCCCTCAGCTGGCGTCTGGCCGGTGGTGCTGACCGGATACGCTTGCAGGGAAAGGGTCGCCTGTCCGTTTTGATCGGTAGTAAAAGGCTCGACGCTGCTGGCGTCATTGGGCGTTAATACCGTGCCATCGCTGCTTTCGACCATCACGCCAACATCAGGATTATCGGTGGCGATAGCCTGGCTTAAGTGACTATCGGCGGTGGCTATCAGCCGCAGGCTCAGGTTAACCTGTGAATCCACCCCACTGCACTTCACCGGCACGGTGAATCTTTTATTGCGGACGCCGGTTGGTTTTTCTCCGGCGCGATTGAAACCGCCGCTGTACAGCGAGCCAAAATCAACGAGGATAGTTTGCCCGGCATTAATCTCGCAGCTTTGCGGCACGGTCACGCTGCCGCTGTAGACAATGCTGTATACCACGGTACTCAGCGGATCGTTCCCGGTGGTGGTGACATAGACGTTAAACATGGTCTTCGGCTCGATATTTACCGTGCCAATAAATGGCTTCACAACCTTAAGTTGAAAAACCAGATTTGAATCATGTACCGGAAACGGTGAGCCATTGTTGACGTTGGCGTCATAGCCCATATAGACATAATCCATTGGAGGATAAAACACCCCGGCCGCCGAGTCTTCGATGCGCATCGCCCCTTCAAGATAGGTGCCATCCAGCTGCATATATTTCCAGTCGCCGTTGGTTTCCACTATCGATGAAGAAGCGACATACGAACGATACGTCCGCCCGGAATCCGAAGAACCGGCGGGACAAATCGCCTGTACGTTTACATCCTGGTTTTTGCTGAGCTGCGTGGTCGAACCGGCCTGATTCTGCGCCGCCGTCAGCGTCGTCGTCAGGTCATAATCGACCGTCGCAGGCGAGCCATTGGTATTCTGGCAAACGGCCGCCAGACCACCGCGTGCCAGCAACAACCCCATTAACAGAAAAAGAAAAGAGACAAGCTTCATTTAGCGACATTCCAGATGCTGACGCGCCAGCGGTTGGCTCACGTCAGGGAGATGATAATGGGTGAGGCATTGTTGGCCTGGCCGTGGCCCCCACTGCGCTTTCAGCGTGCCCTGCGGGCTAAGACCGGAGAGATATACTTCGCCGTCGTCGCCAACGATGCCTTCTTCAGCCACGCCTGCAATAGAGACCGTGGCGCCGAACGGTAGCGGTTTTCCGTCATGGTTTAGCGTCAACAGCGCGCGCTCGCCGACCCGTGCGGTAAAGTTCGCCAGCACCATTGCTCCTTGGGTGGGAACCACATTGATCACCGCATCATCAATATCGACATCTTCTTTTAGCGAATTGACGTCCAACGCCATGCGGTTCTGGCGGTAAGTAGTGGCGTACGGCACCACCGCGTAGCCGCGGCCATCGGTGTGGATCCCCGGCTGATCTTCAATATTGACGTCGCCAGCCCCCGGCACGGCGATAAGGACATTGGTATCGCCCAACGGCTGGCTGAGGGTGAGACCATGGGCATGCGCGACCATGCCGCCGCTGAGGCCATAGTTCAGTTGCCGATAATCGCCATGGTTGCTGTTGTTGTAGCCGACATTCAGGTTGCCCTTTGCCCCGTCGTATTCGAGGCTGGCGGAGCCGCTCGCACCAACCCCCTGATTCTGATAGCCCTGCTGCACGCTGTAGCTCAGGTTGTTTTGATCCAACAACGTGCCGCTGATACCGCTATTCTGCGTCACGCCGCCGTGCCCGTCGCTACTGGTGGAGAACGTCGCATAAACGTTATGACGCCGTTGGGTAATGTCGTCGCCGTGGCTAAGCCACTGGCTGAGCGGTAGTGAGATATTGAGCGCCAGCGTCCGATCGCGTTCCTCCTCGCCGGGGGCGCGGCTGCTGCTATATGAAAGGCTCCACGAGACCCCGGCCAGCGTGTCGCTGTAGCCAATTTGCAGTAATTTATTGGTTTCATCGGTGTGCCAATAGCTCTGTTGGCTACCGGTGACGTACAGTGAGCCAAAATGACCGAACTGCTGAGAGAGGTTGATCTGTACCTTGCCGCGTTTGGTGTAATACAGGTTGTAGTCATCGCCGACATCGCGATCGCTGTCATCCTCCTGCTGGCCGCTATTGCCGGACATCTGCTTCCACGCGGTATCATCGAGCGTATAAAAACCAGAGGTCGAGTAGCGATAGCCCAACAGTTGAAAATGGGTGCCCAGGTCGTTTAACGATTTAGCATATAAAAAGCGCAGCGATTGCCCCTGGTGTTCGCTGTCATCCGCCAGCGTACTGTAGGCTTGCGTAAGATCGACGGAAATCGCCCCCCAGTCACCGAAGTTAGCTCCAGTTCCCAGCGCCAGCGCGCGGTAATCGGAGGAAAACTGCGTTCCGCCGTACAGCGTAAAGCCGTGCGGCACCCCCCACATCAGGGTCGCCTGGCCGAAACTCATCTCCCGCTTCTGGCTGCTATCGCCGCGATAGCTCGCCGCGGTGGCGGCATATTTCACCCGCCCCTCGCGTTGCAGAACCGGTACGGCGGCATAGGGCACGCTATAGCTGGAGACGCTGCCGTCGGACTCCTTGATCTCAACGTTGAGATCGCCGCTGGAGGAGGTCGGATAGAGGTCGTCAATGGTGAAGGCGCCAGGCGATACATAGCGCTGGTCGATGGTGTAGCCATTCTGGCGAATCGTCACCTGGGCATTGCTTTTGGCGATGCCGTGGATAGTCGGCGCGAAGCCTTTCATGCTGTCCGGTAGCATATTGTCATCAGACGCCAACTGGAGCCCACGAAACGGCAGGCTATCGAAAACGCCAGAAGGGGTATAACTATCGCCCGCCGTCAATTCGCCTTTTAGCGCCGCCACATCACGCTCCACATAGGTACTGATGTGCTGCCAGTCGCTTTTATGTTGCTGATTATCGCTGTTGTAGTTCCATGTCGAGTAATCACGCAAACGCCAGGCGCCGAGATTTAATCCGCTATTGAGGCCGAGGAAGTCGTTGTCGCTATTGGTGCCGCCAGCGCTACGGTCCCGGCTATTCGCGCCGGTAAACGTATAGTTGAGCAACAATGCATTAATACCTTCATCCCAGTTTTGTGGCGGAATATAGCCTCGAGCCTGGTTGTTCAGCGCCGCCTGCGGAATGCTGATATTTAGCCGCTGCTGACTAAAGTCAAAAGCGGTAGAGGCTGCCGGGATAGCCGCCGCAAGATCGACGCAGTCGCCGGCACTGGCCTTCGCCAACGGTGGAAAGGCGCTGAGATTCACGTTCATGCCGTTGAGCATTTCAGGCGTTACGCAGGCGCGCAGACCTGAGCCATCGGCGGCCTGGTTGTTGGCGCGAAAAGCGATATCGCGCGTCGTCAATAATGCGCCATTAAGGTAGACATCGACCCGATAAACCCCCGGCGCCTGACCGTTACCCTCAAAATGCGAAAGGTCAGCGATTTTCGACGGATCGTCAGATAAAAAGGCAGGGTTAAAATAGTTTTCGGCCCAGCCGCGCGGCAGCATAAACGCATTTACCGAGATTAGAGCCAGGCTGATAAGCGCAGGCAGTCTACCCACCGTCAACTGGCGAGCGGCGACATCGAGTTTCAACACAATCTTACTGGCTCAGACAGGTTTGCTGCGGCGTTGTGGCGCCGAAATTGTTAATCGACTGGAAAGTCACCTGTCCTGCCCCGCCGTGCAAGGTTATCTCGCTTTTCGGCGGCACCATCGCATTGGCCAATTTCTGCCCGCCAACATGAATATCAACCAGCGAAACATAATACGGTGAAGGATTGGCGATGCTCAGACGCTCGCCGGCACGCTGACAGCGTAACATCGCCGGCGCGTCCACCGAGGCAATGGGCAAATGTTTAGGGCGAATAAACAGTTTAATAACGCTTTGCGTGGCGATTTGCAGCGAATTCGCCGCCAACTTGCTTTTATTAACCGAGGGAATGGCTTTGCTGTTGAGATAAAACACGCTTTCGCGATCTTCCGGCAACGAAGGGCCAACGTACATAATACGCAGCAGGTTTTCTTTTCCCGGCTGAATGACGAACAGCGGCGGCGTCACGACAAAATCGGCGCTTCTGCCGCCATCGGCGTTCGACACCCACGACTGAATTAAAAATACATTATTGCTGGATGAGTTAATTACCGGCAGAGAGACCTGCTTATCACCCTGCGGATAAATAACCCGGGTCGAACCCAGCGCGATACCGCCAGCATGAGCCAACTGAGTCATTCCCAGCGCCGCCAGCAGCAATAACGAAAATAAAATCGGGGTAATTCGCGTACTCATTCTTTTGATAACCAGGGAGGAGATGAAATGCATCCCTCCGCTGCCAGCAACGGAGGAGATGCGGATACCAATCAGGAATAGACCATGCTGAAGGTCGCGGTCGCCGCAACGTTACCTGCAGTGGCCGCGCCGGTAGCGACATAATCCACGCTCAGCGGTACGGTGTTTTCACCATCAATCAGGGTGATGGTGCCGGAGGTATCGCCGATATTCAGAACCTGTCCATCCGGGCCGTATAACTGCAGCGCAACGTTAGTCGCCGCACCCGCGCCAGCGGTATTCGCCAGCGAACCCGCGAGCGTACTGTCCTGCTGACCATTAAAAATAACCGCCGCGTTCTGGCTGACCGTGGTGTCGCAGTCCTCCAGTTTGATTGAGAAATCTTCTTTCTGATTGGCAACCATTCCAGATGCCGTCAGTTTGCTGGTGCGAACCTGGCTCAGGATTACGGTCTGATCGATAGAGTCAGCAGAAACGGAGCATGCAGCATTCACAACCTGCCCCGTAAAATTCACCGTACCGCCGGAAACCGTCGAAGTATCCGCATTAGCTGCGCAGGTCATACCGCCCGCCGCCATGGCGGTTATTGCCATCGCTAAAAGATGTTTTTTCATAAATAACCTTTTAAATACACAAGTCGAAAATAGAATTAATAACGAATTTTAGTACCGAGCCCTCTTCACAGAGATCTCTTATTGGTACCGGGCGCAAAAAACGTTAAAAGTTGTAGCGTACAGAAATACTATATTCAATGAATAGCAAGCCCTGCACTGATTTATAAGCGCTAATGGGAAGTAAATTTCTGCCGTTATTTAATTATTATAAATTGGCCAGGGAGTTGCAATCTACAATGGCTGTTTTTATAGGACTCATCTTAACTACATGTTTTTGCAGCAAATAATTTATTTGCTTTGTTATTTAAAGCGGCAATTAGTAAGCCAACGGTAGTTTCTTAACCCCTAACAAACGCCCACCATCTATATTGATATAACCGCCCTTCCTCAATTCAGAAAGTAACTTCATGGTACGGCTTCGTGATATTCCGGTTCGTCGTTGAATAAAATTCAGGACATTAATGCTCTGGCGATATTCGTCGCTATAGGCGGCAATTTCGATTAATAACGCACGAACCTTGAGATAAGAGTCAACGCCAACCAGTTCCCGATCGCGAACGTTCATCACCATCAGACGATAGGCGAGAAAACGAGCCACATCGTGCCAAAGATTGCATTCGTCCGTCACCTTAATAAAATCCGCTAGCGAAACCGCGCGACCACAGCATTCTGTTTCCGCAATCAAAAAATGTTCCGGGCGAGTGGGAACATCATAAGTCAGACCGTAGCTATCAATCAGTCCTGCGATTGACGGGGCAAAAACCGACAACACATTCAGCCCCCTGTCGCTGCGGCAAATTGAGAAGATACCGGACTCCAGCAACACAATGCGGCTACTTTGTTTCGTATACAGCGAAAACTCTTCACCCGGTTGCACGACGAAAGGCTTGCCGAAGGGCAAGAGTGCAGAAAATAAAGCATCAATCGCCGCATGAGGTTTAGCCTGCTGGGAGAAAATATATGAGTGCAAGGCATTCTCATTATCATTTTCGAAACCATTTAATTTCATTATATCTTCATTAAAAATCCATAATCATATGAGAAATAAAGATATACGCACATTAGTTAGCCTGCAATTAATAATAAATAAATACTAAATATAGAATAAATGTATAATGAAAGCACAAATAATCAATCATTAATCAAATAAGATAATCCTCAAACAAATAACCAACAAAGATCTCAAAATGTTATTAAGCATTTTTAACATTACACACTATAACAAATGAAATTATTTCTTATGATATAACAAGAAAGAGAAAAGGCAGCGATCCAGAATAGTACCTCCACTGAATCACCGCCTTTACGCTACATGAAATAAAGATCAATTAACTAAAATATCGCGGGGCCGCGTAGTACTCCGCCATTTTCTCCGCCAGCCAACCGCCATCTTCACCGTTGGAATGAATAGTGGTGATACTGACCGTCGAACCGCCGCCCCACAGCACGGCAAAAACGTTATAGTCCGGCAGATTTAGCGCCTGCACCTGGCTCCAATCGTATCCCTCATCCTGGCGCAGAAAATCCCCCACCGTCGCAACACCATACGTCGTGCTGTTCACTGCGGTATTTAACAGCGCCGGGGTAATGGCGTTGATATCGCTGCCAATGCGCGAGTCCCCCATGAAGAACGTACCGCCGGATGCAAAATGCGCCGCAGCGATTTTACTGGTCCCTTCCGCAACCGTCGGCATATGGCCGCCGGGTATCTGCCACAGCATCGCCGGTTTTTGCAACGCTCTGGCGGCCTCCTTCACCATGCCCAGATAGTTAAACCAGCAGCTGGCGTTCCAGCCGTAGTGGGCCAGGGCATCCGGGCTGAAGCAGTCGCGTTCGAATTTATCAAATGCGATAAAGTCTGGCGCATAATCGCCGCTGTATATGCCCAATTCATTAATGAATTCAGCAATCGCCGCCCCTTGTTCACGCGGTGCGGCGTTGGCGCGTAGCAGCCAATCTGCCGTGCCCGTCGCCCAAACGTTGGTCTGCCAGCCAAAAGCGATATCAGGCGCGAACTGGCGAACGATATAGTTAATCGCCTGTACGTAGCCATACAAATCGTTGCTGAAGGTCGGCAGCGCCGGCGCGCTGAAACCTGGAATCGCAGGGAGCGCATTGATCGCCGCCGCCAGTTGTACATTCACCTGCACGCTATTGGCTTTACGCAACGCGGTATAGCCATAAGGCTCCTGCTGCATAGCGCCCAGGAAATCCGGATTCAGGACGAAGGTTGCCGGAACCGGATGCTGGTCATCTTTCCAGGATTGTGCCGCCAGACACTGGGTAATGAAGTTACCAAAGTGGTTGCGTAAACGCTGCTCATCCTGCAGATCCGATACCGCGCTGCCGCCGCTGGCATTGGCGGTATAGACCACCATCACCGGCATCACCGCGCGACCCGCTTCGGCTTCTATCTCGCGAACCAGCGGCACGGTTTTGTGGATCGGTAGCGAAGCATAATCCAGGAAACCATCGCCATTGCTGTCCACTTCCGCCGCCGGAATCGGATCGCCGCCGCCATCAAAACCATCGTATTTAAACAGCGCGCTGCAAGGCACATTGCGATACAGATCGGTCGTCTCTGCCGCATTCACCGTCACGCCGCCGTGCGCCAGATAATTCGGCCAGCCTTTTACCTGCAGCGGAACGCCCTGGATAAACTCAAGCGCGACGTTATTGACGCTTTGTAGTAAACGCAATGGCGCGCTGACGTCGCAACGCCAAGGCGTACCGGCGATATATACATCCGCTACCTGTACGCTATATTCCCCGGCAGATAAACGCAGCGGCAGCTTCTGCTGGCGAGTATCGCTTTCCAGCACGAAACTATACTGATAGCCGCCGCAGCAGAAACGATAGCGCTGCGCGGCCGTCCCCTGTGGTAAGCCTAATACCGTTACCGCAACCTCAACAAAGACGTCGCTCGCAACGGGCGTTTTTTGTAATGCTACGTTCACCTGCATCGTCATGCCGACCTTCGGCACAATGGTTGCAGGCTGCGCTGCGGTCGTGAGCAACTGGTTGTTCATGGTCGTCGGCTGCAGGCAGATAGCATATTGATGATTCGCCAGGAGCTGGGTAACGCGCTGCGGTTGATTCGCCATCAGCGTCAGTGTTCTTTCGCACACGCCCGCCTCCGACCATAGCTCAACAACGACTTCCGCGCCTTCCAGTTCATCGTCCGCCAGCAGCAACTCGATCGCGGCAAAGGTCACCGCTGGCTGATAAGCAATCTGACAGCGCTCAACGGCGTTACCTGAAGCAAGTTCCAGCGTATAGCTTTCTGTCACGGGCGAAATTCTCATCTCGTCGTTACACAGTTCCAGTGCCGTAATACCGTAGCTTCCGGCGCTCAGATCGCCGATGGTTAGCGTCGCGCCCCATTCCCCGGCGAAGCGCTGCTGACGGCCATCAGAGTACCGCAGCTCAATTTCCGGCTTCAGCGAGGTGCTCTGCGCCTGCGCCGGGAATTGAACAATAATTTGTCCCTGGCGTCCCGGGTCATGCGCCAGCGTCGCCGTCAGGTCACTCAGCACGACAGGCGTTTGTGTGGCCGAAAGATAAAACTCCAGTACCGCCGATTTGCCAGCAGCCAACAGATACTCGCCGTCGTTATTGATGGTGATGGTATTTTTTTCTGTCGGCCAGCCACCGTCGCTGGCCAGCGTTACCGCCTGGTTACCCAGCATGGTACCGCTAAATGGGCTGTACGGATCGGGATGCGCTGTCGCGGTGAAGCCTAATTTCAGCTGATTAATATCGACAGACTGCGAATACTGATTCGTCAACGTCAGGGCCATGCGTTGATACCAGCTGGACGCGTTCACCTCTCCGGAAACCAGGGTCAGTCCTGTACCGGTAATCGCGTCGGCGGCGGGCGTTTCAGGTTCTGGTTCAACCTCATCAGCTGAATCATCCGCAGACGTTTCAGATTCTGGTTCAGCCTCATCAGCTGAATCATCGGCGGGCGCTTCAGGGACTGGTTCAAGCTCATCAGCTGAATCATCGGCGGGCGCTTCAGGGACTGGTTCAAGCTCATCAGCGGCGTCATCGCTATCGGAAGCCGCCAGAGTCAGAGCGAAGGTAGATAATTTTACCGGTACCTGGGTGGCCGCCAGGCTAAAGAATAGAGTACCGCTTTCCCCAGCCGGCAGTAGCAGCTCGCTGCTGTTGTTTATAATGATTTCATTGAATTCCAGGGTTCCCTGGGCGGTGTCACGCAACGTTAATGAACGATCCCCTTTCAGCGTGCCTCCCGTATTCCCCCACGGATCCGGATGTCCGGAAGCGGTAAAGCTAATCGCCGCCTGGTTCAGATCAACAGTTCGATTACTTTCGTTTGTGAAGGTTAACGTGACTTTCTGGTACCAACTATTCACATCAATCTGGCTATTTTTAATTACAACGGTCATCAACTCGATTCCTCATTCCCTGGTGGAAAAAAGCCCCGGTAAACCGGGGCTTTGCTATAGAGCCCAATACGCCATTAAAAGAGAGATGTATTAGTAGGCGCCTAAGTCAGTCCATGTGCCGCTCTGACCGCAGTTCAGGTCAGGCTGTTCGCCCTGGGACCACCATTTCACCTGGTAGTTGTGACCATTCCAGCTAACAATTTCGAAGGTACCCCAGATTGCGCCATAAACAGCGTTAGCATCCCACAGCGCATATGGAGCATCATGCTCAGCCGCCTCATCGGAAGAGGAGTCATCTTCAGCCGGTTTGGTATCCTCGTCGGGAACCGGAATCACGTCGGTTTCATCTTCTTCATCAGCCGGTGTTGGTTCAACCTGGGCAGCAGCCGGAACCACAGTCAGTACAAAACGCTGTTGAGTTGAAGGTTCGTTGTAGCAGTCACGTACGAAAAGAGTGAACTGGAACGCCGTCTTCGCACTTACCTCAGGCACGACGAACTCAATCACTTCCGCCGTTTTATCCGCGACGTTAATTTCAGACGGTACGCCCCAGCTAAAGGTCAACTCGTCTTTATCTTCATCGGAAGAACCGGCGCCGGACAGCTGAACGGTAGAACCGCCCACTACCAGCAGCTCAATAGCCACTTTCGGCGCATGGTTGACGTCCGTTTTCTTATCGTCTTCAGCAGATTCATCTTTTTCAACGTTGATGCCGTCGAAGTAGAACGGGTCCATATCGATAGTTTCTGACTCAATTTCATAACCCAGCCCTTCACGCGCCGCATTGACCAACACGCCGTTGTCCTGGTCGATAGTCCAGGTGAACATGCCGCCCAGACCCAGCTTCGCCGCGTATTCGCCTTTGGCTTTCACGGTGCGCGGCGTATCCAGCGACATAAACAGTTTGGATTCCGGGTTGTAGAGATAGTCAGCGTCAGCAACCTGATCGGTATAAACGTTGAAGCCGTTACGGCCCTTCTGGTTTTCCAGATCCAGGTAGTTGTAGATCACGTCATACCATTCATTAGTGCCGGACTCGAAAGTACCCGTGGTATCCCCGTTACCCGGGTTATAGGTACCTTTCAGCGGAGACAGCGACTCCAGCTCAACGTTACGGCCGTTACGGGTATAGCCGGCATAACCAATGTTGATATTTTCGGCCGGGAAACCTTCAGACAGCAGATGTTCCACAATAGTGTTTACACCCCAGCCGCCCTCTTCCAGCGCCTTCAGGTTAGTGTGATGAGCAACGGTTTCCGCCCACGGGGTGCCGAAGAAGTCATAGGTCATCAGGTTGATGCCGTACAGGCCAGCTTTAATCAGCGCTTTGACGTTGGAATAATCGAAAGTCTTCACCACCGCGGAGCTGGCAATGGAGATTTTCACGTTGCTCAGGTTGGCGGAATCCAGCTGCTTACGCAGTTCGCCAATCAGCAGGGCGTAGTTTTCGCCATCTTCCGGGCCGCAAGGGTTGCCCGCGCCTTCGGCATTCGGGTATTCCCAGTCGATATCCACTTCGCTGAACATCGGGAACTGTTTGAACTGCTTCACCACGCCTTTAGCGAAGGTTTTACGTGCGGAATCAGATGCCGCGGTTTCATGGAAGCCGTTACTCATGGTCCAGCCGCCGATGCTCATGGACAGCACCAGGTTGTGGCCCTGCTGTTTGGCTTTCGCCTGCAGGTCACGCAGACCGCCGAGCAGGCCTTTGGTATTCTCCTGGGTTACGGTTTTCGGATCGACGTCCCAGCCGCTGACGCTGTGACCAACGTTAATGTAGGACTGGAAGTCACCCCACGGATCTAGGAAGGTTGGTTCATATTTGACTTTGCCGCACTTCTCAGCGCCTTCGGCCACCACGTCGCGATACTGGCCATCAATTTTATGGAAACCAGTCACGCCAACGAAGCCGACAATAATTTTATCGTAAGCGGTCGGTGAGATATTGGTCAGGTCATAGCCGCGACCGCGGTTATCTTTAGAGTCATCCCCTTCCAGACGACCATCATACTGAGACCAGTCGGTATAATAGCCAAATACCTTCGGCTTCGTGGTTGCTGCTTTATATTTGTTATAGACCGGCTTTGCGACACGCGCTGAAGTATAGCTATAGTTGCTCACTTCAGTTGCTGGATTAAAACCATCAGCGGCGTTGCTGGTTTCGGTAAGAGTATCGCCTTTAATCAGTTTGCTGGTAGCCATTTTAAATTTCCTTTTAAGTTTAAAAATTATCGCAGTTCGTTCTGCGAGACCAATAATCCATGACTCATGAAAAATTGGCTAATCACAAAGCATCAGCAATTAATCAACGCCACATAATTATTTCACTGAGACCTCAATGAGGAACATCAGCACGACATCATCGGGTCAGAGAGGCCATCAAACCTACCTGAAGGATAAAAAACAAACAGCATATTAAATATAATTTAGGTAGTAATTAATTGTCATTTAACTTACATGAGATTATGTGACAGAGGTCTCCCCAACAAACAACACTACAATAAAACCGATGACAAAAAATGGATTAAGCCATTTCTTGTGCAATATATTCATCGACGACAATCAGGATGTGCAAATCTAAAGGAAGACGTTATGAAAACTTATCTCATCAATAACAACTGCATCTACAACGAACAGAAATATGAACTAAGAACGAGCTCAAATTCGCAAGTTATTCGAATGACGGCAATGCGTTCTAAATGTCTTAGTTTCATTATTGAAAACGCTCATCTGGAGATTATCGAACGGCAGAAAATCACCAATGAGTTATGGGGTAGCAGAAGTCATTTTGTGAATGATGCCAATCTAACGCAGATACTGTATTTAATCAGACGAGATCTCAAAGCACTCGGTATAAACGATCTTTTCATTACCATCCCGCGCCAGGGGCTGCAGGTCAACAAAGACATTACCATTGAAAAAGTCGAGCCCAGGAAACCAAAAGTCAGAAAGCAGTTTTTCCGTAAAACGCTGGCGGCGCTAACCACCGTCTTTTCCGTCACGCTGGGTACAATGATGTACATGCACATTCATTAATTCAGGGAGAATAAAATGAATCCAATTATTGATGGAATCCTCGGACTGGAAGGCGGCTATAGCGCCAATCCTAAGGATAAAGGCGGCGAGACTAACTGGGGCATCACAGAAGCAACGGCGCGAGCGCACGGTTACCAGGGAAAGATGAGCGAACTTTCTCACAATGAGGCCTATGCGATTCTGGAGACCGATTACTGGATCAAACCCGGCTTTGAGCAGGTATCGCAACTCTCCTGGTCAGTAGCATTTGAGCTGTGCGACGCGGCAGTGAATATTGGTCCTCACCACCCCTGTATGTGGCTACAGCGCTGGCTTAACGTGATGAATCGCGAGCAGCAATACTACCCGGATATAAAAACAGATGGCAACATTGGCCCGCGAACCCTGAATGCGCTGAATTGCTATTTAACGCGACGAGGTAAAGAAGGAGAACAGGTGTTAGTCAAAGCGCTAAACTGCAGCCAGGGGGCTTATTACCTGGAGATCAGCGAGAATCATCGACAAAATGAAGAGTTCATTTACGGCTGGCTTAAAAACCGGGTGACATAGTTGAGGCGCACTAATCTGTAATAAAAGACTCAAGGATGAGCCTTTTATTACGTAGTAATACTACTTGAGCTTAGTACCGCCAAGCGTATTTTTTACTTTCTCACCCAGTATTTTTAAAATTGGACCGGCAAAAACACCGCCTAACCCTGCGGCTAACAGCACCATATTAAAGCTAAATCCTTTTTCGATAGCGATAGCGCTAAGGAGAAAACTGGTAAAACAAGATATCACCACCTGGGTCAGGCAGTTCATAATTCCCTGATGTGCTTCGCCACTGTCTTCCTTATTTTTACGGAGAAGGAAACTGACGAATCCCCCCCAGGCGCCGATAGAAATAATGGTCAGAAGTATCTCTACTTCCAGTAATACAACTTCCGTTGTTTCTAAATGATTAGGTATAGACATAATCGCTCCTGCATAACTAAAGTAAAAAAAGATTCATCAGGAGTGTAAGTGGCGTAACTGGGGAAAGGTAATCAAAGAATATCAAGACCAACCACATCATATTAATGACGGTAAGATGATGGAACTTACCGTCTGAATGATGACAGCGTATGTAACATGGAAACTGTTTCATTTATCGCTGATATATTTCTACTATTTTTGTTCCATGAAGCATAAACCTGCACGGACTTAAACATCAATTCAGGTGGTGGTTGGATAAAATTTATATCGTATTTACGCTGATTTTTATAAAATAGCGCCAGCTTTAAAGGCAATAATGCAATCAACGCGGTTCTTTCTACCATGCCAACCAGTCCGGTGATAGAATCGCTGCAATAGCCCATGGTACGTGAACCGTCATAATAAACATCATCTTTAAATAATCCGTTATCAGTGATGATGGAAGGAGAAGAAATGCCGGGTTGATACATGGCATGGCGGGAAGAGTAGAACTGATGTAAAGAAAGCTGCGACAGTTCGCTGAACAAATGACCCTTGGCACAAATACAGACGAAATTTCTGAAGCTATCAATCATTTGATTATCGAGCCCAGGTTCAACCAACGGCTCAGAACCAATCGATAAATCGCATTGTGCCGTCAGTAGAAGCTCTTTAGCTTTATCGCGGCTAATATTGCGGGATGAAAAATGATTGATCACGCCCTGTTCAAAAAGCGCGCTGCCGTACAGTTGGGAAAGGTAATAACTTTCGATGAAGTCGCTACCAAGGATCGTAATCCGGGTATCATCATCCTTGTTTTCTGTCAGAAAGGTATTATCGACAAGCAACATGGCCTGGCGAAAACTATGGTGGATCTCGAGTGCTTTCGCTGTTGGCAGTAAACCATCTTTACTTCTGACAAACAGCTCCTGATGATAGAAGTTTTGTAGTCGTCTTAATGCCAGAGAGACCGCGGCAGGAGTAATGGCCAATTTTTTCGCCGCCTTCGCGGCATTACCTGCCGAAATGACAGCGTCAAGAACCTTGATTAAATTATAATCAAAGCCCTTATTGGCACCTTTCGATCCCATCCACTGTCAGCCTCTTTTATCGAAAAAAGCAATATAGATAATACTCAAAATAAATCAAACCCGGACATGCTAAACAAAGTATAGCGTCTCTATTCAAGGCTGAGGCTAGGGCAGAAAAAAGCCTGAACAGGATGTTCAGGCTTGTGCTAATAACGTAATTTAACGCAATTAACGCGTTAAATCATCGAAGAATTTTTTTACGCCATCGAAGAAGCTTTTGGAACGCGGGCTGTTTTTCTCACCCGTCGGACCACCGAAAGTTTCCTGCAGCTCTTTCAACAATTGCTTCTGCTTATCGTTAAGACCCACCGGCGTTTCCACCACCACGCGACACAGCAGATCGCCCTGAGCGCCGCCGCGTACGGACTTCACGCCCTTGCCGCGCATGCGGAACAGTTTGCCGGTTTGCGTTTCGCCAGGCACTTTCAGGTTAACGCGGCCATCCAGCGTCGGTACTTCAATCTCGCCGCCAAGCGCAGCCATGGTGAAGTTGATCGGTACTTCGCAGTACAGATTATTCCCTTCACGCTCGAAGATCGCGTGCTGTTTGACCTGAACCTGAACGTACAGATCGCCCGCCGGAGCGCCATGCTCGCCGGCTTCACCTTCGCCAGCCAGACGAATGCGATCGCCGGTATCGACGCCAGCCGGGATTTTCACCGACAGTGTTTTGGTTTTTTCAACGCGACCGTGACCGTGACACTTGTTGCATGGATCTTTGATAAGCGTACCGCGCCCCTGACAGTGCGGACAGGTTTGCTGAACGGCAAAGAATCCCTGACGCATCTGAACCTGACCGGAACCATGACAGGTCGGACAGGTCTGCGGCTGAGTACCGGACTTGGCGCCGCTGCCGTGGCAGACATCGCACTCTTCCAGCGTCGGGATGCGGATTTCCTTGGTGACGCCACGGACCGCTTCTTCCAGCGTTAATTCCATGTTGTAACGTAGATCTGCGCCGCGCGCCGCGCGCTGACGACCACGACCGCCGCCGAAGATATCGCCGAACACGTCGCCAAAGATATCGCTGAAATCCGCGCCGCCGCCGAAACCGCCGCCGCCCATGCCGCCTTGTTCGAACGCGGCGTGGCCGTACTGATCGTAGGCTGCACGTTTCTGGGCATCAGTCAGGACTTCATACGCTTCTTTGATTTCTTTAAATTTGGCTTCGGCCTCTTTGTCACCCTGGTTACGGTCCGGGTGATACTTCATGGCCAGGCGCTTATACGCCTTTTTGATTTCACGCTCTTCCGCTGTTTTGGAAACGCCCAAAATCTCGTAATAATCTTGCTTTGCCATTGGTGTTTTTCAGCCCCTTAACATGCGTGCACGGGCGGAGAGGAAACCTCTTCGCCCGTGCCAGTGTTTTACCCGTTCAAAGGGCG
Organism: Klebsiella sp. K-3; assembly: GCF_051207495.1. Classification (NCBI taxonomy): domain Bacteria; kingdom Pseudomonadati; phylum Pseudomonadota; class Gammaproteobacteria; order Enterobacterales; family Enterobacteriaceae; genus Klebsiella; species Klebsiella sp. K-3. The sequence goes on along the minus strand of NZ_JBPNXF010000005.1, from coordinate 140,319 downwards.
ATTATTTTTTGTCTTTCACTTCTTCGAACTCAGCGTCGACAACATCGTCGTCCTTCGCGCTGTTCTCTTGAGCGTCAGCGCCGCCAGCCTGCTGCTGAGCGTGCTGCTGCTGAGCGATTTCCATCAGCTTCTGGGAAGCCTGGGCCAGCGCCTGCATCTTCGCTTCGATGTCCGCTTTGTCTTCACCTTTCAGGGAAGCTTCCAGTGCGGTCAGCGCAGACTCGATTGCAGTTTTGTCATCAGCCGGCAGTTTGTCGCCTGCTTCTTCAACCTGCTTACGAGTGCTGTGCAGCAGATGGTCGCCCTGGTTACGGGTCTGAACCAGCTCTTCGAACTTACGGTCAGATTCAGCGTTAGCTTCCGCTTCGCGAACCATTTTCTGAATTTCTTCTTCATTCAGACCGGAAGAAGCCTTGATGGTGATCTTCTGCTCTTTACCGCTGTTTTTATCTTTCGCGGAAACGTGCAGGATACCGTCAGCATCGATATCGAAGGTTACTTCGATCTGCGGCATACCGCGCGGCGCTGGGTTAATACCATCCAGGTTGAACTGACCCAGAGATTTGTTATCAGAAGCGCGTTTACGCTCACCCTGCAGCACATGGATGGTTACCGCGGACTGGTTGTCTTCCGCAGTAGAGAACACCTGGCTGTGCTTGGTCGGGATCGTGGTGTTTTTGCTGATAAGCGCGGTCATCACGCCGCCCATGGTTTCGATACCCAGCGACAGCGGGGTAACGTCCAGCAGCAGAACGTCTTTAACTTCACCAGTCAGTACACCACCCTGAACCGCTGCGCCGATAGCCACAGCTTCATCCGGGTTAACGTCTTTACGCGGTTCTTTACCAAAGAACTCAGCAACTTTCTTCTGCACCATCGGCATACGAGTCTGACCACCAACGAGGATCACGTCGTTGATATCGGAAACGGACAGACCGGCATCCTGCAGGGCAACTTTCAGCGGCTCGATGGAACGGTTAACCAGATCTTCAACCAGGCTTTCCAGTTTCGCGCGAGTCACTTTAATGTTCATGTGTTTCGGACCGGTCGCGTCTGCGGTGATATACGGCAGGTTAACGTCGGTCTGCTGAGCGGAAGACAGCTCAATTTTCGCTTTTTCTGCGGCTTCTTTCAGACGCTGCATCGCCAGCGGGTCGTTGCGCAGGTCAATGCCCTGCTCTTTCTTAAACTCGTCAACGAGGTAGTTGATCAGACGAGTATCGAAGTCTTCACCACCCAGGTGGGTATCACCGTTGGTTGCCAGAACTTCGAAGGTTTTTTCGCCGTCAACTTCGTCGATTTCGATAATAGAGATATCGAAGGTACCGCCACCGAGGTCGTATACCGCGATAGTACGGTTGCCGACTTCTTTATCCAGACCGTAAGCCAGCGCAGCGGCAGTCGGTTCGTTGATGATACGTTTGACTTCCAGACCCGCGATACGGCCGGCATCTTTGGTTGCCTGACGCTGAGCATCGTTGAAATACGCAGGTACGGTGATAACAGCTTCAGTTACCGGCTCACCCAGGTAATCTTCAGCGGTTTTCTTCATTTTCTTCAGCACTTCAGCAGAAATCTGCGGCGGTGCGGTTTTGGTGCCTTTCACATCAAGCCAGGCGTCGCCATTATCTGCGGCAACGATTTTGTACGGCATGATGGAAACGTCACGCTGAACTTCTTCATCCTGGAAGCGGCGACCAATCAGGCGTTTAATCGCAAACAGGGTGTTTTGCGGGTTTGTCACTGCCTGACGTTTAGCCGGCTGACCAACCAGAGTTTCACCATCCTGGGTATAGGCAATAATAGAAGGCGTGGTGCGATCGCCTTCGGCGTTCTCCAGCACGCGAGCGGTAGTGCCATCCATAATCGCTACACAAGAGTTGGTAGTACCCAGGTCGATACCAATAATTTTACCCATCTAAACGTCTCCACTAAAAATTCGATCAACATGTGGTTGTGAACCTGTAATAAGGGCGAAACGTGCGGTTTCAACTGCCCTGACATCATTTTTTTTCAGGTTCTTCACTGCGGTTGACTACAAGATGGGGTCGCCCTGGTTTTCATCAAGGGGCAAGCCAAAAAAAATTTTTATGGCAAAACACAGACGCGAGAGTAAACAACACGCCAGCCGGGCAAAATAGTCGCCATAACTCATACAAAACATAAATAGTAAATAAGAACATATTCATCGGATATCGCACATGTTCGGCGAAGAGTTCGCAATTATCGCGGCGTAAGGTAAATTGCTGAAAAATACCCCGCCAGATCATAGACAGTAACCACGCGCCTCATTATTATGCCGCGCCCCACCGCAAGCGGCGGGGTAATGCTTCCCTTTCTAATCATTATTTTGAGGAATTATGGGCAACACTAAGTTGGCTAATCCGGCACCGCTGGGCCTTATGGGCTTTGGCATGACCACTATTCTGCTTAACCTGGCGAATAGCGGCCTTTTCGCATTCGATGTAGCTATCCTGGCGATGGGCATTTTTTACGGCGGCATTGCGCAAATTTTTGCCGGCCTGCTCGAGTATAAAAAAGGCAACACCTTTGGTTTAACCGCTTTTACGTCCTACGGCTCCTTCTGGCTGACGTTGGTCGCGATCCTCCTGATGCCGAAAATGGGTCTGGCTGATGCGCCGAACCCGCATTTCCTGGGCATGTATCTTGGCCTGTGGGGTATCTTTACGTTGTTCATGTTCTTCGGCACGCTGAAAGCCGCGCGCATGCTGCAGTTCGTCTTCCTGAGCCTGACGGTGCTGTTCGCGCTGCTGGCGATTGGCCACCTGGTCGATAACGAAGGCATTGTTAAAATTGCCGGCTGGATTGGCCTGGTATGCGGCGCGAGCGCTATTTACCTGGCGATGGGTGAAGTGTTGAACGAGCAATTCGGGCGCACCGTTCTGCCGATTGGCGAACCACGCTAATGGCCTGCCGCCGCCCGCAAACCGGGCGGCGGCGTTAAATTTAACGCTGCAGTTCTCCTTGCGGTAAAACCGCCTGCGTCGTCAACCCCTGACGCAGCCAGATACCTAAACCCAGCCCCATCAGAGACAGCGCCAGTACGTACCAGGCCGGCGCCATCGGCGAAACCCCCATCAACATGGTGACGGCAATCGGCGTCAGGCCGCCGAAAATGGCGTATGACAGATTGTAGGAAAACGAGATGCCGGTGAAACGCACTTCCGCCGGGAAGGCGCGCACCATTACGTAAGGTACCGCCCCCACCACGCCGACGCACAATCCAACCGTGCCATACAGCAGGAACAGCCGTTGCGGGCTGGCGCCGGAAAGGTGGTAAAAGGCCCAACTGGCGGCCGCCAACAGCAGACTACCGACAATAAAAGTGCGGCTGGCGCCGAATCGGTCTGCCGCCAGACCGGCGAGTAAACAGCCGATACACAGCATAATCGTGGCGATGCTATTGGCCTGCAGGGTAATCGCCGGCGCAAAGCCATAATGTTTTTGCAGCCAGACCGGCGACATCAGGATCACCACCACCACGCCGGCGGAAAGCAGCCAGGTGAGCAACATCGAAACGATGACGGCCTTCTGGTGCTTAAGCGCCACCGCCTTCACCGGCAACTCCTGCGCCAGCGCTTTGCGCTTCTGCATCTCAAGAAATATCGGCGTCTCCTGCAGCCAGCGACGCAGATACATCGCCACCAGGCCAAAAACGCCGCCCAGCAGGAAAGGAATACGCCAGCCGCCGTCGTGGATACCCTGCGGCGTCATGCTGGTGTTGATAAGCGTCGCCACCACCGAACCTAACAGGATCCCAACGGTCAACCCCGCGGTCAGGGTGCCGCAGGCGATACCGATGCGTTTTTCCGGGACATGTTCGGCTACAAAGACCCAGGCGCCCGGCACTTCGCCGCCAATCGCCGCCCCTTGTAAAATACGCATGAGCAGTAATAGCAGCGGCGCAACGATGCCCATCGAGGCATAAGTCGGCAGCAGACCGATCGCCAGCGTCGGCAGCGCCATGAGCAGAATGCTAAGCGTAAACATTTTCTTGCGGCCGACCAGGTCGCCAAAATGGGCCATGATAATGCCGCCAAGAGGACGCGCCAGATAACCCGCGGCGAAAATACCGAAGGTCTGTACCTGACGTAGCCATTCCGGAATATCGGCGGGGAAGAACAGTTCGCCGACGACGGCGGCGAAGAAGACAAAGATAATGAAGTCATAAAACTCCAGCGCCCCGCCGAGGGCGGCCAGCGTCAGAGTTTTATAATCCTGTCGATTCAGTGCTCGGGTGTGTTGTGACATAACTGGCGCTTCGTCCGCAGTAATATTACGCAATGTGTAAAGTAAAAAACACTATACCGTAAATAAAACAGCACACCACCGGCAATGCAGGTTATATCAGCAATGCATTAAATTCAGGATAAAGTTTCACGTCGTGCGCTTTTCGGGCGAAAAGCTGCTACAACGCTGGCTTCCGTCTCCACATACGGCCCCTCAAGCAACTGTACACAATAAGGTACACTTGCAAAAACACCATGCACCAGCACCTTACCTTCCGCGTCTTTGACTCCTTCAAGAGTCTCCTGAATCGCTTTCGGTTGGCCAGGCAGGTTAAGGATCAGCGCCTGCTTGCGGATGACGCCAACCTGCCGGGATAGGATAGCCGTCGGCACAAAGTGTAGGCTAACCTGACGCATTTGCTCGCCGAAACCGGGCATGACGCGATCGGCAATCGCTAAAGTTGCGTCCGGAGTCACATCACGGCGCGCCGGGCCGGTGCCGCCGGTGGTTAACACCAGATGACAGCCCATCTCATCAACCAGCTCGCACAGCGTTTGTTCAATGATGGGCTGTTCATCAGGGATCAGGCGTGTCTGTAGTTCAAAGGGCGTTGTCAGCGCACGCGACAGCCACTCTTCCAACGCAGGAATACCTTTGTCCTGGTAAACGCCGCTGGAGGCGCGGTCAGAAATAGAAACTAAGCCGATGCGTAATTTATTCATATTCATTCCGTTCAAATAGTGCAATTAAGCGGAATGATACACGCTGGAGAGAATTACAGACAGGATTCAAAAGAAGTAGCGTGACCGGTAGCCCGGTCACGCTGGGATGATTACAGCAGGTCGCCGATCATTTTTTCCAGTTTTTCCTGGTCGATGGCAAACTTACGGATACCTTCCGCCAGTTTGTCTACCGCCATCGGATCCTGGTTGTGCTGCCACAGGAACTGGGATTCAGTAATGCGTTCCGGACGCGCTTTCACTTCGCCGCTGAACGCCAGTTTACGTTCGACAGCGCCTTCGCTTTCCGCCAGCTCTTTCAGCAGCGCAGGGGCGATGGTCAGACGGTCGCAACCGGCCAGCTCAAGGATTTCGCCAACGTTACGGAAGCTTGCGCCCATCACGACGGTTTCATAGCCGTGCTGCTTGTAGTACTCGTAGATTTCGCTAACGGAAACCACGCCCGGATCTTCTGCCGGCGCGTACTCTTTCTTATCCGTGTTCGCTTTGTACCAGTCGAGGATACGACCAACGAACGGAGAAATCAGGAAGACGCCCGCTTCAGCGCAAGCGCGAGCCTGAGCGAAGGAGAACAGCAGGGTCAGGTTACAGTTGATGCCTTCTTTTTCCAGCTGCTCAGCGGCGCGAATGCCCTGCCAGGTCGAAGCCAGTTTGATCAGGATACGATCGTTGCCGATACCGGCATCGTTATACAGTTTGATCAGGCGTTTCGCTTTCGCGATAGAGGCGTCGGTGTCGTAGGACAGACGGGCATCAACTTCGGTAGAAATACGGCCCGGGATCAGTTTAAGGATTTCGAGACCGATGTTCACCGCCAGTTTGTCGGAAGCATCGATAATCTGCTGCGCGCGATCGCTGCTCTGGCCGCGAGCCCAGGCAACAGCGTCGTCAATCAGCTTACGGTACTCAGGGATCTGAGCCGCGCCGAGGATCAAAGAAGGGTTGGTGGTGGCATCCTGAGGCTGATACAGCTTCATTGCCGCGATATCTCCGGTGTCAGCTACGACAGTGGTGTACTGACGCAGAGAAGTCAATTTATCCGTCATGATAGTGTTTCTCTTAAACAGCAGTTAAGGGGATGTAACCGGTCTGCCAAGATGATAACACGCCATAGGGTCAGCGCAACCGCCGACAATGCAAGAGCGCAGAGTGTGATAAACTCGACATATTAATTATCTGAATGCTAAAGGATTGTCACCGGAGTGGTAGCGCTTACACCGCGCGCCGGCATGGACAAGAGGACGTTTAATGCCTGATTTTCTCTCGTTTATCAATGAAATACTCTGGGGCTCGGTAATGATTTATCTGTTACTGGGCGCCGGTATTTGGTTTACCTGGCGAACGGAGTTTATTCAGTTCCGTTATATTCGCCAGTTTGGCAAAAGTCTTAAAAAAAGCCTTCGTCCGCAGCCCGGCGGATTAACGTCTTTTCAGGCGCTGTGCACCAGCCTGGCGGCTCGCGTCGGCAGCGGTAACCTGGCGGGCGTGGCGTTAGCGATTGCCGCTGGCGGCCCCGGCGCCGTGTTCTGGATGTGGGTCTCCGCACTACTCGGAATGGCCAGTAGCTTCGCCGAATGCTCGCTTGCCCAGCTGTACAAAGAGCGCGATAGCGCAGGCCAGTTCCGCGGCGGCCCGGCGTGGTATATGGCCCGCGGACTTGAGATGCGCTGGATGGGCGTGGTCTTCTCGATCCTGCTGCTGCTGGCCTATGGGGTTATCTTCAATACCGTGCAGGCTAACTCGGTGGCGCACGCCATGGCCTATGCTTTCGATTTACCGATGGTCGCCGTCGGCGCCGCGCTGGCAGCCGCGACGCTGTTGATTATCGTCCGCGGTTTACGCGGCGTGGCGCGATTGATGCAGTGGTTTGTCCCGCTGATGGCCCTGCTGTGGGTCGGCACCAGCCTGTTGATTGGCCTCTGGCACTTCGCTGCCCTGCCGGCGGTTTTTGAAACCATCTTCCGCTGCGCTTTCGGCTGGCAGGAAGCGGCGGCGGGCGCGGTGGGCTATACCATTAGCCAGGCGCTTACCGGCGGGTTTCAGCGCGGGATGTTTTCCAACGAAGCGGGGATGGGTTCAACGCCAAACGCCGCCGCAGCCGCGGCCTCATGGCCTCCGCATCCGGCGGCGCAGGGCATCGTACAGATGATTGGCGTCTTTATAGATACCATTGTTATCTGTACGGCCAGCGCGGTAATTATCCTGCTGGCGCCGCGCGAAAACCGCGATAATGTGGTCAGCGGTATTCAAACCATGCAGCACGCGATGGGCGATCTCATTGGTAGCTGGGGGCCGGGTCTGGTCGCCACGGTGCTGCTGCTTTTCGCTTTCAGTTCGATTGTCGCCAATTATATTTATGCCGAAAATAATCTGATCTTCCTGCGGCTCAATAAGCCGCTGCATATCTGGACGCTCCGGGTTATCACCGTATTAATGGTGATGGCAGGCACCCTGGTGAGTTTGCCGGTGGTCTGGCAGCTGGCGGATATTATTATGGCGTTAATGGCCATCACTAACTTAACGGCGATTTTGCTGCTTTCGCCAACGGTACGCATCCTCGCCAGCGATTATCTGCGCCAGCGTAAACTCGGCGTGCAGCCGGTCTTCGACCCCGCTCGCTATCCGGAAATTCAGCAACATCTGGCGCCCGGCGCCTGGGATGAGATACCGCGCGAATAGCGCGGTAATCGCAGCAATCGATCCCACCATGCGCTTTTTTTGTTAAAATTCGTCGAAATTCCCTGCAAGGACTGGATATGCTGATTCTGATTTCACCTGCAAAAACGCTCGATTATCAAAGCCCGCTGGCAACGACTCGCTATACCCAGCCCGAACTCCTGGAGTATTCTCAACAGCTTATCGGTATCACCCGTCAGCTGACAGCGCCACAAATCGGTAAGCTGATGAGCATCAGCGATAAGCTGGCCGACCTCAATGCTACCCGTTTTCACGACTGGCATCCGGACTTTACCCCGCAGAATGCCCGTCAGGCGATACTGGCGTTCAAAGGCGACGTTTATACCGGCCTGCAGGCCGAAACCTTTAGCGAAGCGGATTTCGATTTCGCCCAGCAGCATCTGCGTATGCTTTCCGGACTTTACGGCGTATTGCGCCCGCTGGATCTGATGCAGCCCTACCGTCTGGAGATGGGCATTAAGCTGGAAAATTCGCAGGGCAAGGATTTGTATCATTTCTGGGGCGATGTCATTACCGATAAGATCAATCAGGCGCTGCAGGCGCAGGGCGACGATATCATTATCAATCTGGCATCCGATGAGTATTTTAAATCGGTAAAACCGAAGAAATTGCAGGGACAGTTGATTAAGCCGGTATTCCTCGATGAGAAAAACGGCAAATTCAAGGTGATCAGCTTCTATGCCAAAAAAGCGCGCGGCCTGATGAGCCGCTACATCATAGAAAATCGTTTAACCCGTCCGGAACAGCTGCAGAAGTTTGATAGCGAAGGCTATTTCTGTGATGCGCAGGCATCGGAGAAAGGTGAACTGGTGTTTAAACGCCACGAGCAGTAAGCCTGAATGCCCCCAGCCTGGCGCCGGGGGCAAGAACGATCAGTCGTCGTGGTGATGCCGCTCGTGGCCATGACCATGATGGCCTTGATCGTCATCGTCATCACGATCGTGGCGGCGATAATCATCATGCGGGCGCCAGCGATCGTCGCGCCAGTCATAATGGCTCGCCCACCAGCCATGATCGCGCCAGCGATCGCCGTCCCAGTAGCGGCCATAATCATCCCGGTCGCCGATTTGCAGCTTCACCGCCGGGATCAGGGTAATTTCATCTGCATGAACCAACGCAGGAGCGACCAGCAGCAGAGAAAGCGCCAGCAAAACAGGTTTCAGCATCGTCATAAGTAACCTCTTCTATTCGCCCCCATTATGGGTCGATAACGAAATATTAACCCCGCAAAACTATCCTGTTTATTCTCCGCAATCCGAATTTATTCTCTTCCGCATTTATTGGTCGGTTATACACAATTTCTCCATTTTCGGGCGTAAAAAAACCGGGCGCGGAGCCCGGTTCAACGAACGGTAGAATAGCAATACTAGCCCATCATCAGCTTACGCAGCGCGGCGAAATCGGCCGGTAGATTATGCGACAGCAGCGGCAGGTCGGCGCGGTCGGCCAGTTCTTTCGGCAACGGCAGCGTCTCCTGCAGAATCTCTTCTACGCTCTCTTTGAATTTAGCCGGATGCGCGGTACCAAGGAACAACCCGTACTCGCCCGGCTGCAGCTGGTCGCGCAGCGCGCGATAAGCAATTGCCGCATGCGGTTCAGAGGTGTAGCCGATGGACTTCAGTTCACGCATGGTTGCTTTGGTGGTTTCATCATCAACCGCGGCGTATCCCAGCTCATTAAGACGCCAGATTTTGCGGCGGAACAGCTCTTCCACGCGCGGCCAGTTGTTCGGTTGGCTGACGTCCATCGCGTTAGACAGGGTCGCCTGCGTCGCCTTCGGCGCCCAGTTGCCATCCTGCAGGAAGCGCGGCACGGTGTCATTGGCGTTGGTAGCGGCAATAAAACGCTTAATCGGCAGCCCCAGCGATTTCGCCAGCAGGCCGGCGGTAAGATCGCCGAAGTTGCCGCTTGGCACCGACACCACCAGCTGATTACGGGCTTCCTGCGGCAGCTGCGCGACCGCCTCGAAGTAGTAGCAGATCTGCGCCAACAAGCGGCTGATGTTAATAGAGTTGGCGGAGTTGAGACCGAGTGCAACCTTCAGCTCTTCATCATCAAACGCCTGCTTAACCAGCGCCTGACAGGCGTCGAAATCGCCGTCAATCGCCACGGTTTCAATGTTGCCGCCCAGGGTACAGAACAGCTTCTCCTGCAGCGGGCTGATCTTACCGCGCGGGTAGAGAATCACCACTTTGACGTTTGGCAGACCGTAGAAGGCGTGCGCCACGGCAGCGCCGGTGTCGCCGGAGGTAGCGGTCAGAATCGTCACCGGCTTATCGCCCGCAATATGCGTCAGCATCTGGGCCATAAAACGGCCGCCAAAGTCTTTAAACGCCAGCGTAGGGCCGTGGAACAGCTCCAGACAGCCGATATCATCCTGTACTTGAGTGACCGGCGCCGGGAAGGCGAACGCCGCGGCAACGCGGGATTGCAGTTCATTCTGCGGGATCTCGTCGCCAATAAAGGCCGACAGGATTTTCGCGCTGCGGGTCACGAAATCCTGTTCCAGCATTTCGTCGATTTCGGTCAGGTTGAATTCCGGCAGATCGTGCGGAAAGAACAGCCCCTGTTGTTTGCCAAGCCCTTGCGTCACGGCCTGCGCAAAGCTGACCTGTTCGTTATGATCTTTTAAGTTATACAGTTTCATCACTTATCCCACTACTCGAGCGCCCGCCGTGTCCAGCCGGCAAATATGAACGAAGCCTTCCTGATTTTGCAGATAGTGCGCGGCCAGCCAGTCGGCGACGCGCTGCGCGGTGTCCGGTTTATCGCACAACGCGAACAGCGTCGGGCCGGAGCCGGAAATACCGCAAGCCTGCGCGCCGATTTCCATCGCCGCCTGACGCGCTTCGCTGAAGCCCGGCAGCAGTTTGGTACGGTACGGTTCGGCAATAACATCTTTCATTAACTTTGCCGCCAGCTGCGGCTGACGGCTATAGCAGGCGTGAATAAACCCTGCCAGATGGCGACCGTGGGCGATGCAATCCTGACGGCGATACTGCGCCGGAAGAATCGCGCGCGCTTCGGCGGTAGAGACCTTAATGCCCGGATAGGCCAGCACCCACAACCATTCATCAAAGCCCGGGATCTGCTGGCTGATGATGCCTTGCTCTTCAATCATCAGTTGCATACCGCCAAGATAGCATGGCGCCACGTTATCATAGTGAACGCTGCCGGAAATGCGCCCTTCCATCTCGCCCATCAGCGCCAGCATCCGATTTTCATTCAGCGGCTTACCGCAGTGTTCGTTCATCGCCACCAGCGCGGCGACCACCGAACAGGCGCTGGAGCCAAGACCCGAGCCAATCGGCATATTTTTTTCCAGGGTCATCGCCACCGGAACCGTTTTACCGATCTCGCGGCAAAAGGCTTCCCAGCATTGATAAACGATATTTTCCTGCGGCGCCGAGGGTAATTTGCCGGCGAAGCGGCCTACGTTACGCAGGCTGAACTCTGCCGCCGCCTCTACCGAGACGTTATCCCCAAGCAACGTGCCGTCGACCGGCGTCACCGCGGCTCCCAGCACATCAAACCCGACGCTCATATTGGCACTGGAAGCCGGGGCGTATACTTTGACCATCTTAAACTCCTAACTTCCATGACAGGGTACGCAACAGGTCGGCGAACACGCCAGCCGCGGTGACGTCGTTACCCGCGCCATAGCCGCGCAGCACCAGCGGCAGCGGCTGATAATAGTGGCTGTAAAACGCCAGCGCGTTCTCGCCGTTTTTCACCTTATACAGCGGATCGTTACCGTCCACTTCAGCGATTTTCACCCGGCAGACGCCATCTTCTTCAATATTGCCGACGTAACGTAAGACTTTACCCTCGTCGCGCGCTTTAGCAACCCGTGAGGCGAATTGATCGTCAAGCGTCGGCAGGCGCGCCATAAAGCTTTCGACATCGCCGCTGGCGTCGAAGTCGGCAGGCAGCGCAGGCTCAACGATAATATCCGAGAGCTCCAGCTCGCGCCCGGTTTCGCGGGCAAGGATCAGCAGCTTGCGCGCCACATCCACGCCGGAAAGATCGTCGCGCGGATCCGGTTCGGTATAGCCCATCTCGCGCGCCAGTTTAGTGGCTTCGGAGAGGCTCATACCCTCATCCAGCTTACCAAAAATGAATGAAAGCGAACCAGACAGGATACCGGAGAAGTGCAGCAGTTCATCGCCGGCATTCAGCAGGTTCTGCAGGTTTTCAATGACCGGCAAACCCGCGCCAACGTTGGTGTCATAGAGAAACTTACGTCGTGAGCTGCTGGCGGCGTGGCGTAACTGGTGGTAGTAATCCAGCGAAGAGGTGTTGGCCTTTTTATTCGGCGTCACCACGTGGAAACCTTCACGCAGGAAGTCAGCGTACTGATCGGCCACCGCCTGGCTGGAGGTACAATCGACGATAACCGGGTTCAGCAGGTGATACTCTTTCACCAGGCGGATTAAACGGCCCAGATTAAAGGGCTCTTTCGCTTCCGCGAGTTCGCTACGCCAGTTTTCCAGATTCAAGCCATGGACGTTGGTCAGCAGCGCCTGCGAATTGGCGACGCCGCATACGCGCAGATCGATATGCTTGCCCTTTAACCAGCTCTGCTGGCGTTTAATCTGTTCGATTAACGCGCCGCCCACGCCGCCGACGCCGATCACGAAGACTTCAATGACCTGGTCGGTGTTAAACAGCATTTGATGCGTGACGCGCACGCCAGTGGTCGCGTCATCATTGCTGACGACCACCGAGATTGAACGCTCGGAAGAACCCTGGGCAATCGCCACGATATTAATATTGGCGCGCGCCAGCGCGGCGAAAAATTTCGCCGAGATGCCGCGCAGCGTGCGCATCCCATCTCCCACGACGGAAATGATTGCCAGGCGCTCCATGATTGACAGCGGCTCCAGCAGTCCTTCTTTCAATTCGAGATAGAATTCCTCTTCCATCACCCGCTTCGCCCGCGCGCAATCACTTTGCGGCACGCAGAAGCTGATGCTGTATTCCGAAGAGGATTGGGTAATCAGCACCACAGAGATACCGGCACGGGACATGGTGGCGAAAACGCGCGCCGCCATGCCGACCATGCCTTTCATTCCCGGTCCGGAAACGTTGAACATAGCCATATTGTTGAGATTCGAGATCCCTTTTACCGGCAGGCCGTCTTCATCAAGGCTGGCGCCGATGAGCGTCCCCGGCGCCTGCGGATTACCGGTATTTTTAATCAGGCATGGGATCTGGAACTGGGCGATGGGGGCGATAGTGCGCGGATGCAGCACCTTCGCGCCGAAATAGGAGAGTTCCATCGCTTCCTGATACGACATGGATTTCAGCAGCCGCGCATCCGGTACCTGACGCGGGTCGCAGGTATAGACGCCATCGACGTCGGTCCAGATTTCGCAGCAGTCGGCGCGCATACAGGCGGCCAGCACGGCAGCGGAGTAATCAGAGCCATTACGCCCCAGCACCACCAGTTCACCCTTTTCGTTGCCGGCGGTAAAGCCGGCCATCAGCACCATGTGGTCTGCCGGGATTTGGCTGGCGGCGATACGGCGAGTGGATTCAGCAATATCGACAGTGGATTCAAGGTAGTGGCCGACGGCCAGCAGTTTTTCGACCGGGTTAATGACGCTGACCTTGTGACCGCGCGCTTCCAGCAGCGCCGCCATGATAGCGATAGAGAGCTTTTCACCGCGGCAGATCAGCGAGGCGTTAACGCCGTCCGGGCACTGGCCCAACAGACTGATACCGTGCAGCACGTGTTTAATCTGCGCGAATTCCTGGTCTACGAAAGTTTTCAGTTGTGCGAGCGGAAAGCCAGGCTGAATGTCGGCCAGCCCCTGCAGCAGGTCGGCAAAGATACGTTCGGCGTCGGCGATATTGGTCAGAGCGTCCTGACCGCTGATGGTTTTTTCAATCATCGCGACCAGATGGTTGGTGATTTTCGCCGGGGCAGACAGCACGGTCGCAACCTGCCCCTGCCTGGCATTGCTCTCCAGGATATCGGCAACCCGCAGAAAACGTTCTGCATTTGCCACTGATGTACCGCCGAACTTCAACACTCGCATGGTTCTTACCCCTTGATCTCTTGTCAAAAAAAAAGCCCGCACTGTTCAGGTGCGGGCTTTTTTCTGTTGTTTCCTGTACGCGTCAGCCCGCACCGTTACCTGTGGTAATGGTGGTGGTGATAATGGTGGTAATCATGCCGATGCGATTCATGGATGTTGTGTACTCTGTATTTTTATCTGTCTTGTGTCCTGTCTATATTGGTTAAAGTATCTGCCTGCTTAAGTCAACGAATTTCTAAAATGGCGACTTTTTAGCCAACACCGTCATTACGCCACAACGCCCCGATAATTCCGCCGCATTGCCGGACGGTTGCCGTTGAAATTAGTATATTTAACTATAAAAAAAACTTATCGCAGGATTTTATTCAGGTAGATTTTTTTCAATATCATGCAGCAATCGATGCAACATGGCGGTGTCGCGCTGCTGTAAAAGGCCAATACGCTGCTGTAGCCAGTCGGCCAGTTTGATGTCGTCCTCCACCCCCAACCGTCCAAGTAGCGAAAGCGTCCGCTGGCGTAGCGCCTGCAATTGTTTTTCGTCGGTTTCAGGCGCCTGAACAGCACTCTGCTGCTGTAGTGAGCTCAGTTGATAGCAATACACCATCACCGATTGCCCAAGATTCAGGGAGGGATAATCGGCAACCATCGGCACGCCGGTAAGCACATCGGCCAGCGCCAGTTCATCGTTAGTTAATCCGGAATCCTCACGGCCAAAGACCAGCGCCGTATGCTTCATCCATTGTGCTTTTTCTTCCAGCAGCGGCAGTAACTCCTGCGGCGTGGCGTAGTAGTGAAAACGCGCGCGGTTACGGGCGGTGGTAGCGATGGTAAAGTCGACATCGTGCAAAGCCTGCTCAAGCGTCGGGTAGGTTTTTATATTATCTAAAATATCTCCCGAACCATGCGCCACCCAGCGCGCGGCGGGCTGCAGATGCGCCTCGCTATCGACAATCCGCAATTCGCTGAATCCCATGGTTTTCATCGCCCGCGCCGCTGCGCCGACGTTTTCCGCCCTCGCGGGGGCCACCAAAATAATCGATAAACGCATTGTGCTTCTCTTATCCTCTTACGCGGCGCTAATCTGCGGTCGCCCTCATTTTACGCGGCGAAAATTTACAAATTTGCAACAAAAATCACTAAAAATGGGCTTTATTACTCTTAAAAAAAACTAAACTGTTCACATTGGACACCAATACGGAGTATGTTAACAGAACGCATTTATCCATATGTTTGGCAATGATATTTCAGTTTTCATTCGTCCACAGACTTTGGATTCATTGCATTTATTAATTCATAGCTGCAACTAATTGAGCTGTGTAAGAAATGTGACGATAATTCGCAAATCGATGCAATGATTTCACAAGACTGTTAACGTGCTACAATTGAACTTGATATATGTCAACGAAGCGTAGTTTTATTGGGTGTTCGGCCTCTCTTAGCCTGTTATGTTGCTGTTAAAATGGTTAGGATGACAGCCGTTTTTGACACCGTCGGGTCCAGAGGGAAAGTACCCACGACCAAGCTAATGATGTTGTTGACGTTGATGGAAAGTGCATCAAGAACGCAATTACGTACTTTAGTCATGTTACGCCGGACATGTTAATTTGTGGCATGTACCAGGCAGGTCAGGGACTTTGGTACTTCCTGTTTCGATTTAGTTGGCAATTTAGGTAGCAAACATGCAGACCCCGCACATTCTTATCGTTGAAGACGAGTTGGTAACACGCAACACGTTAAAAAGTATTTTCGAAGCAGAAGGTTATGATGTATTCGAAGCGACCGATGGCGCGGAAATGCATCAGATCCTGTCTGAAAATGATATCAACCTGGTGATCATGGATATCAACCTGCCAGGTAAAAATGGTCTTCTGCTCGCGCGTGAACTGCGTGAACAGGCTGACGTCGCGCTGATGTTCCTTACCGGCCGCGACAACGAAGTTGATAAAATTCTTGGCCTCGAAATCGGCGCCGATGACTATATCACTAAACCGTTTAACCCGCGTGAACTGACTATCCGCGCGCGCAACCTGCTCTCCCGTACCATGAACCTCGGTACCGTGAGCGAAGAGCGTCGCAGCGTTGGGAGCTACAAGTTCAACGGTTGGGAACTGGATATCAACAGCCGTTCGCTGGTGAGCCCAAACGGCGAGCAGTACAAGCTGCCGCGCAGTGAATTCCGCGCGATGCTGCACTTCTGCGAAAACCCGGGCAAAATCCAGTCACGCGCAGAGCTGCTGAAGAAAATGACCGGTCGCGAGCTGAAGCCGCATGACCGTACCGTGGACGTGACCATTCGTCGCATTCGTAAGCATTTCGAATCCACGCCGGATACCCCGGAAATCATCGCTACAATTCACGGTGAAGGTTACCGTTTCTGTGGCGATCTGCAGGAATAATTTCGTTTTTCCTGCTGTCATAATGCAAAACGGCGCCTTCTGGCGCCGTTTTTTTATAGCTATTTTACTTCCAGATACGAAACGTGTCGTCATCCTTGCTTTGCGGCTTTTCCGGCTTGCTGTGCGGTAGTGATAAGGCGTACCAGTCCACGCGGCGAGTCAGGAACATTAGCGCGCACAACGCCAGCAGTAACACCCCGGAGCCAAGCAGCAGCGCGCTATCTTCTGAGCGCAGTAGCAGCCACATCACGCCGTCAAGCAGCAGTAACGCCATTACGAACAGCAGGCTATTACGCCACCCTTTCAATACCGCCTGTAAATAAACACCGTTAATCACCGCGCCAATCAAGCTGGCCACTGTCCAGGCTTGGGTAAAGCCAATATGCTCAGAGAGCGCCAGCAACACCAGGTAGAACATCACCAGCGATAACCCTATCAGCAGATACTGCATCGGATGCAGACGACGATGCGTCAGGCTTTCGAAGACGAAAAAGGCCATAAAAGTCAATGCGATTAGCAGGATGGCATATTTGGTCGCCCGGTCAGTCAGCTGATATTGATCGGCCTGCGACATCACCTCCACGCTAAAGGCGGGTAAACGCGACCACTCAATATCGGTGTCATCGGTGAAATAGTTGCCCATATTGTTGGCAAACCAACTGCTTTGCCAGTGGGCGATATAACCCGAAGCGCTCACTTCGCGTTTCGTAGGCAGGAAGTTGCCAAGGAAACCAGGATGCGGCCAGTTACTGGTTAACTGCAGCTCGCTGTTACGTCCCAGCGGTACAACGGAGAAGTCGCCGGTACCGTTAAGGCCGAGGGAAAATGCAATATTCAGCGGTTTATTGTCTGCGGTTAACGCGGGCATCGGCATATGAATGCCCATACCGCCGCCGTTCAACCCCACCCCTGGTTCAACGGTCAGCGTCGTACCATCAATTACCGGCGCGTTGATGACGCCTATGCCGCGGGCATCGCTCACGCTAAGCACTAAAAAAGGTTTCCCTAAAGCGGTATTCGCCTTTTTCAGTTCCTTAAGCCGCGCGGGATCGAACTGCGCCTGAATTTGCAGAGCGTTATGCCAGACCTGCCCACTGTATATGCCGACTTTTCTCGACTCCACATTTTGCACGCCGTTGACCGCCAGCGATTCCGGTAGCCAGTAGTAGATCCAACTACGCTGATATTCGACCTCTTTTTGATTCTCCATGCGGGTCAGCGTCTCGGTCACCGGGATGGCAACCAGCGGCCCGGTCAGCTTTTGTGAACCGCTGGTGCTGCGCTCTATCGCATCCACTACATCGCTGCGATAGTCCGCGCGCTCGGCGATAAGCACTCTGACCATCATCAGCGGCACGGACAACAGCAAAATACAGCCCAACAGCGTACTAATTTTCCAGAATAACGGTGATTTCATCATAGCCTTCTTCTCCCAATGGTGATGGGTTCACTGTAGGGTGGCTATGTGCAGTGTATTTGAAGCTATGTGAAGGGACGGTGAAGTTGTAGCGTCGCGACAACGCCGCCTTCAGGGCGATTACGCAGGCTGATATCGCCCTGATGCAGGCGCGCCACCTCACGAACAAACGCCAGTCCCAGACCGCTGCTCTTGTGGCCGTCTTCCCGCGGCAGCGAGTAAAAGCGTTCAAAGACGCGCGTCAGCGCAAAGTCAGGAATACCGCGACCGTTGTCCGTCACGCTTAGCAGCGCTTCTTCGTGGCACATCTCCACCGCCAGAGCGATTTCACCGCCATGAGGGGTAAAGTCAATCGCATTGTCGATAAGATTGCCCAACGCCTGCGCCAGTAGTTCGCCATCGCCATTCACCGTTACTCCGCTCTTCTGCCAGCGCAGGGTGATGGCTTTCGCCGCCAGCGCAATGTCCCGGTCTTCCGCCAGACGTTGGAAAAGCGCATCAACCGAAACCAACTGCGGCGTTATCTCCAGCCGATTCTCCAGCCGCGCCTGCAGCAGCAACTTTTCCACCAACAGCTGCATGCGCGTATTCTGCGCAAGAATATTTGCGGTGAAACGCGCAGCGATCTCAGGCGGCGGCCCCTCGCGCAGGATCTCCGCCGCGCCGCGAATTGCCGCCAGCGGGCTTTTGAGTTCATGGGTGAGATCGTAAACATAGTTTTCGATCGCGTTTTTACCTTCTAGCTTCACGCGCATGCTCTCCAGTGCCTGCGCCAGCTTGCTTAACTCGCTACTGCCGACGTTCGGCAGAGGTAGGGGACGATCGGCAGTCACCGAATCGGCGTAACGTACCAGTTTGCCAATGGAGAAGTTAATCCACCAGACAATCCCGCCGCCAATCAGTAAAGCAATCCCCAGCAGCGCGCCACCGGCCCACAGGATCCGCCGTTCGCTGCGTTTTATCACCGGCGTCATCGCCAGATTAGGTTTACCGACGCTCACCACGCCGATGATACGGCCGTTATCCATCACCGGCGCGGCAATGTACATGACTGAGCTATTATCATCCTCGGGGTCGCTGCGCGAGCTACGGGCGCCGTACTGGCCTCGCAGGGTTAACCAGACGTCATTCCAGCGTGAATAATCCTGGCCCACCGCCTGCCCGCTGGAATCGAACACCACTTTCCCCTGCGCATCCGTCAGATAGACGCGATACTCATTGCGCATTTTCCTAATGCCGCTGATGTTGGCGTTGATGGGCTGCTGATTAAGCGACTGAAAGGCCTGCGCCAGTCTCCCCTGCTGTGGATTTACCGAAAGCAGATCCTCACGGGCCAGAGCCGCCAGTAGCGTTGCGGTATCGTTAAGCGTGCCTTCCGTTGCCCGACGTACGCCCGGTTTGACTTCCTGTACGAAGATAGAGAGCACAAACCACGCGGCAATGGCGACAATCAAGAAATACCCCAGCAGCAGGCGCATCCCGATACGCATCAACAGCCTCCCAGGCTATAGCCCAGACCGCGATGCGTATTAATTGGGTTAATATCGGGGTTCACCGCCCGTAGCTTGGCGCGCAGGGTCTTGATATGAGTATCGACGGTGCGATCGATACTCTCGTAAGCATCGCTCCACACTCGCTCCATCAACTGCTGGCGGGAGAACACGCGGCCGGGGGCGTTGATTAGGGTTTTCAACAGCAGGAATTCGTAACGCGTCAGGTTCAGCGGTTGGCCACACCAGCTAATTGCCATCGCCAGCTCATCCAACACAAACTCGCCTACGCGCACCACCGGCGAAGGCACGGCAAACTTCTGCAGTCGCCGCAGCACGGTTCTCACCCGCGCGCAGACTTCGCGCGGCGAAAACGGTTTGGCGATGTAGTCGTCAGCGCCAATTTCCAGCCCCAGCAGCTTATCAACCTCTTCGCTGCGTGCGGTCAGAAACAGTAACGGCAATGCCGGATGGCGCGCCAGCAGTCGTCGGCATAGTTCAAAGCCGCTAATATCCGGCAAGCCGACGTCGAGGATCGCTAAATCCGGGCTCTGATGCAGCGCCGCATCAAGCGCGGGCAACCCGCGCTCGAAGACGGTCACGTCAAATCCTTCCTGTTGCAGCATGTAAACAAGGGTATCGGCGATACTCCGTTCATCCTCAACTAACCAAATCCGTGGCTGTTGCATTGTGACTCCCGTTTATTTACTCCACGGCATGATCGGCACGGCGCTGATGGCATTCTTCGGCGAGCCGTCGACCACTTTATCCGAATAGGTCAGATACACCAGCGCATTGCGTTTAGCGTCGTAGAAGCGAACGACCTGCAGTTTTTTGAACACCAGCGAGGTACGTTTCTGGAACACGACATCGCCCTGGCTTTTGCCGTTTTTGATTTTGTCCGTCAGCTCAATCGGCCCGACCTGCTGACAGGAGATGGCGGCGTCAGAGGTATCTTCCGCCAGCCCTAACCCGCCTTTAATGCCGCCGGTTTTTGCCCGGCTGATATAGCAGGTGACGTTTTGTACATCGGGGTCGTCGAAGGCTTCGACCACGATTTTATGATCCGGTCCCAGCCATTTAAATACCGTATCGACGGAACCGATTTGCTCGGCGTGCGCCAGTTGGCCTGCGGCCAGTAAGAACAAACCTGCCACTAACTTCTTGTATTTCATATTGTTACCATTTCTTAAAATTCCGCTGCGTGATAATCACAAACGCTATGGAAAAGGTTTAAAGATCACAGCTTTACAAAATTACCAACGATATCCACCAGATAATCGCATTTATAAGCAAAAAAAACACTGAATGCTAAAACATCAAAAAATGCTATTATCCGCTACCTTAATATAGGTACCTGAGTTTAAAGGATGGGGACATTTTATGGATCAAGCTGGGATTATTCGCGATCTCCTGAGCTGGCTGGAAGGTCACCTGGATCAGCCCCTCTCGTTGGATAATGTGGCGGCGAAGGCAGGTTATTCCAAGTGGCATTTGCAACGTATGTTTAAAGACGTCACGGGTCAAGCTATCGGTGCCTATATTCGCGCACGCCGTCTTTCCAAATCCGCTGTTGCGCTACGGCTGACCGCACGTCCGATCCTCGACATCGCGCTGCAGTATCGCTTCGATTCCCAACAGACGTTCACCCGCGCCTTTAAAAAACAGTTTAATTTGACCCCAGCGCTCTATCGCCGTTCTCCCGACTGGAGCTCGTTTGGTATGCGTCCGCCGCTGCGCCTCGGTGAGTTTACGATGCCGAAGCATGAGTTTGTCACCCT
Organism: Klebsiella sp. K-3; assembly: GCF_051207495.1. Lineage (NCBI taxonomy): Bacteria > Pseudomonadati > Pseudomonadota > Gammaproteobacteria > Enterobacterales > Enterobacteriaceae > Klebsiella > Klebsiella sp. K-3. The sequence goes on along the minus strand of NZ_JBPNXF010000005.1, from coordinate 119,503 downwards.
GAGTACCACGCAACTGGTCGGCGTGACTCAAAGCTATACCTGTAAGCTGGAAGAGATTTCTGAATTCCGTAACCAGATGCGCGTTCAGTTTTGGCGTGAATTCCTCGGCAACGCGCCCAGCATTCCGCCGACGCTGTACGGCCTGCATGAACCGCGTCCAAGTCTGGAAAAAGATGACGAACAGGAGGTGTTCTACACCACCGCGCTGACGCCGGAGATGGCGAACGGGCACCTGCATAACTCTCATCCGGTGATTCTGGAAGGCGGCGAGTATGTGATGTTCACTTACGAAGGATTAGGCACCGGGCTACAGGAGTTTATCCTGACGGTGTACGGCACCTGTATGCCGATGCTGAACCTCACCCGCCGCAAAGGGCTCGATATCGAGCGCTTCTATCCGGAAGATGAAAGCCGGAACCAGGCTACGCCAATTCAGCTGCGCTGCGAGTACCTGATTCCGATTCGTCGTTAACGCTGCAGTTCATCCATCGCGGGGGCATCGAGATGCGAAACGTCCCCCGCGGTCTCCACGACCCACCCTGACGCCAGCCACGGGCTCTGCTGGTAATCAACGCGTGAAATCGAACAGTTGCGCAGGCGCAGACGGCGCTCGGCATAGGCAGGCAGCCCGAGGATCGTGCTCACCAGACAGCCCAGCGCCATCCCATGACTCACCAGCAACGGTCGGCTTCCTGGCGGTAATTCCAGGCAGGATGATAGCGCCGCGCGCATACGCTCGCTCAGCTCCTGCATGGATTCGCCCTGCGGAATGCGGCCATCCGGCGTACCGTTGACCAGCTGGCGACGCCAGCCCTCTTCTTCTTCGCTAAGCGAGTCGATATGGCGCTTTTCAAGCACCCCCATATCCAGCTCGCGCAGGCGCGGATCGGTAACCACGCCGCAGCCGCAGGCTTCAGCGATAATTTCTGCGGTGCGGCGGGTACGGCCGAGGTCGCTGGCGATAATATGGGTAATCCCCAGCGTTCTGGCGCGCTCACCCACCTGCCATGCCTGGCGCTCGCCGTGAGCGGTCAGCGGACTATCGGACTGGCCTTGAATACGTCGCTCGGCGTTCCACTGCGTTTCACCGTGGCGAACAAGGTATACCTGTAACATGCTTATTTTCCGTTCTGAACCCTTCATCATTCGACGAGCTGCGCGATCGGCTGCCGCCAGAGTGATTTAGAGTATACTGCGATGACGTTAATTAATTCTGAGTTGTTTTGATTATGCACCATGTTGTCTCAGCTACCACTAATCCCGCCAAAATTCAGGCAATTCTGCAGGCTTTTAACGAGATCTTCGGCGAAGGATCCTGCCATATTGAGTCCGTCGCCGTCGAGAGCGGCGTGCCGGAACAACCCTTCGGCAGCGAGGAAACGCGGGCTGGCGCACGAAATCGCGTCGCTAATGCCAGGCTCGCGCAGCCGGAGGCTGATTTTTGGGTGGCGATAGAAGCCGGGATCGATGAAGGCAGCACCTTCAGTTGGGTAGTGATTGAGAGCCGCCAGCAGCGCGGCGAAGCGCGCTCGGCAACCCTGCCGCTGCCGGAGGCGATCCTTGCGCAGGTTCGCGCCGGGGAAGCGCTGGGGCCGGTCATGTCGCAGCATACCGGGATCGACCAGATCGGCCGCAAAGAGGGCGCTATCGGCGTCTTTACCGGCGGTAAACTGACGCGCAGCAGCGTTTACCATCAGGCGGTAGTGCTGGCGCTAAGCCCATTCCATAACGCTATTTATCGTTAAGCAGCGTCTGTTCCAGCCACTGCCGTAGCTCTACCGGCGCCGATTTCAGGCTATTTGAGCCGCGAGTAATCGTAGCGATACCGGCGCCGAGTTCGTTTTTCAGTTCGCGCTGGCTCATCTCGCCGCGCAGCAGCTCTTCAATAATGCGCACCCGGGTACCCAGCGCTTCGCGCTCGTCGGGCGTCAGCATCAGCTGCAGTAACGGCAGGTGAAGATCCTCGGCGTAGGCCTGCTGCAACAACGCCACGAAGCGCAGCCACTCCTGATGACGTTGTTCGGCCACGGCCGCTGAATAGGGAGATTGTTGGGTCATGTTACGTCGCCATGTTGAGACGGGCAGCCAGGCTGCCCGTCGAATGTACTCTTCAACGAGTACAAAGAATAACATACTTCCGGACGATCAGTAACGCTGTTGCCATTCGGCGTCGCTCAGCAAGTTATCCTGCTTGCCCATAAAGTAGCGGTAATAGGCATCGTAAGAGAGGACGTTTTTTACGTACCCGCGGGTTTCCGAGAACGGAATACTCTCGATAAATGCCACCGCATCGATGCGCCCGGCGCTATTGCCCTGCCAGGTGCGTACGCGTCCTGGCCCGGCGTTATAGGCGGCGGAAGCGTAAATACGGTTATTACCAAACTGCTGGTAGACGTACTGCAGGTAGCTGGTACCGATGTTGATATTGGTTTCCGGATCCAGCAGTTGCGATGGGCTGCTATAACCAGGAATGCTGAACATGCTAACGGTATGCGTCGCGGTGCCTGGCATAATCTGCATCAAGCCGCTGGCGCCGACCGGTGAACGCACTTTCGGGTTCCAGGCGCTCTCCTGACGCGCAATCGCCATCGCGTAGCTCTGCGGAATATCTTTGCCGCTAATGTAACGCGCGAATAGATCGTTGTACGCCAGCGGGAAGCGCTCTTCCAGCTGATCCCACAATTTACCGGCGATCGTCGCCTGTACGCTGAGATCCCACCAGTGTTGATCAAAAGCGTAACGCGCCAGCTGCGCCTGCTGCGATTTGGTCCGGCTGCTTACCAGATTCGCCCATTCGCTGCGCGCGGTGTTGTCCATGTTCCAGTACATCAGCTCGCGAACGCGCGCCATCTCAGGGCCGGAGGCCAGAGCCGGGTCGATAGTGCCGGAGGCTTTATCAATGCGGAAGGTGTACTCTTCGCCCAGACGTTGAGCGGCAACCATCGGATAGAAGCCGCGTTGCTGCATCAGCGAATGCAGGATCGTTTTCGCTTCGTCATCGCGTCCGCGCTCCAGCAGCAGATCCGCCTGCCAGTAGCGCCACTCGTCTTTCTCTTTCGCCTCCATCGGCAGACGCGCCAGCCAGGTGTTCAGCCCATGACGATCGCCGCTACCCAGCGCCATACGAACCCGGCGTTCCACCAGCGAAGTCGATTGTGAACGCATGATTGCGTCATCGCGCCACTCCGCCTGCGCTTCGGTCACATCGGTGCCCATCAGGCGCCAGGCGACAATATCGCGCAGCTCCTGGGTTTGATCCTCATTCAACTGCTGCGCCTGCACCAGCGACGGGATCATCAGACGGGCATTTTCCACATCCTGACGCGCGACGCTGGCAAAAGCGACCGCCGCCATCTGGCGGGTAAAGTCAGTGGCCCCGGTGGTACGGGCAAAGGTCATCACGCTATTGGGATCGTTGGCTAACGCCACCACCGCCGAAGCGATGCTCTGATAGTTTGAGGGCATCTGTTGAGCAAGCACGCGGACCAGGCTGGTATTACCGGCCTTCATCGCCAGGCGGATTCGTTCGAGATAGGCCAGCGGATCCTGCTGCCCGGAATCGCGCCACGCGCTGAACAGCGGATCGCAGGCATTTGGCTGGCTCTTGCCGGTCAGCCACAGCTCTTTCGCCCCGCTCCAGGCTTCCTGCGATTGGCCGACGCTAAGTTTGGCGTAGTAGTAGTTACACTGCGCTTCGGTTGTCGTCGGTTTATCCGGGCTGAACGCCAGCAAGCCGCGCCAGTCGGTGCGCCGCGCCAGCTCATTAACAAAGCGGGATTTCAACGAACGCGCCGCCGGTAGCGTCGGATTCGCCGCAATGAAATTAGTGACCACCAGCGGCGGCTGGTTCATCAGGTCATCGGTGATTTGTCGATATTGCAGGTAGGGATACAGCGGATAGCTGCTGAGCGTAGGCATCAACTGATTGACGACATCCATCTGGCGGTTGTCCCACGCTTGTTTAATTTGAGCATAGCGGCTGCGCTGTTCATCCAGTGAATCCGCATGTGCCAGCTGGCTTAGCGTCAGCAGACTCACGCCGGCAGCCAGAAGACGCCATGCCGTAGTTTTGGCTTTTTCCACAAGCTCTTCCTCTAGTTTGGTGCATCACCGCGGCATCGTGCCGCTTCAAAAAAATCAGGTATTGCTTAGTTATGCTAATCAGACAACTGAAAACATGCCATGTCCTGAACATTTTTTTACGCTTCTGTGAATCCTGTCGCCTCGCTGGGATTACCGCGCGAAAAAGGCTACACTTCGCCTTTGAACTATCTATCAGAATAGAAAGAGGCGAAGTCCAACGTGGCTCAATTCGTTTATACCATGCATCGTGTCGGCAAAGTGGTTCCGCCGAAACGTCATATTTTGAAAAATATCTCCCTCAGTTTCTTCCCTGGCGCGAAAATCGGTGTTCTCGGTCTGAACGGCGCCGGTAAATCTACCCTGCTGCGCATCATGGCCGGTATCGACACCGAGATCGAAGGTGAAGCGCGCCCGCAGCCCGGTATCAAAATTGGCTACCTGCCGCAGGAGCCGCAGCTGAATCCGGAGCACACCGTGCGCGAATCCGTTGAAGAAGCGGTCGCCGAAGTGGTTAACGCGCTGAAAGGCCTGGACGAAGTTTATGCCAAATACGCCGAGCCGGATGCCGACTTCGATAAGCTTGCCGCGCAACAGGGCAAGTTCGAAGAGATCATCCAGGCGCACGACGGCCATAACCTGAACGTACAGCTGGAGCGTGCGGCCGATGCCCTGCGCCTGCCGGACTGGGATGCGAAAATCGCCACTCTTTCCGGTGGTGAACGCCGCCGCGTCGCGCTATGCCGCCTGCTGCTGGAAAAACCAGACATGCTGCTGCTCGACGAACCGACTAACCACCTCGACGCCGAATCCGTCGCCTGGCTGGAACGCTTCCTGCACGATTTCGAAGGCACCGTGGTGGCGATTACCCACGACCGTTACTTCCTCGATAACGTCGCTGGTTGGATCCTCGAACTTGACCGCGGTGAAGGTATTCCGTGGGAAGGCAACTACTCCTCCTGGCTGGAGCAAAAAGATCAGCGTCTGGCGCAGGAAGCTTCTCAGGAAGCAGCACGCCGCAAATCTATCGAGAAAGAACTCGAGTGGGTTCGTCAGGGCGCGAAAGGCCGTCAGTCTAAAGGCAAAGCCCGTCTGGCGCGCTTTGAAGAGCTTAACAACGTCGAATACCAGAAACGTAACGAGACCAACGAACTGTTCATTCCGCCAGGAGCGCGTCTGGGCGATAAAGTTCTGGAAGTCAGCAATCTGCGCAAATCTTACGGCGACCGCGTACTGATTGACGATCTGAGCTTCTCCGTACCGAAAGGCGCTATCGTTGGTATCATCGGTCCGAACGGCGCGGGTAAATCCACCCTGTTCCGCATGATGTCAGGCCAGGAACAGCCTGATTCCGGCACCATCACGCTGGGTGAAACCGTTAAACTGGCTTCCGTCGATCAGTTCCGCGACGCGATGGACAACAGCAAGACCGTTTGGGAAGAAGTGTCCGGCGGCCTGGATATCATGAAGATCGGCAACACCGAGATGCCGAGCCGCGCCTACGTTGGCCGCTTTAACTTCAAAGGCGTCGACCAGGGCAAACGCGTTGGCGAGCTGTCCGGCGGTGAGCGTGGGCGTCTGCACCTGGCGAAGCTGCTGCAGGTCGGCGGTAACGTACTGCTGCTCGATGAACCAACCAACGACCTGGATATCGAAACCCTGCGCGCGCTAGAAAACGCCCTGCTGGAGTTCCCGGGCTGCGCCATGGTTATCTCGCACGACCGTTGGTTCCTTGACCGTATCGCGACCCACATTCTTGATTACCAGGATGAAGGTAAGGTTGAGTTCTTCGAAGGTAACTTTACCGAGTACGAAGAGTACAAGAAACGCACCCTCGGCGCCGATGCGCTGGAACCGAAGCGTATCAAGTACAAACGTATCTCAAAATAAAATACAAAAAGGCAACGCAAGTTGCCTTTTTTAGTGTTTGCTCCCTCTCCCATTGGGAGAGGGTTGGGGTGAGGGCTACAGCCCGCAGAGCCTCTACCCCTGCTCGCCCATCAGCTGCTTCACCAGCTCAACGCAGCGCAGGAACCGGGCGTCGTAGTCCGACTCTTCCACGTGCACGAACTCAATGTCGTTTTCTTTCAACAGCGATACCAGCAGCGTCTGAAACTCTTTGCGATCTACCGAACTACCGAGGCTACGCAGCCCATCGGCCACCCACGGCGTGTTGTTCTCCAGCAGGATCACCAGATCAAAGCGGTATTCATCGATTAACGCCTGCACGAACGGATGTTCGCGGCCTTCGTACTTCAGGCAGAAGGCCTGAGTGCTGACGAAGTCAGTATCGATAAACGCCACTTTATTGGCGTATTTCACCGCGAAATCAATGTACTGTGCGTGCCCCAGCGCGATTTTATCGTAATCGGAATACTGCAATGCCATTTCATCGCCGCCGAGGTGTGAAAAGACGTAATCGCGGCCATATTCCCAGGCGCTGGTGGTATTGAAGATATTGGCGAGCTTATTCACCAGCGTCGATTTACCGCTCGACTCGCCGCCGAGGATCGCCACCGTACGCACAAAGAACGGTTTGACCTCAGTCGGAATATATTCCCAATAGCGGAACGGGTTTTCGCGGATCTGGCCGCCGCTGATACTCATGAAGGTTCGCTTCGGATCGATAAGCACGGTTTCGATCCCCAGATGTTCCAGATACTGCGGCGCATCGGCCTCTTCTGAGGTATAAATCCAGTTTGGCTCGATTCCCTTTTCACTCATGAAGGCGCGGATCCCGCGGCTCCAGACGTCCCAACCGTGCGGGTACGGCTCCATCCCTTCTTCGTTGAAGGCGTGGATGCGAATGTTCTTTTGATATTTAAAGGTTTGCAGCAGCCAGCGCAGACGATCGGGAACCGTCGGCTGTTGCGACATGGCGCTCTCTTCGAACAGCTCGCGGTCGCGAGTGTCGTCATAGCCCATGATGATATGAAGCTCATCGACCTGGCTACAGGCGCGCTGAATCAGGTAGATATGCCCGGTATGCAGCGGATAAAATTTACCAAAAACCACCCCGACGCTTTTCTGTTTGCGCGGGAATTCAAGGCCGAGGAAGCGGTGTAACGCTTCAAGCTTCTGGGCGCTCGGGCTTTTGATTTTCGCGTTTAATAGCTGACTGAGATAACCTTTGGTCATCCCGCTGGCTTCCGCCACCTGCTGCAGCGTACAACCCTTTTGCTTAATGGCGTTTTTCAGATAGTCGAATGACGACATAGTTTATGCGTGCCTCCTGCAAACTCGGGTTTGATACCCGTCATACCCTGAAGTATGACGGGTATCATTATAAGTCGTCAAAAACGCTCAGCGCATCGGCCAGTTTTTTCACGCCAAAGATTTGCATCCCTTCCGGCGCTTTTTTGGGCACATTGGCCGCCGGGACGATGGCGCGACGGAACCCGTGCTTCGCCGCCTCGGAAATACGTTCCTGGCCGCTTGGCACCGGGCGAATTTCACCGGCTAATCCGACTTCGCCAAAGACCACCAGATCCTGCGGCAACGGGCGATCGCGCAGGCTCGAAACCATCGCCAGCAGCAGCGCCAGATCGGCGCTGGTTTCAGTGACCTTAACCCCGCCAACCACGTTAACGAAGACGTCCTGATCGGCCATCTGCAGGCCGCCATGGCGGTGCAGCACCGCCAGCAGGATCGCCAGACGGTTCTGTTCCAGGCCTACCGCTACGCGACGCGGATTAGACATCATTGAGTGATCGACCAATGCCTGGATCTCAACCAGCAGCGGGCGGGTGCCTTCCCATACCACCATGACCGAGCTGCCGGAGGTGACTTCATCGCCGCGGCTGAGGAAGATGGCGGAGGGGTTGCTGACTTCGCGCAGGCCTTGCTCGGTCATCGCGAAGACGCCGAGTTCGTTGACCGCGCCAAAGCGGTTTTTATGGCTGCGCAACGTGCGGAAACGGGAATCGGCATCGCCGTCCAGCAGCACCGAGCAGTCAATACAGTGTTCCAGTACTTTCGGCCCGGCCAGCGAGCCATCTTTGGTGACGTGGCCGACCATCACGATCGCCACGCCGCGAGTTTTGGCAAAGCGCGTCAGATAAGCCGCGGTTTCACGTACCTGGGCCACGCTCCCCGGCGACGACTGGACATCAGCCATATGCATCACCTGGATGGAGTCGATGACCATCAGCTGCGGCTTTTCTTCATCGGCGATCTGGCAGATTTGCTCGATGCTGGTCTCCGAGAGCATATTCAGGTTCGCCGTCGGCAGCCCGAGACGATGCGCACGCATCGCTACCTGCTGCAGGGATTCTTCCCCGGTGACGTACAGCGTTTTCATCCCTTCGGCCAGCTTGCAGAGGGTTTGCAGCAGCAGCGTCGATTTCCCGGCGCCGGGGTTGCCGCCGATTAGAATCGCGCTACCCGGAACCACGCCGCCGCCGAGCACGCGGTCGAACTCTTTAAATCCGGTGGAGAAACGCGGCAGCGCCTCCAGGCTTATCTCCGACAGCTTCTGTACCTTCGACACGCCGGCATTACCAGCGTAACCTGACAGACGCTCGTTTCTCGCCACCTGCGGCGAGGCGGCGATGCGCATCTCGGTGATGGTGTTCCAGGCATGACAGGCGCTGCACTGCCCCTGCCAGCGCGGATAATCCGCACCACATTCATTACAGACAAATGCGCGTTTTGGAGCTTTCGCCACGTTAACCTCTTACTTTTGATTCATGCTGCCGGAGAGAATACAGAATACCCCCATCAGGTCAGCGTGGCGGATGGTGACTTCCGCCTGTTCATTGACTTTTGGTTTCGCATGATAGGCAATGCCGAGACCTGCCGCCTTGATCATCGGCAGATCGTTGGCGCCATCGCCAATCGCCACGGTTTGCGCCGACGGAATTTCATATTTTTCCGCCAGTTTACGTAGAGTGTTGGCTTTATATTTGGCATCGACAATATCGCCGATAACGTTGCCGGTGAGCTTCCCGTCCATAATTTCCAGCTCGTTGGCGAATACCGCGTCGAGATGCAGCTTATCGCGCAGGTATTCGGCAAAGAAGGTAAAGCCGCCGGAGGCGATGGCCACCTTCCAGCCCAGCGTTTCCAGCTTCAGCACCAGTTGGGTCAGCCCCGGCATCAGCGGCAGCGCTTCCCGCACCTGCAGCAGGATGTTCGCGTCGGCGTCTTTCAGAGTGGCGACGCGCTGGCGCAGGCTGGCGGTGAAGTCGAGCTCGCCGCGCATCGCGCGTTCGGTCACTTCCGAAACCAGCTCGCCGGTGCCGGCAAGCTTAGCAATTTCATCGATACATTCGATCTGAATCGCCGTGGAGTCCATATCCATCACCAACAGGCCCGGCGTGCGCAGATGCGGGATTTTGCCCAGCGGCGCGACGTCCAGCCCGGCTTCGTGGGCCAGGCGCGTGGCGCGCTGCGTCAGCGAACCCGCCAGGCGAATCACCTGATAATCCTCCACGACCCAGGAAGAGACGATGACCAGCGCCGCGCCGAGCTCGCGCTGCCACGCCGTCAGCCGACGTTTATCGAGACCGCGACCATACAGCAGCCAGCCGCTGCGCCCGGCGTGATAATCCAGCGGCATGACCTCGTCGCCGCTCAGGGAAAGCGGCAACCCAGGCCACAAGGAAACATCTTCGGGCAGGTCGCACCAGGTCAAACTGTTAGGCATTACGGCTCCACATCTCTTCATTCAGGCGAGGAAAATAACGCATGAGGCTACCTTGTAACCAGCGCTTCTGGCAACATTAAGCTGCAAATTTTCAAAGGTGGAATATGGTACGAGCAAAACTGAAATTCCGACTGCATCGCGCCGTCATTGTTCTGATCTGTCTCGCGCTTCTCGTCGCGCTAATGCAGGGCGCCTCGTGGTTCAGTCAGAATAGCCAAAAGCAGCGTAATCCGCAGCTGGAAGAGCTGGCGCGAACGCTGGCGCAGCAGGTTACGCTGAACCTGGCGCCGCTGATGCGTAGCGAAACGCCCGACGAAAAGCGCATTACCCGCCTGCTGGAACAGCTGACGGATAAAAGCCGGGTGCTCGATGCCGGTGTATATGATGAACAGGGCGATCTGGTGGCTCGCTCCGGCGAAAGCGTCGACGTGCGCGACCGCCTGGCGTTGGATGGCAAAAAAGCCGGCGGCTACTTTAACCAGCAAATCGTCGAGCCGATCCTCGGCAAAAACGGCCCGGTCGGCTATCTGCGCCTGACGCTGGATACCCACACGTTAGCCACTGAGGCGAAACAGGTGGATAATACCACCAATATCTTACGCCTGATGCTGCTGTTGTCGCTGGCAATCGGCGTGGTGCTGACCCGCACATTGCTGCAGGGTAAACGTACCCGCTGGCAGCAATCGCCCTTCCTGCTCACCGCCAATAAGCCCGTCCAGGACGAAGATAAAGATTAATCAGACAAGGATATCCTATGCCGACGCTCCGCCTGTTGCTCTCCGATTCCTACGACCCCTGGTTTAACCTCGCGGTCGAGGAGTGTATTTTCCGCCAGATGCCGGCCACCCAACGGGTACTGTTTCTGTGGCGTAACGCCGACACCGTGGTTATTGGCCGCGCGCAGAACCCGTGGAAGGAGTGTAATACCCGACGCATGGAAGAAGATAACGTGCGGCTGGCCCGTCGCAGCAGCGGCGGCGGCGCGGTATTCCACGACCTCGGCAATACCTGCTTTACCTTTATGGCAGGCAAACCGGAATACGACAAAACCGTTTCTACCGCTATCGTGCTGGCGGCATTGAATTCGCTTGGCGTGACCGCGGAGGCCTCCGGGCGCAACGATCTGGTGGTCAAAACCGACAACGGCGATCGCAAGGTTTCTGGTTCAGCCTATCGCGAAACGATGAACCGCGGTTTTCATCACGGCACCCTGCTGCTAAACGCCGATTTAAGCCGTCTCGCCAACTATCTTAATCCGGACAAGAAAAAGCTACAGGCCAAAGGCATTACCTCGGTACGCGGGCGCGTGGCGAACCTGGTTGAACTCCTACCGGGCATTACCCACCAGCAGATTTGCGAAGCCATTCAGGAGGCATTCTTCAACCATTACGGCGAACGGGTAGCGGCGGAAGTCATTTCGCCGGACAACACGCCGGATCTGCCGAATTTTGCCGAGACCTTCGCCCGCCAGAGCAGTTGGGAGTGGAACTTCGGTCAGGCGCCCGCTTTCTCTCACCTGCTGGATGAGCGCTTTCGCTGGGGCGGCGTCGAGCTGCATTTTGACGTCGAGAAGGGCCATATCACCCGCGCGCAGGCTTTTACCGATAGCCTGAACCCGGCGCCGCTCGAGGCGCTGGCGGCACGATTAGTCGGTTGTCAGTATCGGGCGGAAATATTACAGCAGCAGTGTGAGGCGCTGCTCGCCGATTTCCCGGAGCAGGAAGCGGAACTAAAAGAACTGTCGGCGTGGATGGCCGGCGCGGTGCGCTGATAAAAAAGCCCGCTGCGCTTAGCGGGCCTGGGAAACCGTAGGCCGGGTCAGGCGAAGCCGCCACCCGGCACAACAGGTCTTACTCTTTATCGCCCAGTAGTACGGATTCCAGCGCGATTTTGATCATATCGTTGAAGGTCGTCTGACGCTCAGCGGCAGTGGTCTGCTCGTGGGTACGGATATGATCGGAAACGGTGCAGATGGTCAGCGCTTTCGCGCCGAACTCCGCCGCGACGCCATAAATGCCGGCCGCTTCCATTTCCACGCCCAGAATGCCGTATTTTTCCATCACGTCGAACATAGACGGGTCCGGCGTATAGAACAGGTCAGCGGAGAAGATGTTGCCGACGCGCGCGTCAACGCCCAGCGCTTTGGCTGCGTCTACCGCGTTACGTACCATGCCGAAATCGGCAATCGCCGCGAAGTCATGGTCTTTGAAGCGCAGACGGTTGACTTTAGAGTCGGTGCACGCGCCCATGCCGATAACCACATCACGCAGTTTGACATCTTCACGTACCGCGCCGCAGGAGCCGACACGGATGATTTTTTTCACGCCGAAATCGGTGATCAGCTCTTTGGTGTAGATAGAGCAGGATGGGATACCCATACCGTGGCCCATCACGGAGATTTTGCGGCCTTTGTAGGTACCGGTGAAGCCCAGCATGCCGCGCACGTTGTTTACTTCACGCACGTCTTCGAGGAAGGTTTCTGCAATGTGCTTCGCGCGCAGCGGGTCGCCCGGCATCAAAACTACGTCAGCGAAATCGCCCATTTCTGCGTTAATGTGTGGGGTAGCCATCGTTTTATCCTTATATAAATTGTTCGAGCCTGATGGCGGCTACGCCTTGTCAGGCCTACAAAACGTATTCAAATACCCTAAGGATTTCGCGTTGTAGGAAGGCGACGAATTCGTGAATCCCCGGGAGCATAGATTAACTATGTGACCGGGGTGAGCGAATGAAGTCAACGCATCTACAGCGCGAAAGACAACGGGTATTACAGCATGTTTTTACCGTACGCCATCGGCGACGTACCAAAGTATGTCGCCAGCGTCTGGCCGATATCGGCGAAAGTTTCGCGGTGGCCTAACGAACCCGGCTTCACTTTCGGACCGTACACCAGCACCGGAATGTGCTCGCGAGTGTGGTCGGTACCAGTCCAGGTCGGGTCGCAGCCGTGGTCGGCGGTGAGGATCAGAATGTCGTCTTCCCCAACCAGCTCCATCAGCTCCGGCAGACGGCGGTCAAACAGTTCCAGACCCGCTGCGTAGCCAGCGACGTCACGACGGTGACCCCAGGAGGAGTCAAAGTCGACGAAGTTAGTGAAGACGATAGTCTCGTCGCCCGCTTCCTTCATCTCTTTGATGGTCGCGTCGAACAGCGCGTCCAGCCCGGTGGCTTTCACCTTTTTAGTGATGCCGCAGTTGGCGTAGATGTCGGCGATTTTACCCACGGAAACCACGTGACCGTTTTTCTCGTCGACCAGCTTTTGCAGCACGGTCGGCGCCGGCGGTTCGACCGCCAGGTCGTGACGGTTACCGGTACGCTGGAAGTTACCGGCTTTGTCGCCCACGAACGGACGCGCAATCACGCGGCCAATGTTATAGCCGCCTTCGGTCAGTTCTTCACGGGCGATTTCGCACAGCTCATACAGCTTGTCGAGACCGAAAGTCTCTTCGTGACAGGCTATCTGGAACACCGAGTCAGCAGAGGTATAGAAAATCGGTTTCCCGGTTTTCATATGCTCTTCACCCAGTTGATCCAGAATCACGGTACCGGATGAGTGGCAGTTGCCGAGGTAGCCCGGCAGGTTCGCGCGCTTAACCAGTTTATCCAGCAGTTCCTGCGGGAAGCTGTTTTCATGATCGCTGAAGTAGCCCCAATCAAACAGCACCGGCACGCCGGCGATTTCCCAGTGGCCAGACGGCGTATCTTTACCGGAAGAGAGTTCATGCGCCCAGGCGTAGGCGCCAACGACTTCGGCATTACCGTCCATACCGGCGGCAATTTTACCGGTAGAACCTTCATGCGCTTTCACCAGGCCCAGACGGGTCAGGTTAGGTAAATTCAGCGGGCCTTTACGACCATTGTCAGCTTCACCTTTGGCGCAGGCTTCCGCAATGTGGCCCATGGTATCGGCACCCACATCGCCAAAGCGGTCAGCATCTTCCGTTGCGCCAATCCCAAAGGAGTCCAGCACCATAATAAATGCACGTTTCATCTTGTTCTCCATACATCATGCGCTGCAAAAAAGCGATCAGATCAGTATATCGCTACTTGGTGATTCGGCGATAGACCGTCGGTGTAATTTCTGGGGCTTGAGCGTCCAGTTTAATTGCCGCTTTCACGGCTTTGGCCGCTTCCTGCCAGCTGGATTCATCTTTCGCATGAATCACCGCCAGCGGACGTTCGCCATCGACTTTATCGCCAAGGCGCGCCATATCGGTAAAGCCAACGCTGTAGTCAATAGTATCGGAAGCCTGACGACGACCGCCGCCCATCGACACCACCGCCATCCCCAGCGCGCGGGTATCCATTTCAGAGACAAATCCGGCGCCTTCAGCATAGACGGCTTTGCTCAGCATTGCCGTCGGCAGGTATTTCGCATAGTTTTCGACAAAGTCGTTCGGCCCCTTCTGCGCCGCCACCATACGGCCAAAGACTTCGGCCGCTTTACCGTTATCCAGCACCGCCTGCAATTTCGCGCGCGCCTCGGCGTCATCCGCCGCCAGCTTGCCGGAAATCAGCATTTCCACACACAGCGCCATGGTGACGTCGTACAGGCGTGGGTTACGATATTCACCGGTCAGGAACTGCACCGCTTCGCGAACTTCAACGGCGTTACCCGCACTGGAGGCCAGCACCTGGTTCATATCAGTTAACAGCGCGGTCGTGCGCACGCCGGCGCCGTTGGAGACGCCAACGATCGCTTCGGCAAGCGCTTCAGAAAGCTCATACGTCGGCATAAAGGCGCCGCTGCCGACTTTGACGTCCATCACCAGCGCATCCAGACCTTCCGCCAGTTTCTTGGCCAGAATAGACGCGGTAATCAGCGGGATGGAATCCACCGTCGCGGTAATATCGCGGGTGGCATAGAAACGTTTGTCAGCCGGGGCGAGCGAGCTGGTCTGCCCGATGATCGCCACGCCGACATCTTTAATAATTTCGCGGAAACGCGCGTCGTCCGGGAAGATATCGAAGCCCGGGATCGCTTCCAGTTTATCAAGCGTACCGCCGGTATGGCCGAGACCGCGCCCGGAGATCATCGGTACGTAACCGCCGCAGGCGGCAACCATTGGCCCCAGCATCAGCGAGGTGACGTCACCCACGCCGCCGGTCGAGTGTTTATCGACGATCGGGCCGTTGAGGTTAAGGCTTTTCCAGTCGAGAACGGTTCCTGAATCCCGCATCGCCATGGTCAGCGAAACACGTTCCGGCATAGACATATCATGGAAGAAGATGGTCATCGCCAGCGCGGCGATCTGTCCTTCAGAGATAGTATTATCGCGGATGCCGTTGATGAAAAAGCGAATCTCCTCATCGCTTAATGCATGACCATCACGTTTTTTACGAATAATTTCTTGTGCGAGAAACACGGTAACCTCCCAAATGGTATAAATCGCCGGATGGCGGCGCGAGCGCCTTATCCGGCCTACAGGCATCAATTCGTAGGCCGGATAAGCGAAGCACCATCCGGCATATCAAGGGATTAGTAGCTGCTGGCGCTCTTACCGTCGCCGTGACCCAGGGCTTTCAGCAGGCTAGCCAACAGGCTTGATGCGCCGAAACGGTAGTGACGGGAATCAGCCCAATCGGCGCCGAACAGTTCATCGGCAATCGCCAGGAACTGCTGCGCGTCTTCCGCGCTGCGCACGCCGCCGGCAGGTTTGAAGCCAACGGTTTTCTCAACGCCCATATCGCGGATGACTTCCATCATGATGCGCGCGCTTTCCGGCGTCGCATTTACCGGCACTTTACCGGTCGAAGTTTTGATGAAATCCGCGCCCGCTTTAATAGAGATTTCAGACGCTTTACGAATCAACGCTTCTTCTTTCAGTTCGCCGGTTTCGATGATCACTTTCAGCAGCACATTCGCCGCCGCACAGGCTTCTTTACAGGCTTTCACCAGATCAAAACCAACCTGCTCGTTACCAGCGATCAGCGCGCGGTACGGGAAAACCACATCCACTTCATCCGCGCCATAGGCGATTGCCGCGCGGGTTTCCGCCAGCGCGATCTCAATATCGTCATTACCATGCGGGAAGTTAGTCACCGTCGCGATACGGATGTCCGGCGTTCCTTGTTCGTTCAGCGTCTTACGGGCAATCGGGATAAAACGCGGGTAGATACAGACAGCGGCGGTATTGCCCACCGGGGTTTTCGCCTGATGACACAGCGCGATCACCTTCTCATTGGTGTCGTCATCATTCAGGGTGGTCAGATCCATCAGTTTCAACGCGCGCAGGCTGCTTGCTTTCAAATCAGTCATTTCATACTCCGACGGCGTATTGCCGGTTCAATAGTTTGTTCACCTTGCGAGCCTGTTACTATTGTAACAACCGCTCGCCATTACACTTCGACATTCATCACAGTTAATGAAAACTAATTACTAATTTGCATTGCTGTAACGTGACATAACTCACAATTAACCATCGATTACCGCCAATCTACCGGTCATGTCCTGTTTAAGCATAATCGGCAAACCTAAGTTCTTATCGATGTTATTATTCTAACATATCAAAACGAATTATCTCGACGCCATGGCGCACAAATTGTGCAAACACTGGCCACAAATATACTTTCTAATTGAAATGTAATAGATTTTAGATTTACAAAAAATGATGGGATTATCACACCCTGCCAGAGCCGGGGACGACTTTGCCCAGAAGGTGGGCCGTTAGAGAGTGAGCGCGGTAAAGAGGCTTTTGGTATTCGCCAGTAGTGCCGCTTCAATTTCCTGCGCCGGTTCCGCGCGCAGTTCACATAACGCGTCAAAGACGCGGGCCGCCTGTTCCGGACGGTTTGGCTGCCCCTGAAAACCATTCAGCGGCATATCCGGAGCATCGGTTTCCAGCAGCAGTGAAGAAAGCGGCAGGCGCGCCATGACATCGCGAGTTTTGCTGGCGCGGGGATAAGTAATGGTGCCGCCAACGCCAATCTTATAGCCCAGTTGTACAAAACGCTCCGCCTGCTGCAGACTGCCGGAAAAACCATGCACCACCCCGGCACGCGGCAGGTTATGTTTTTTTAGCATCATCGCCAGCTTATCGTGCGTGCGCCGCGAATGCAGGATCACCGGTAAATCGTAACGCTTCGCCAGCCGCAACTGCGCTTCCAGCAGCGCCTGCTGGCGGTCGAATTGTGGATCGTCGCGGTAGAGATCGAGGCCAATCTCTCCGATGGCCACGAGTTTTGGATGACGCAGTGCAAGATAGCTTTCCAGTTGCGCTAACCCGCGGTCATCATGCTGTTCGATAACAATAGGATGCATCCCTAGCGCGGCATACAGCGGCTCGTGTTGCTCCGCCAGCGCCAGCACGCGAGCAAAGCGCCCGGCGGATATTGACGGCACGATAATACGCCCAACGCCCAGCTGCGCCGCCCTCGCGATACTCGCGGGTTCATCATCTTCAAACGGGGGAAAATCGAAGTGACAGTGGGTATCAATAAAGCGTAACGTCACGCCAGATCCTCGTTATTAAAGCTGGGGTCATTGGCCTGCGGCGCGGTGATAATCGCCTGTTGCGGCGCTTCATTCGCTACCGGCAGCGGCGGCACCACCACCGGGGTCGGCCTTGCCACACGCGGCGCATGGCGTAACAGCGGCGGTTGTTCGGTCAGCAGCTTCCCTACCGTGGCGAGGAAGTAGCGGCCGCACTGGCGCCCGGTTTTATAATCTTCCAGCAGCGCCGGCAGACGGCTGCCAAGCGCCATACTGCGCAGCGGCCGTTGCGGATAGATTTCGAATATCCGCAGTTTACCCGGCGGTTTTTCAATAAACTGCTGCGTCGCGCGATAGGTGGTTTCGTGGTGTTGCACCAGGTTCACAAAAGGCTGCAGACTGCTCTCCCCAAGCCAACGTTCCATTCGTTTAAACCACTGCGGAGTGTAGAACATCTGCGAAGGGACGGTACGGATCACCACGATAGTCTGCGCGCCGCGCCGCGCCGCTTCCTGCACCGGAATCGCATCGCTGACGCCGCCATCGAGGTAGTTCACGCCATCCAGCAGGACACCGCTACGGTAAAAACCGGGAATGGCGCTGGAGGCGCGGATCAGATCAAGCCAGGTCTGACGGGTGGGGGAAAAATAGTTTGCCGTGTAATCGTCACCGCGGCAGGCGCACATCCACAGCTCTTTACCCAGCGCGAACTGCTCCTCGGCATAGTTCATCGCCAGCGGCATTTGTTGTGAAGTGGAATCGACCAGCCAATCGAGATCGATAAGATTGCCGCCGCGTACGAAGCGCATCGGGTCGAAAAACTGCCGCGAGGTGGTATAACGCGTAATGACTTTACGGGCGTAGCCCTGCTGATTACAGATATAAGCGGAGATGTTTTGCGCGCCAGCGGAAGTACCAAGCATCAGGTCGAAAGGGTTAAATCCGGCGCGCATGAATTCGTCCAGAACCCCGGCTGTGAAAATACCTCGCTGACCACCGCCTTCGCACACCAGAGCAAGTTTGCCCGGACGGAAGGGTTTTACCGCTAACGGGGCGATATTGCCCAGCGTCACGGGAATGCGCTGCCCCACCCTGCTTTCCTGTTTGTCTATTTTCTATCATTAAAGTAACGCAAATTGTCGTCCCCTGAAACCGCAAAAGCCAGTCACATTGACTGGCTTTATGTAAGACGTTATGTCATCACTGCGCGGTTATTGATTCACGCCTTTCGGCACATGGCCTCTAGGGTCGTTTTCGCCCGGTAAACAGGCTGACCAGGAAAATGATAATACCGACAACAAAGACGATTTTAGCCGCCCACGCCGCGGTACCCGCCAGACCACCAAAACCCAATGCGGCGGCAATCAACGCGATGATCAGAAAAATAATGCCCCATCTAAACATACTGTTCTCCTTACCATATGATTAACGGTCGCTTTTCTGCGCGCTCAGGCCGCGCATACATCAACCCTGCGTACAACTCGCTCAGCGGTATCGCCGCTGGCGAATATCTTTTAATGAATACCCTTACTGCACTTTAAGATCGTTCTTCACGCTCTTAACACCGGTTACCGCTTTGGCAATGTCTGCCGCACGATCGACCTGTTTGCTCGAATCCAGGGTTCCGGAGAGGTGTACCACCCCGTTGCTGGTTTCCACCGTCACCTTCCGCGACGGAACGATATCGTCCGCGAGCAGTTTGGCTTTGACTTCGCTGGTGATAGCGGTGTCGCCAGCATAGCCCTTCAGGCTTGCCGATTTTTCACCTGCCACGGTCAGCTTGTCGCTTACCGAACTCACCCCTTCGACGCCTTTCGCCGCGCTAACGGCCTGTGATTTTTGCTCAGCGCTCTCAACACTCCCGCTTAAGGTCACGACTTTGTTTTCCGTTTTCACCGAGATATCGGTGCTACGGATACTTTTGTCATCGATCAGCGCCGCTTTGACACGGGCGGTGATCGTGCTGTCATCCATAAAATCGCCAACCTTGTTGATCGATTTATCGACGCTTTCTCCGGCGCTGGTCGCGGCGGCCTTCGCGCTATCGGTTGCGGTGGTTTCCGCATAGGTCGAGGCGCTTATCAACGCTGAGCCTAAGAAGAGAGGCAGCAATAGCCTGGCGCTCTTTAGTCTGGTCATTGGTATGCCCTCACGATGTCTGCTTTGGTAAAACAAATGGCTATTTATTCAGCCAAGTTTCTGAAAAGTGCTTAATAAATATAGTAGATGAGCGGAGATGCGGCGGAGGGTTTGAATAAAAAAGCTACGATTTGCGCAGATTTAAGAACTTTCTATGGTAAGGAGGAAGACGAGCAAAACAGGCTGGAGCGCAGCATCGCCGCGCTCCAGAGAGGTATTAGTGTTCGCGCGTTTTGCGGAACACCACATCAGGATAACGCTCTTGCGTCAGGTTCAGGTTCACCATCGTCGGGGCGATATAGGTCAGATTATCGCCGCCATCCAGCGCCAGTTGAACTTCGTTCTTACGCTTGAACTCTTCGAATTTCTTCACATCTGTTGATTCAACCCAACGCGCGGTGGCCACGTTGACAGATTCGTAAATCGCTTCAACGTTGTATTCGCTTTTCAGACGCGCTACTACCACGTCAAACTGCAGCACGCCGACGGCGCCAACGATCAGATCGTTATTAGCAATAGGGCGGAAGACCTGTACCGCGCCCTCTTCAGAGAGCTGTACCAGCCCTTTCAGCAGCTGTTTCTGCTTCAGCGGATCCTTGAGGCGAATACGACGGAACAGTTCCGGCGCGAAGTTCGGAATACCGGTGAACTTCATCATTTCGCCCTGGGTAAAGGTGTCGCCAATCTGAATAGTGCCGTGGTTATGCAGACCAATGATATCGCCCGGGTAGGCTTCTTCAACGTGCGAACGGTCGCCCGCCATAAAGGTCAGCGCGTCGGAAATCACCACGTCCTTGCCGATACGCACCTGACGCAGCTTCATGCCTTTCTCGTATTTGCCGGATACCACGCGCATAAAGGCCACGCGGTCGCGGTGTTTCGGGTCCATGTTGGCCTGAATCTTAAACACGAAGCCGGTGAATTTCTCTTCTGCGGCCGTCACTTCACGGGTATCAGTGTTACGCGGCATCGGCGCCGGCGCCCACTCCACCAGGCCATCCAGCATATGATCCACGCCGAAGTTGCCTAATGCGGTCCCGAAGAACACTGGAGTAATTTCGCCCGCCAGGAACAGATCTTTATCGAACTCGTTCGATGCGCCCTGTACCAGTTCCAGTTCATCGCGCAGCTGCTGCGCCAGATCGTCGCCCACCGCGGCATCGAGTTCAGGATTATTCAGCCCCTTAACCACGCGCACTTCCTGAATGGTGTGCCCTTTACCGGTCTGATAGAGGTAAGTTTCATCTTTATAAAGATGATAAACCCCTTTAAACAGCTTGCCGCAGCCGATAGGCCAGGTAATCGGCGCGCAGCCGATTTTCAGCTCATTTTCGACTTCATCCAGCAATTCCATCGGATCGCGGATATCACGGTCGAGTTTGTTCATAAAGGTGAGGATCGGCGTATCGCGCAGACGGGTAACTTCCATCAGCTTGCGGGTACGATCTTCGACGCCTTTCGCCGCATCGATAACCATCAGACAGCAGTCAACCGCCGTCAGGGTACGGTAGGTATCCTCGGAGAAGTCTTCGTGCCCCGGGGTATCCAGCAGGTTAACCAGGCAGTCATGGTACGGGAACTGCATCACCGAGGTGGTAATTGAGATCCCACGCTGCTTTTCCATCTCCATCCAGTCGGATTTAGCATGCTGGCTGGAGCCGCGGCCCTTCACGGTACCGGCGGTCTGAATCGCCTGTCCGAACAGCAGCACTTTTTCAGTGATGGTGGTCTTACCGGCATCCGGGTGAGAAATAATGGCAAAAGTGCGGCGTTTGGCCACCTCTTGCAGATAAGGAGACAACGTCATAATTCAATCTTCTAAGTAAACGCGGCAACGGGCCGCGCATGTGGAATACGAAAAATTGCGGCTATTTTACCCATCAATGGGGGGGAGGCAATTAGTGTTTACACAGGAGCTGCTCCAGTTCGCTTAAAGAGGTCACCGTCCAGTCGGGCTGCAGGTCTGCCGGCAGCGTTTGCTGGTGCGCATTCAGCCAACAGGTGGCAAGCCCGGCATTGACGCCGCCGCGGATATCCGACTCGGCGGTATCGCCGACCATCAATACCCTGTCGCGCGACGGATTACCCGCCTGCGCCAGCGCATAGTCGAAGATACGCGCATCCGGCTTCGCGACGCCGACTTCCTCAGAAATAATCAGCAAATCAAAATGATCGCGCAGGCCGGTACGCTCCAGACGAGTCTGCTGCAACGAGGTAAAACCGTTGGTGATGATGCCCATTTTTACCTTGCCCTGCAGCGCATCCAGCAACGATACGGCGCCCGGCAGCGGCGCGCAGATTTCTGCCATCGCATTCATGAAAGCGTCGTTCAGTTCGCCCGGGGGGACGTTCAACCGTTCCGCCCAGCTATCAAAACGCTGATGCTGTAATTGTAGCGAGGTGATGGCGCCGTTTTGATAATCCACCCACAGCGGCTTATTAACGGCCTGATAGTCCTGAAAATCTTCGGCGGTAAATGTCACGCTATAGTCGAGAAACATCCGCTGTAAGCCGCTGAAAGAATCAAACGTAAACAACGTTTCATCGGCATCAAAGAAAATCCAGTCCCATTTCATCGTTTCACCTTGTCTTACATACTGATTGGCAGAGCCATGATAATTGCGTCTTCACGCCCGTCGGCCGTAGGGTAGTAATTGCGGCGGATAGTCGCCTCGTTAAAGCCTAAGCTTTCGTAGAGCGCGATGGCGGCGACATTCGATGCCCGCACCTCCAGCCACAGCGTGGCGACGCCGAGTTTTTCAACTTCATCAATAACATGTTCCAGCAGTTCCCGTCCCAGGCCGCGGCGCTGGTATGCGGGGTCGACGGCGATGTTAAAAAGCGTCGCTTCATCAAGAACAATCTGAGTAATGGCAAATGCCGCCATTTCCCCATCGACTGCTAGTTGGTAATTCAGATAACGTTCACCCTGATTGCTGGCAAAGGTTTGTTCGCTCCACGGAAAAGCGTGGGCGCGTTTTTCGATTTGCCAGGCTTTGGATAAATCAGCCGTGCTGAGGGTAGAAATCGTGTTCATGTGCGCAGATTTGTTGCCAGAGCGCGATGCGAGCCGGCGCGCTGCTCTGAAGTTCATCAAAAACGGGCGTCGAGACCTGGGCGCCCGCCAGCGACAGCGGCGTCTCGCAGCCCAGTCGCCAGCTGTTGCAGCGGCTATTTTGCGGCAGCATCGCTACCCGGTCCGGCGTAAGCTGCAGTACCTGATCGGCGCGAATCGAGAGCGCGCGCAGAATATCGCTAATTAGCGGTTCAGTCAGCGACGGCGGGGTTTCCGCCACCATCACCAGACGAATATGTTCAGGAAGCGAGATAGCGATTTCGCCCTGCAACGCCCCCGGGCGACGCAGCGACCACTGGGTAATTCCCAGTTGCTGTAATTGCCAGTCTCGTCGGGAAGTCATAGCGAAACACTCCTGTTAAACAAGCGCGCAATATAGCAAATCCGTCGTATCTGCGCCAACAAACTACTATAATCGGCGCCAGTCTTATTGAAGGAGTGTTTCATGTCAGCTTTTACCCCGGCAAGTGAAGTCTTGCTGCGCCACAGTGATGATTTCGAGTCCGCCCGCGTTCTGTTTGCCGGTGACCTGCAGGATGACCTGCCTGCACGTCTGGATACCGCGGCCAGCCGCGCTCACACCCAACAATTCCACCACTGGCAGGTCCTGAATCGCCAGATGGGCGACAACGTTCGCTTTAGCTTAGTGGCCGAGGCCGCCGACGTCGCCGATTGCGACACCCTGATCTACTACTGGCCGAAGAACAAGCCGGAAGCGCAGTTCCAACTGATGAACCTGCTCTCTTTGCTGCCGGTAGGGATCGATATTTTCGTGATCGGCGAAAACCGCAGCGGCGTACGTAGCGCCGAGCAAATGCTCGCCGAATACGCGCCGCTGAATAAAGTGGATAGCGCCCGCCGCTGCGGTCTCTACCACGGCCGTCTGGAAAAACAGCCCTCCTTCAACGCCGAACAGTACTGGAACGAGTACGCGCTTGATAACCTGACCATTAAAACGCTGCCGGGCGTGTTCAGCCGCGACGGCCTTGATGTTGGCAGCCAACTGCTGCTGTCAACCCTGCAACCGCATACCAAAGGTAAAGTGCTTGATGTCGGCTGCGGCGCTGGGGTGCTGGCCACGGTACTGGCCAGCCATTCGCCGAAGGTACGCCTGACGCTATGCGACGTCAGCGCTCCGGCGGTTGAAGCCAGCCGCGCGACGCTTGCCGCGAATGGTTTTGAAGGCGAGGTCTTTGCCAGCAACGTCTTCTCTGAGGTCAGCGGCCGTTTTGACATGATCATCTCAAATCCGCCATTCCACGACGGCCTGCAAACCAGCCTGGAAGCGGCGCAGGCGCTGATCCGCGGCGCGGTCCGCCATCTGAACAGCGGCGGCGAGCTGCGTATCGTCGCCAACGCCTTCCTGCCGTATCCGCAGGTCCTGGATGAGACGTTTGGCTTCCACGAAGTGATCGCCCAAACCGGCCGTTTCAAAGTTTACCGCACGGTGATGACTCGCCAGGCGAAGAAATAATCATTGATCCTTGCCGGCGGCGCTCCCAATGCGCCGCCGGTACTTCCCTCCGCTCTGAATAGCCGATTTTTGCAGCAATCGATAAAACCTGCATAATTAACTATTGACGTGTCGCCGAAAACCACTAGAATGCGCCTCCGTGGTAACGATACTTTTTATAGTGTCGATGGTATGCGAAGGTGGCGGAATTGGTAGACGCGCTAGCTTCAGGTGTTAGTGTCCTTACGGACGTGGGGGTTCAAGTCCCCCCCCTCGCACCATAATCCACGTTGATATCGCTCGCACTGTGCGAAGGTGGCGGAATTGGTAGACGCGCTAGCTTCAGGTGTTAGTGTTCTTACGGACGTGGGGGTTCAAGTCCCCCCCCTCGCACCAACGAGGCGATATCAGATTAAGAATACTGTGCGAAGGTGGCGGAATTGGTAGACGCGCTAGCTTCAGGTGTTAGTGTCCTTACGGACGTGGGGGTTCAAGTCCCCCCCCTCGCACCAATATTCTTACCCTTCTCTGTTTTATCCCATCAGCTTCAAATTCAACATTATCAGCATTATTCCACTAACCAACGCTACGCTTGACGGCAACAGTACGAAATGACGCAACTGACGGTGCCAGATCATAGCCGCCGATAGTAATAACCCCAAAGCAATCATCACGCGCCAGGCTTCCACCGGCAGACCAATCATGCCTAACACCATCACCAGAACGCCCGGCAGCAGAATTCCCCAACCACTCCCTAAAGCTCGCTGCAACATGGTTTTGCCTCTTACAACGATAATGATAACCAATATCATATGATAATTTTTATCATTTGTCATCTCAGGGCGTTCAACTTTTATTACTCTTGCACTCAGGGGTAATGACATACATTCATTGGGATGATAAATTAAGCAAATTAAATCTATATATTAAATTGTCTGATCATTTGCGCAGATATCCTTATATTATGCATTGTTTTATATTTTCCCCCTTTGGCAGCCATCATCTTGAAACTTAACTACTAATAATGATAGTACCTATATGACTGCACAAACCTGGCGGGCTCATTATGAGCAAAAATATCAGTATTCCTTACGACTTTTTTTATTACTTAATTGTGTTTCTGCTGCTCTGGCGCTGTTCAGCCCGCTGTTTACCATTGTCACCGTCACATTGCCGAGTGCGCTGATCTGTGCGGCCAGCCTGGGCTTATTGTTATGGAATTGGAAATTCCCAAAACAGAAAATAAATATTCCTGTTATTTCTCTGTTATTTGGCGTGCTATGGGCCTGGCACATCGTAATAAAATCCTCATTGTTACCCCCTCCGCATTTTAACTTTCTGGTTATTGCCTTATTAAGCATCCTGTTTATTGGAACTATCGCTTTTTCTAACAATATCATCGCCTTTACTCTACATTCTCTACCGACTTTTATGGTGTGTCTGGCGCTGGCTGGCGGTGAACAATGGCTGCGGATGTTTTACTGCTTTGTCCTGCCTGTTGCCGGGATTACGTTGCAAAACATTATGCAAAAGCGCAGCGATAATTTTACCCAAGGGCTAATGGATAAATTGCTGCAAGAGCGTAACACCCTGAACGATCTCAGTATGCTTGATCCTTTGACCGGCCTTTATAACCGTCGCGGCTTGCAAAACCGCATGGATAACATCCTGGCAGTGGATTCGCGCGAACATTTCATCCTGCTGTTGGATATTGACCATTTCAAAGCCTACAACGATAACTATGGCCATATGATGGGCGACCAGGCGTTAATCCAGGTATCGGCGGCGATTCGTAATTCCGTGCGCTCACGCGATATCGTCGCTCGCTTTGGCGGTGAAGAGTTCATGGTCGTGCTAACCAGTAGCACGGCGGAAACCGCCTTCCAGACGGCAGAACGCATTCGCCAGCGGGTTTACGATTTAAAAATCGCGCATCGTTTTAACGAGAGCGTCGCTACCAATGTCACCATCAGTATCGGTATGACCCCGCTGGTGGATGGCGATATCGACAGTGCGATAAAACGCGCCGATAGCGCGCTATATGAAGCCAAAAATCAGGGGCGTAATATCATTCTCGTCAACTAACGCTTCCAGCCCGCCGCGAGGGATACGCGGCGCTGACAAATCGCTTGCGCTCCCTGCGGTGAACAACTAGTATCAGCAATCATTATCATTTAGATTTGTATCTGGAAATCTGATGGCTTACCGTACCTTCTCCTTCAGCGATGATATTATTTGGCGTGCGCCGCTTGCGCCCGTCGAGCACGCTTTGGCGAATGCGATACGGGAAAAGATCGCGGCGGTACGCCCGCATCTGCTGGATTTCCTGCGTCTGGATGAAGAAGCGCCGCCGCTTACCCTGAGCCTCGCGGAATGGTCGCAACCCACTACCCTCATTTCGTTGTTGGCCACCTATTCCGATCATATTTATCGCCATCAGCCCGGCCAGCCGCGTGAACAAAAACCCCTGCTGTCACTGTGGGCGCAGTGGTATATCGGCCTGCTGGTACCGCCGCTGATGCTGGCGTTACTAACAGAAGAACAAGCTATTAGCCTTGAACCGGAGCATTTTCGCGTTGAGTTCCATGAAAGCGGGCGCGCGGCTTGCTTCTGGATTGACGTGCATGCCGACCATGATGCGCTAGTGCTTTCCGCGCAAGCGCGTATGGATATGTTGGTCAATAAAGCCCTGAAGCCGGTGGTGGAAGCGCTGGAAGCTACCGGCGACATTAACGGTAAGCTTATCTGGAGCAATACCGGCTATTTGATTAACTGGTATCTCGGTGAAATGAAAAATCTGCTTGGCGACGAGCAGGTTAACGCGCTACGTCAACACTGTTTTTTTGCAAAACAGCAGGCCAGTGGCGAGGATAATCCGCTGTGGCGGACGGTAGTCGTGCGCGAAGGGCTACTGGTACGCCGAACTTGCTGTCAACGTTATCGCCTGCCGGACGTTCAGCAATGCGGCGACTGCACGTTAAAGTAATCATCTGACGGGCGGCAATATACCGCCCGTTGTTATTTTATGCGGTCTGCTCGTTCTCCTGCTCGGCGCGCTGCGCCTCTTCAGCTTCCTGCGCCAGCAGTTGCTTTTCGTACACCTTAAAGAACGGGAAGTAGATGATTGCCGATACGCAGGCAAGAATAACGACCAGGATCGCCGCGCGGAAATCCCATCCCAGAGCCCATGCGCCGCCAATCGGCGCCGGCGCCGTCCACGGTACGACCGAGATAACTCGGCCTATCAGATCCAATTTCATGGCCGCCCAGGCAATCACCGCGTTAACCATCGGCGCCAGCAGGAACGGAATAAAGAATACCGGGTTCATGACGATAGGCGTACCAAAGATAACCGGCTCGTTAATGTTAAACAGGCTTGGCACCACGCTTAAACGGCCGATAGAGAGCAAATGCGCAGAACGACTGCGTAGATAACAGAACACCAAGCCCATCGTGGCGCCAGAACCGCCTACGACAATAAAGAACGTCCAGAACGCTTCCATGAAAATATGCGGCAGCGGCGCGCCCTGCGCCAGAGCCTGCTGGTTCATCCCCAGATTAGTGAGCCAGAACATCTGCAGCATACCGGAAACAATCGCCGCCCCGTGAATCCCTGCGAACCACAGCAGGTGGCCAATCAACACTGCCAGCAGAATAGCCGGTAATGAATCCGCGGCGGATACCAGCGGCTTAAAGATAGCCATAATGGCCTGCGGGATCAGCAGGTCGAAATGATGCTGGATAAACAAGCTCAGAGGATAGAGCGTCAGTACCACCACCAGAACCGGGATCAACAGATCGAAAGAGTTTTTGATCATCGGCGGCACTTGATCCGGTAGGCGGATCCCGATGTTGTGCGCCCTTAAGAAACGCATCATCTCAACACAGTAAATCGCCACCAGGATCGCGGTAAAGATCCCGGTACCTCCCAGGCTATCAACCGGCAGACTGCCATTGGTTTTTGGCGCAGCGATCAGTAGAAAGGCCATGATCGACAGCATGGCGCACATGAAAGGATCGAGCTGGTACGCCTTTTCATAATGTTTGCCCAGGTTGTAGGAAATCGCCGCGCAGATATAAATAGACATGATGCCCATGGTCATATCAAAAGGCGTCAGAATGCGTCCTTCGAACTCTTTGGCCAAATCCAGCCAGGCGCGGGCGAAGCCCCAGGTGGTATCCGGTGAAAACGGCGGATAGGCGAAGACCAAGAGAAAGGAGCCTACAATCATAAACGGCATGGCCGAGATAAATCCGTCACGAATAGCCATGACGTGGCGCTGCGATGAAATGCGCCCGGCAACGGGACTTATATAGTTCTCTACAAAGCGAAATATCAGATTAAACGCAGCATGGTTTGCAGACATAGCAGCCCTCCTGACAGGCTATCGAAACAGGACCAACAACGGTAATCTTGCCGCTATGCTGAAATTAACTGCAGACGGATTGTGGCTGACCGGGACTGACGGTTGCCATAATGCCAGCAGGAGGATCTCATGCGCGGCTGTTAGTTATCTTTGGTACAGGGAGTTACCATGTCAGTATTCATCGACGAGCGCGATCCTGCAACCGGTTACAGTAACCGGTTGCGGCGATTGTGAAGAAGATCCAGAAATCAGAATAATTCCTGATTATCCATCGACAATATTTACAGATTTCCGGCCTTGTGACAGATTTAAGCGGATAACTACCAGGAGAACCCCATGAGTCTGCAGTCCGTGAGGCAGTTTTTTGCTGAGCATGCCCCCGATATTGAAATCATCGAGTTGAATCAAAGTACGGCGACCGTTGCGCTTGCCGCCGCCGCGCATCGTGTCGAGCCGGGGCAAATCGCTAAGACTTTATCCTTAAAGGTAAAAGAACGGGTTATATTGATCGTCGCTAAAGGCGATGCTCGCCTTGATAATAAGAAGCTGAAAGACGCCTTCGGGGCAAAAGCGCGGATGCTCAGCAGTGATGAAGTCGTTACGCTAACCGGCCACCCCGTTGGCGGCGTCTGTCCGTTTGGCCTGGAAAACCCTCTGCCGGTCTATTGCGATGTTTCACTCAAGCAGTACGCCGAAGTTCTACCGGCAGCAGGGGCAATTCATAGTGCGGTACGAATTTCGCCTGAGCGCATGGCACAACTGACAGAAGCCGATTGGGTGGACGTCTGCCTGTAACTTGCCGGTTATTGCGCCAGGCACATTCCTGGCCCATCGTCGTTATTCGCCGGCAGACACAGCAGAATGTCCGCCGCGCTAAGCAGGCCAATATCAGAGTTAACGCCCAGTTTGGTCATCGCGTTAAATTTATGTGCGCGAATGGTTTTGATATTTCTATCAAGCTGGGTGGCAATTTCGGGCAATGAATAGCCATAGGTCATATAACGCAGTATCGTATGCTCCGTCGGGCTAAGAATTTGCCCACAGGAGCTGTAGCTGCGCTCCAGAATGCTTTCTTTATCCAATGGCGCCTGCTCGATCAGCTGCAGTAAACGTTCCTGCAGACGAGTAAGGCAAGATGATTTATTCAGAATCGTTTGCGGGCTTGAAGGTGTCAGATGACTGATCAGACGCATTTCCGCCGTATTATCCGCCAGTACAATTCGCTGTATTTCGGGTCGCGTTTGCGCTATTTCATGTAAAAAAAGCAGGCTTTCCAGACGAATACGTCGGCTACCGGAAAGAGAAAAAATAACGGCGATAAAGTTTTTGGAAGCGAATTCACGCTTTAATGCCTGAGTATCTTTATAAAAATGAATGCTATATTTTTTACCTGCTTCATTATCTAAAATATAACGAAGCGCCATCTCAGTCATTGCGCATTTTTCTACGATAGCGACACATCGTGTTGTGAGATTTTTTTCCATTCCGTGTTATCTCCATAGGCTGAATACAGATTCAGTTCCTTCATTCCTTGAGCGCTATTGATCCAGGCATACATTTCTGCATTACTGCGTAACGAAAGTCGGCGCATGGCGCTATTTTTCTGCGCGCTTATCGTTTTATTGCTTTTTTTCAACAAGGCAGCAATCTGGTTAATTCCCCACCCTTTTGCCAGTAGCCGCAACACTTTGCGTTCTGAAAAGGTTAAGATGACCGTATCGCTAGCATCATCACCTAAGTTGTCCATCTCGGGTGAAAAGAGTGTCTGGCTAATTCTTTCGGCAGAAGCTTTACCAGCTCGGATAACCTCAATGAAACGTTTGACCGGCTCGCTATCAGAAATCAGAGAACTTTCCGGCCGCATCAGAAACTCAACTGCCAGTGGGAAGCAGGAGTGACCAACCATAAAGATCCAGTGAATATCCCGGTATTGATTCATTAACGAATAATAATGCTCACAAATATCTCGCGGGCGTTCAATGTGACCGGAGAGGTCGACGAGAACCAGCACGGCGCGGCGAAGCTGAAGCAGCGTGAGTTCATCCTGTAAACCACAGAAACTCAGATCGTAATCAGGGAGATGTTCCCTTAAAATAGCCTTCAAACCCGATTGCATAACCGGTATTCTACTAATGATGACGCCAAATTTACCTTGTCCTGGCAACATAAAACCTCCACCTCCTGTCAAAGATTCACACCCGAAATAAATAACGGATGAATGGCTACTATAATATTATTTCGCCAATTGAATCTTTATCGTCCCTGGTGGGCATGACGTATGCCCTGAAGTTAATTCCATAACCGTGAGGGATATTTTTGCATTACTCTCACCAACGATTTACCCTAACACAAAATGATGCCATCAATAAATTAGAAAAAATTAAAAGCCTCATTAGAAAAATTACCTTAAGAATTAAATAAATAATTTATTTAATTTCTTTCCTAAATGCTTTCGGTGAGACCCCACTATATCGTCGAAAGAATCTCGAAAAATAAGCAGCATCAGTAAACCCCAAATAATCAGAAAGTTGGGTGATAGTCATGCTGGTATATTGCAGGTTACGCCGCGCTTCCAACATTAAACGTTGATGTAATACGCCTAATGCGCTGCAGCCATGAAATTCACGACACAAATAATTTAAATGCGTTGCGGAAAGCCCCACTAGCTTTGCATATTCAGCCAGCGGCAGATGTTCCCGGTAGTGGCTTTCAATCAGACGGGAAAAATGGCGCATGACGCTGCGCTTACGTTCGGCTTTGTCTTCTGTCACGGGTGTCGGCCGGCACTGGCGGTTTAACCATACTAATAGCGCTCCCAGCAGCGAATGGAGCATCATTTCGCGCGCATCATGCTCTTCGCAATATTCTTCACGTAAGGCGGTAAACAACGAACGAATATGGCCGCGGGAGCGTTTCACCGCCACGCACTGCGGCTGCGATAGCACATCAAGCGTGCGCCCAAACTGGCTTTCAAAGCGGCTCAGCAACGGCTGCGACAGCGACAGGACAAACCCTTGCGTGCCGGGCGAGAAACGAAAGCCATGAATACATAATGCCGGCACGACCTGTATACAGGCTTCGGTCATCACCCTGGTGACGCCTTCGATTTCAATTTCAGCGCGCCCCTTATGCAGATATAAAAGCTGCACCATTTCGGCATGTTGATGTACGCGGATATGCCACTCATAAAGGCTGCTGCGCTGCAAAATGGATTCGCAATGCAGCAGATCCGGCGTCGGCCAACCGCGCTCTTCGCCATACAGGGTAAAAACGGGAATCGTGTTCGCGGTTAACATGGTCTCTCCAGTTTTCGTTTGTCGTTACGTGACGCGCTCCATCGGCAGCCCCACATAATTTTCGGCAATGGTCGTTAGCCCGGCTCGAGAACCCAGATAGTAGCGGCGGTCGGCGGCCTGCATTTTTTTATCGAATTCATTCTGTTCAGGAAAGTCGTGCAACAGGCGAGTCATAAACCAACTGAATCTTTCTCCTTTCCACACGCGGTCGAGAGCAAAGCGCGAATAGCTGGCAATAAGATCCGCGCGGCCATGGTGATAATATTCGCGCAGGATCCGCCATAAATAATTGACATCCGACGCCGCCAGATTCAGCCCCTTTGCGCCGGTTGGCGGCACGATATGCGCGGCATCTCCGACCAGAAACAGTCTGCCGTACTGCATCGGCTCAACGACATAACTGCGCAGCGGCGCAATGCTCTTCTCAAGTGAGTGACCAGTTACTAACTTATTTGCAAGATCCTCCGGCAGGCGGCGTTTTAGCTCATCCCAGAAGCGTTCATCAGACCACGCCGAGACGCTATCGCTTAGCGGCACCTGCAGGTAATAGCGGCTGCGGGTGAGTGAGCGCTGACTACACAATACAAATCCGCGTTCGTGATGAGCGTAAATCAGCTCCGGATTCACCGGCGGCGTATCCGCCAGTAAACCTAACCAACCAAACGGCCACACGCTTTCATACTCTTTGAGAATGTCACGTGGAATACTTTGCCGCGAAACGCCGTGGAAACCATCGCAACCGGCAATAAAGTCACACTCCAGTCGACACTTTTCGCCGCCGCTCACGTAGGAGACCACCGGCCGGTCGCTCTTAACATCCTCGATTGCCACCTCGCTAACGCCATAGATAATCGCCGCGCCGCTGTCGCGTCTTGCCGCCATCAGGTCACGGGTGACTTCAGTCTGACCGTAAACCATCACGCTTTTACCGCCGGTCAACTCGCTGAGCGGTACCGGTACCCGCTGGCCTTCAAATAAAAACTCCACGCCATGATGAACCAGCCCTTCCGCGTCCATGCGCTTCGCTACCCCCGCTTCACGCAGTAGTTCGACGGTACCGTTTTCAAGTATCCCCGCGCGGATGCGCCCCAGCACATATTCCGCACTCTGACGCTCAAGGATGACGGTATGAATACCAGCGTTATGCAGCAGTTGGCCTAACAGCAGCCCCGAAGGGCCCGCGCCAATAATGGCAACCTGTGTTCTCATAGGGAACTCGCTCTCGAAAGTTAATTATTTGTTTGTTTTTTGTTTATTAAAAGTTCACAGATGCATTTTTGATAACTCAAACGGGAAAAAGAAGGGATGAATGGCGGTAAAAATTGCACTTTCCAACGAAGTGGTGAAAGTGTGGCGCGGTTCAAATTTCAGCCAACGCCATTGATGGAGCAATTTTTGCACATTGTTTGATCCGGCACGCCGCACAACGGGGTGGAGTTCAGGTACAAGTATTAATAGAGACGCGGACAGCAGGTACTTATGCAGGCAGATAAATCAGAGCAGCGCGCCGTCACTCGGTTGTGCATCCAGTGTGCCCTTTACTTACTCCAGCACGGTGCGGAAAGCGCGCTGGTTGAGGAGCTTTCTACCCGCCTCGGGCGAGCGTTAGGTATGGATAGCGTTGAGAGCGCCATCTCCTCTAACGCGATTGTGCTCACCACGATTAAAAATGGTGAATGCCTGACTTCCACCCGCAAAAACAGCGATCGCGGAATTAACATGCACGTGGTGACGGAGGTACAGCATATCGTGATCATGGCCGAACATAAGCTGTTGGATTACAAAGATGTCGAGAAGCGCTTTTCGCAGATCAAACCCTTGCGCTACCCGCGTTGGCTGCTGGTATTGATGGTTGGCCTCTCCTGCGCCTGCTTTTGTAAATTGAACAACGGCGGCTGGGATGGCGCGGTGGTGACCTTCTTTGCCAGCACCGTCGCCATGTATATTCGCCAGCTGCTGACCCACCGTTCCATGCATCCGCAGATTAATTTCTGCATTACCGCCTTCGTCGCTACCACGATTTCCGGGCTGATGCTGCGTCTGCCGGCCTTTAGCGACACGCCGACTATCGCCATGGCCGCCAGCGTGCTGTTGCTGGTTCCCGGCTTTCCGTTAATTAACGCCGTGGCCGATATGTTCAAGGGCCATATTAATACCGGGCTGGCCCGCTGGGCGATCGCCAGCCTGCTGACGCTGGCGACCTGTATTGGGGTGGTGATGGCAATGACCGTGTGGGGGCTACGCGGATGGGCATAATCTCTTACCTTTTCGACCTGGCGCAGGATATGGCGCTGGCGGCCATCCCTGCCGTCGGCTTTGCGATGGTGTTCAACGTTCCACAGCGCGCGCTGCGCTGGTGCGCATTACTGGGGGCTATCGGCCACGGCTCGCGGATGGTAATGATGAGCGCAGGCTTCAATATAGAATGAGCCACCTTTCTCGCCTCGTTACTGGTCGGCAGTATCGGCATTCAATGGTCGCGCTGGTATCTGGCGCACCCGAAGATATTTACCGTCGCCGCAGTGATCCCGATGTTCCCTGGGATTTCGGCTTATACGGCGATGATCTCGGCCGTCAAAATCAGCCATTTTGGTTACTCCGAAGAGATGATGATTATGCTGTTAAGCAACTTTTTAAAAGCCTCCTCCATCGTCGGGGCGCTCTCTATCGGGCTATCTATTCCCGGTTTGTGGCTCTATCGCAAACGCCCGCGCGTATAACCGGCAGCGCTGCTTCCTGGCCTCGCACTATGCTACTATGTCAGCAATTCCCCCACTCTTTGCTGTTCAGAGTTGAGATAGCGTTATGTCTTCACGAATTTTAACCACCGACTTTTGCGGTCTTGACGATTTCGTCGAGAACCACGCGGCCAGGCTGCAAAAATCAGCCAGCGGCGCCGTCGCCGTGTTTGCCAATAACGCCCCGGCGTTTTACGCGCTGACGCCGGAGCGCCTGGCGCAGTTGCTGGAACTGGAAGCGAAACTGGCGCGCCCCACCAGCGATATCGCGCTGGATGCGCAGTTCTTTGACGAGCCGAGCGCCGCGCCCGTCGCCGTGCCGATGGGGAAATTCGCCATGTATGCCGGCTGGCAGCCGGATACCGATTTTCAGCGTCTGGCGGCGCTGTGGGGCATCGCCCTGACGCAGCCGGTCACCCCTGAAGAACTGGCTGCCTTTGTCGCCTACTGGCAGGCGGAAGGCAAAGTTTTCCACCACGTGCAGTGGCAGCAAAAGCTGGCGCGTAGCGTGCAAATCGGCCGCGCCAGCAACGGCGGGCAGCCGAAGCGCGATGTGAACACCATTAGCGAACCCGATAACCAGATCCCGCGAGGTTTCCGAGGATGAGCATGAAAAACGTTGGCGATCTCATGAAGCGCCTGCAAAAAATGATGCCAGCCCACGTGCAACCGGCGTTTAAAACCGGCGAAGAGCTGTTGGCCTGGCAAAAAGAGCAAGGTAAGCTGCGTTCAGAGGCGCTGGAGCGGGAAAATCGGGCGATGAAAATGCAGCGCACCTTTAATCGCTCCGGGATCCGTCCATTACATCAGAACTGTTCATTTGATAATTACCGGGTCGAAAACGACGGGCAGATGATAGCCCTATCCCGCGCCCGCCAGTACGTTGAAGAGTTTGACGGCAACATCGCGAGCTTTATCTTCTCCGGCAAGCCGGGCACCGGTAAAAATCATCTTGCCGCCGCTATCTGCAACGAGCTGCTGCTGCGCGGTAAATCGGTATTAATCATCACCGTCGCCGATATTATGTCGGCGATGAAAGATACCTTTGGTAATCGGGAAACCAGCGAAGAGCAATTGCTAAGCGACCTGAGCCGGGTCGATCTGCTGGTTATCGACGAAATCGGTATGCAAACCGAATCGCGCTACGAGAAAGTGATCATCAACCAGATTGTCGATCGTCGCTCCTCCTCGAAACGCCCGACCGGCATGCTGACCAACAGTACCATGGATGAAATGAACAAACTGCTCGGCGAACGCGTCATGGATCGCATGCGCCTTGGTAATAGCCTGTGGGTAAACTTCACCTGGGATAGCTACCGCGATCGCGTTACCGGTAAAGAGTATTGAGAGATTTCCGAGCTCAAGCGGCGTTATACTGAAGAGATTCTTAAGTAACGACGAAGAGTACGTTTATGAAATCTTTGCAGACAGCTTTTTGCGCCGCTATCGCAGCCGGCGCGTTGATGGCGGCTCC
Source organism: Klebsiella sp. K-3 (assembly GCF_051207495.1). Lineage (NCBI taxonomy): Bacteria > Pseudomonadati > Pseudomonadota > Gammaproteobacteria > Enterobacterales > Enterobacteriaceae > Klebsiella > Klebsiella sp. K-3. Next base: position 83,801 of record NZ_JBPNXF010000005.1, on the reverse strand, counting down.
CACCTACGCCGCCTCCTGGCAGGACTCACTCAATAGCGCCGCCAGCCAGCTCAGCAGCAGTTCCCAGCAAAGCGGCGGCGGTATGTCGATGTCGTCCTTAACCAGCCTGCTCAACGGCGGCAACCAGGCGCTCACCTCCAGCAGCATGAACAATGCCGCCGGCGTTCTCTCTTATTGCGCGCAAAAAAAACTGACCTCGGTCACCAACGCCGACAACGTGAAAAACCAGGTACTGGATAAGCTTGGCCTGAGCACGCCGGAGAAACAGAAACAGGATACCGGTTATCTGGAAGGGCTACAGGGATTGCTGAGCAGTAATAACGGCCAGCAGTTGAATCTGAACACCCTGGGCAGCAGCCCGCTGGCTGAAAAAGTGAAGACTAAGGCCTGTGACCTGGTACTGAAACAGGGCGTTAACTTCCTGTCTTAAATTTCCCCGCCGATGCCGCGTTTGGCGCTTTAGCGTCGCCAGCGCGGCCGCAATCGCTATTTTTACTTTTCTGCTCCTGTTTTCCCCGTGACGACAGGATGAGACATCGTACAAAAAAGACGCTTTCTAAACCAATTCTGAATCACAGCACACTTTCATGACACTACAATTGCAGCAGAAAGACGCTGCCATTACAGTGTAGCGTGAAAATCGATCTATCCGGCCAGCCCGCCGCTGGCGCACATGAGGGTTAGCTGTGTCAGAGTTGTTATCCATCGCCTTGTTTCTCGCCTCGGTGGTGATCTATGCCTGGAAAGCCGGTCGCAATACCTGGTGGTTCTCTGCCACTCTTGCGGTGCTGGGGCTGTTTGTTGTGCTCAATATCACCCTCTACGCCAGCGACTACTTCACCGGCGACGGTATTAACGACGCGGTACTCTATACCCTGACCAACAGCCTGACCGGCGCGGGCGTCAGTAAATATATTCTGCCGGGTATCGGTCTGGTGCTGGCGCTGGTCGCCGTATTTGGCGCCCTCGGTTGGATATTACGCCGTCGCCGCCACCATCCGCATCACTTTGGCTACAGCCTGATTGCGCTGGTACTGGCGCTGGCCTCCGTCGACGCCAGCCCGGCGTTCCGCCAAATCACCGAACTCGTGAAATCGCAGTCCCGCGACGGCGATCCGGACTTCACGGCTTACTACAAAGAGCCGTCGAAAAGCATCAACAATCCGCAGCTGAATCTGGTCTATATCTACGGCGAGAGCCTGGAGCGCACCTATTTCAATAACGAGGCTTTCCCGGAGCTCACGCCGGAACTGGGTAAAATCAAAAGCGAAGGACTGGATTTCAGCAATACCGCACAGCTTCCCGGCACCGATTACACCATCGCCGGTATGGTCGCTTCCCAGTGTGGTATTCCGCTGTTCGCGCCGTTCGAAGGCAACGCTTCCGCGGCGGTATCCAGCTTCTTCCCGCAAAATATCTGTCTCGGCGATATCCTGAAAAATTCCGGTTACGAAAACTACTTTGTACAGGGCGCCAACCTGCGCTTCGCCGGTAAAGACGTTTTCCTCAAATCCCACGGTTTCGATCACCTGTACGGTGCGGAAGAGCTGAAAACGACGGTGGCCGACCCGTCCTACCGCAACGACTGGGGCTTCTACGACGACACCGTGCTTGACGAAACGTGGAAAAAGTTCGAAGAACTCTCCCAATCCGGCAAACGCTTTTCGCTGTTCGCCCTCACCGTCGATACCCACCATCCTGACGGCTTTATTTCGCGCACCTGCGAGCGTAAACGCTATGACATGGATGGCAAAAAGAATCTCTCCTTCAGCGCCGTGGCCTGTAGCCAGGAGCACATCGCCGCGCTAATTGAAAAGATTAAGGCCTCGCCGTACTTCAAAAATACGGTCATCGTGGTCTCGTCCGATCATCTGGCGATGAAAAACAGCGCCTGGGATTATCTGAACAAACAGGATCGCAGTAATCTGTTCTTTATCCTGCGCGGCGACCAGCCTCAGCAGGATGTGCTGGCCGTGAAGCGTAATACCATGGATAACGGCGCGACGGTGCTGGATATTCTCGGCGGCGATAACTATATCGGCCTTGGCCGCAGCAGCCTTTCCGCAGAATCGCTCTCCACTATCTTCATGAACATGAAAGAGAAAGTGCTGGCATGGAAACCGGACGTCATTCGTCTGTGGAATTTCCCGAAGGAGATTAAGAGCTTCAACATCGACTCGCAGAAGAACATGATCTCATTCTCCGGTAGCCATTTCCGTCTGCCGCTGCTGCTACGGGTCTCGGATCAGCGCGTCGAGCCGATTCCGGAAAGCGAGTATTCCGCGCCGCTGCGCTTCCAGTTGGCGGACTTCGCCCCACGCGACAATTTCGTATGGGTCGACCGCTGCTACAAGATGGGCCAACTGTGGCGGCCGGAACTGGCGCTGTCCACCGACTGGTGCGTCTCGCAAGGTCAGCTGGGCGGCGAACAGCAGGTACAGCACGTCGACAAGCCGCAATGGCAGGGCAAAACCGCCTTCAAAGATACCGTTATCGATATGGAGCGCTACAAAGGCAACGTCGATACGTTGAAAATTGTCGATAACGATATTCGCTATAAAGCCGATAGCTTTGTGTTTAATGTCGCCGGCGCGCCGGAGGAGGTCAAACAGTTCAGCGGCATCTCGCGGCCTGAGCTGTGGGGACGCTGGTCCAACGCCCAGCTCGGTGACGAAGTGAAGATTGAATATAAAGAACCGCTGCCGGAAAAATTCGATCTGGTGATCACCGCCAAGGCCTTCGGCCCGAACGCCAACCAGCCAATACCGGTGCGCGTCGGGAAAAGTGAGCAAGTACTTACTTTAGCCAATGAAGTGACCACGACGACGCTGCATTTCGAGAACCCGGCACGCAGCAACACCTTAACTATCACTCCGCCGGAGCCGCAGTCCACCAACGAAGGCAATATTGTCGGCCACGCGCCGCGCCAGTTGGGCATTGGCATGGTGGATATTAAAATCGTCGGTCGCGAAGGTTAACACCTACGGCCCGGCGTCTGCGCCGGGCTAGTTCAAGCGCAGGCACATCTCGTACTGCTGCAGCGCCAGCGGCGCATAACCCGCCGATTTAAACAGCGGCGTGAAGGTTTCCGGGATGGTCACCGAAGTGCTTAATCCCGGAAACTGTTGAGCCAGCGCGATCAGCATTTCCCGCCCCAGCCCGCGTCCGCGCGCCGCCGGCGTCAGCCATAAAAACTGCAGCTGCGGCTTGCTGGCAGTGGTTGCCAGCACGGCGAAGGCCTGCTGCTGCAGCGTCAACGCCCGACATGGCAAGGTAATAAAGGTCAGTGGATCCAGCAGCCACGGCAGTTGCCCTTCCTGCTCCAGGCTTGTATGACGCAGCAGACTCAGCAAATCGTAATCCTCCAGGGGAGACTCACGCGGCTCCGCTTGCGTCTCGCTGAGATAGCCGCACAGCCCGTGACGCACCGCAAAGCCCAATGACTGATATAGCGCCACCGCCCGGTGATTATCGCGGATCACCTCCAGCCACATTCGCTGTACGCCCTGAGCGCGTAAATCGGCGATAAGCGAGGTCATCAATTGTCGCCCTCGTCCTTTGCCGCGAAATCCGGGATGAATAGCAAAAGCCGCCAGTCGCGCATCACGCCCGCGGCGGGCGATGAGCCCGATAGCCGCCGGTTCATCTCCTGCCAGCCACACCTTAGACTGCAACAGGTTTAACCCTTCGGCGCTAAAGCGCTGTACAAACAGATCTACCGACATCGATACCGGCACCAGATAATCGGCAAAGCAGTCATTCAAAATCGTAGTCAACTGCGCGCCGCTAAACTGGACGGCAGGAACGGCGGTGAACTCCATGCATTTCTCCCTGAGGCTGCTATGCTGAGGCGATGAAAACTAACACTATAAACCCCACTTTCACTTTTCGCCTGCCCGAAGAAGGCGATCTGCCGCTGCTGCCCGCGCTGGAGCGTTCGGCGGCACAATCCTTTGCGCGCATTCCCGCTTTCGCCTGGCTGGCGGAAAGCCCGGTAATGAGCGTTGAACAGCACCGGCAATACCTGGAAACCGGCCATAGCCTGCTGGCGCTTGCTGACGACAGGCCCGTTGGTTTCCTGCTGAGCGAGCCGCTGGACGATGCCCTGTTTATTGTAGAAATCTCCGTCCACCAGCAGTGGCAGGGCCAGGGTATTGGCCGCGCCCTGCTTAGCCAAACTATCGACAACGCCCGCCGCGACGGCTTCCCGGCGGTGACGCTCACCACCTTTCGCGAGGTGCCGTGGAACGCGCCCTTTTATACCCGGCTGGGCTTCACCATCCTCAATGAACTGCACCTACCCGAAGGGCTGGCGGCGAAACGCGCGCTGGAAGCAGAGCATGGCCTGACGGCGGAAACCCGCTGCGCGATGCGCCTTGATTTTTAGCGCCGCGAGAGGCGCCGCGCTGATTTTGTCACCGGTATATGGTACAAAGTACCATTCCTAATACATAACCTGATACCCGGAATGGCCTACTCGATCGATATCATCTCCTGCATCACCGACCGCTTTATGGCGCTGACCGCGACCGAAAAGCGTATTGCGCAGTTTATTCTCGACGACGTCGCCGCCGCGGCGGAAATGCCGATTGCCGAACTGGCGCGCCTGACCGACACCAGCCAGGCATCGGTGACGCGCTTTGCGCGTGCGCTGGGCTGTAAAGACGTGCGCGAACTGAAAATGAAGCTCGCCCAGTCGCTGGCCATTGGTCAGCGCTTTATTCTCGACGTACCGGATCTGGAAGGCGTACAGGGAATTTATGAATCAATCATCAGCGTGCTGGAAACCAACCGTCGGGCGCTGGACCTTGCGGCGCTGAAACGCGCGGTGGAATGGATTAGCGACGCCCGTCAGGTGCTTGCGCTGGGTATGGGCGGCGGTTCGACCATCTGCGCGCAGGAGATCCAGTATCGCCTGTTCCGCCTCGGGTTGCCGGTAGTCAGCCAGAGCGACGGCCTGCTGGTACGCATGATGAGTTCGGCGGTGACGGCGAAAGATGTGGTGATTGTGCTGTCGCTCGGCGGCTATACCAAAGAGATGATTGAAAGCGCCGCCATCGCCCGGCAATACGGGGCGAAAATTGTCGCCATTACCCCGCCGGAAACGCCACTGGCGGCGCAGGCCGATATCGTGCTACCGCTGCTGGTGAGCGAAAACGACTATATTTTCAAGCCCAGCGCTTCACGCTATGCGATGTTGGCGATGGTAGATGTGCTGGCCACCGAACTGGCGATGGCCAATAAACCGCAGGCGAAAGACCGTCTGCGCCGCATTAAGCTGGCGCTCGACGACCACCGCGACGGCGTCGACCGACTGCCGCTCGGCGATTAATCGCCGCAGGCGGCGATAAAGCGTTGCGCCTGCTGGCGGGTACGCGCCAACGGCTGCCCGGCGCGGTAGAGATCGCTGCCTAACCCCGCCCCCGCGCAGCCCGCCTGACGCCAGCTGTGCAGGTTTTCCGGTGTCACGCCCCCGACCGCCAGCACCGGCACCTCCGGCGGCAACACCGCTTTCAGCGCGCGGATATAGTCCGGGCCGAATGCCGATGACGGAAAGATTTTCAGCCATTGCGCCCCGGCATCCAGCGCGCTAAACGCCTCAGAGGCTGTGGCACAGCCGGCGCACACCAGCATCCCCTTTTCTACCGCGCGGCGGATCACCGCCGGGGCCGTATTGGGCGTCACGATAAGCTTCGCCCCGGCTTCAGCCAGAAAATCAACCTGCTCAACCTTCAGCACCGTCCCCGCGCCAATCACCGACCGTTCGCCAAACTGGCGCACCATCGCCGGAATACTCTGCTGCCAGTCCGGCGAGTTAAGCGGAATTTCAATATAGCGAAAACCTGCATCGATAAGCGCGGCGATATGCTCCGCCGCTTCACCGGGCTGAATACCGCGTAAAATCGCCACCAGTTTAACCTTGTCCATCAATCATCCTCGCTATACCCGAAAGAAACGCCGCCTCGCCGGAGCAACAGGAAACGGTCAACCCTCGCGCCGCCATCGCCTGCTGATAACGGGCACTAAGCGAGTGCTCACCAACCAGCACCACGCGGCTGGCGCGATAGCGCTCGCTAAAGGTCGCCACCTCCGCGCCAATCAACAGCCCGGAGAGATAATCGCTCACCGAAGTCGCCGCCAGCGCCCCTAACACCCGCGCGGCGCGGGCGCTAAAAAGCCCGGACAATAACGCCGGCTGATTTAGCCCTTTTTCCATACCGAGAGCGAAAGCGGCGTCATCAGGTTGTTGTACAGGCAGTTGCTGACCGAGCAGCGAATGATTAAGCAGCAGGTGATGCAGTTCGCCGGTCATCGCCGTGGCGAACTGGCGCACCACGCCGTTCTGCACCTGCACCCATTTACAGTGGGTGCCGGGCATCACGTAACACTCCGCGGGCATCCGTTGCCAGGCGCCCAGCAGCTGCGTTTCTTCACCGCGCATCACATCGTAATCTGCGGCCTGCGCCACTTTCAGCCCCGGCACGATCCACACGTTTTCCGCCACCTCATGTAACTGACCGTTGAGCGCCTCCAGCGCCAGCGGGCAGGCCAGATATGGCACCGGTTGCCAACCGGCATCGCTGCCGATCATCCCCGCCATCACCACCGGCAGCGCGGGGTCGCCGCGCCACGGCGCCAACTGCTGCTGAAATACCGCTTCGGGGCGCTGCCCGTTCAGGCGCGTGATGCCGCAGGGCAGCTTCAGCTTGTCGATGCATTCGCCATCACGCATCCGCCATGCCCGCAGCTGCGTAGAGCCCCAATCGACGGCAATATACTCGTTCATGATTACCCCTTACCCGCGTGAGGTATGACGTTTGCCAATCGGCAACGGCGGTGGCGTTGGGCGGCTTTCACGTTCGTGGGTAATCATCTCCAGCGCCTGCTCGCGGCTCATGCTGCTGGCCGGGGTCAGTAACGTCACCACAACCGAAGCCACCAGGCTCGTCAGTACCGCCGGAATACACGGGTTGCCCCAGAACGCCAGCCAGTCGCTATCCACCAGCACCGCAACCGATGCTCCGGCGCCGCCGGCCAGCGCGGCGACCGCGCCCTGCCAGTTAAAGCGTGTCCAGAAACGACCAAGCATGGTGCAGATAAACATGCCGGACATAATCATCGAGATCATTTTGGTGATATAGCTGATGATGTCGTTGGAGGTCAGGGCAAACAGCAGCGCCAGCGCAATCACCAGAACCAGGAAGATCCGCGACAGGCGAATGGCTTTCTCCGGCGCGGGCATATGGCCGGTCACCAGGGTGTAGAGGTCGCGCAGCATGATGGACACCGCGGCGATGGCATCAGAGCTACCGGAAGACATATTGGCCGACATGCCGGCAATCAGGATCGCCATCGCCAGCACCGGCGGCAGCACCTGGGTGGCAAATAAGAAGGCGAAGCCGCTGTTTTCCAACTGCGGGTTCATGGTCCATACCGCCATACCGATGATCGCCGGCAGGAAGGAGAAGCCTAGATACAGCAGGCCGGTAATCGTGAAGGACTGACGTACCGAGGAGACGGTCTTCGCCGAGTAAATGCGCTGGCGATAAGAAGGCGTCGCCAGCACGCCGACGCCGATCACCATCGCCAATGATAGCGCCGGCAACACGCCTAATTTATCGACCGCGAACAAGCTTTGCGCCGCCGGATCGACGGCCTGCTGAATATGGCTCCAGCCGCCAACGTGATGAACCGCCAGCACCGCCATTAAAATAAAGCCGACGAACAGTACAATCGATTGAATGGTATCGATCCACACCACCGCGGAATAGCCGCCAATACCGACATAAACCACAAAAGCCAGCGCAATAATAATTTTTGCGACATTAATATCAATGCCGCTGGCCCACGCCAGATATAATCCGCCACCTAATATATGCGCCCCCAGCCAGCCGATAGAAGCAATAAAAATAAGTATCGCGACGAGGTTTTTAATTATTTTACTGCCGCCGGTGTAATACGACATTTCTTCACTCATGGTCATGAAGCGAAGTTTGCGTACCGGAGCGAATAACCATGCCACCAGCAGAATCCCCACCGCGCCGCCGAGGCCGTAAAGCATCCCGGCCCAGCCGTTGCTGTAGCCAAAGCCGACGGCGCCGACGCTGGAGCCGGTGCCCACCATGGTGCCGACCGTCGAGCCGAGAGTAAGGATCATCGGCAGCGAACGGCCGCCAAGTAAAAAGTCTTCGCCGGTTTTCTGTTTGCGCGAAACGTACCAACCTAAGGTAATCATCGCGCAGGCATAAACGGAAAACCAAATCATAAATGACATATTATTCATGGCTCACATCCAGACGTAATAAATAATATTCGTGCCGCTGAATATTATGAGTTAACAGGAACCATGCCTGAAAAAAGGCATAGCGAACCCAGTGGCACCGATTTATTTATTCACTCTGGTGCCGATATCACACTTTTTTGATGCTCCCTCCCGGAAAGGGAGGGATTTATTTTTAGGTTTCGAGCGTTATTGTCGCGCAGCGTTAAAACAGGTCACATCCACTTCAACTTTGCAATCCACCACCAGGTCCGCCACGCAGCAAATGCGCGCTGGCGGATTATCGCCAAAGAACTCGCGAAATACCTTATTGAACGACTGGAAATAGCGCGCGTCGGTGAGGATCACTTTGACGTGCACTACGTCCGCCAGGCCGTAGCCGGCTTCGCTCATGATGTCGACGCAGTTCTGGATCGCCAGCCGCGATTGTTCGACGATGCCGCCTTCTACGACTTCGCCATTTTTCATCGGCGTCTGCCCGGAAACGTACAGCCAGCCGCCAGCTTCCACCGCGCGGGCGAACGGCAGATGCTGACCACCGGTTCCGGTACCGCCTTCTACGCCATAACGTTTGATACTCATATTCAACTCCTTAGTCCATCCGACGGCGCAGGAAACGCCCTGCCCGCCCGGTAATTTTCTTATCACTGCCGTAGCTCATCACGCCGTTGACCATCACCGCCTCAATGCCGTCCGCCGGTCGTTTCGGATCGGAGAAGCTAGCAACATCGCGCACCGTCTGCGGGTCAAACAGCACCAGGTCGGCGAAGTAGCCAATTTTCACCAGCCCGCGATCCGCCAACTGGAAGCGCGCCGCCGACAGCCCGGTCATCTTGTGTACCGCGGTAGTCAGCGGGAATAGCTGCTCGTCGCGGCTATAGTGGCCGAGTACCCGCGGGAAGGCGCCCCACAGGCGCGGATGCGGCATCGGATCGTTCGGTAGCCCGTCAGAGCCAATCATGGTGACCGGATAGCGCATCACCCGCCGTACGTCCTGCTCATCCATGTTGTAGTAGATAGCGCCCGCCGGAATCAGCCGCGCCGCGGCGTCGTGCAGGCTCACCTGCCACTCATCGGCGATCTGCTGCAACGTTTTCCCGGCCTGTTCCGGCTGCGCTTCGGACCAGGTGATCACGATATCAAACTCGTCGGTCACCTGTTTCATATCCAGCGTCGACGAGCTGGCGGAGTAGGGATAACAGTCGCAGGCGATATCCTGCTGCTGGCGCATCTCATCGAAAAACGCCAGCGTCTCTTTGGTACGCCCCCAGTTTTTCGCCCCGGCGCACTTGTGGTGCGAAACCACCACCGGCACGTTGCCGTGACGGCCGATACGGAAGGCTTCGTCCAGCGCCTCAAGAATCGGCTCGAACTCCGAGCGTAAATGGGTGGTATAGACGCCCTTCCCGGCCGCCAGCTCTTCCGCCAGCGCCATCACCTCTTCGGTGGTCGACTGGAAAGCGCTGGCATAGGCCAGCCCGGTACTGAGACCTAACGCCCCCTGGCGCAGCGCATCGCGTAGCTGTACGCGCATGCCGGCGATTTCCGTCTCATTCGCCGGACGAAACAGATCGTCCATATGGTTATTGCGCAGCGCGGTGTGACCGATTAACGTGCCGACATTCAGCGACGGCCGCGCCGCTTCCACCGCATGGGCATAAGCCTCCACGGTGGGATAGATAAAGTGCTGCTGCTCGCCGAGGAGATTCATCGGGTCCGGCACTTCGCCGCGCATGGTAGCGGTCGCCGCGCTGATCCCGCAGTTGCCGACGATCACCGTCGTCACCCCCTGGCTGAGCTTCGGCAAGTACTCTGGCATGCGGATAACGTTGATATCATCATGGGTATGCACATCAATAAAGCCCGGCGCCAGTACCCGCCCCTGGCCATCAATTTCCTGCTCCGCCGCGACGTCCAGCGCCGGGGCGATAGCGATTATTCGGTCGCCCTTCACCGCCACATCGGCACGGTATTGCGGCCCGCCGCTCCCGTCGATCACCGTGACGTTTTTGAAAAGCCAGTCAACTTTCATAGCAATTACTCCCTTTCGACATGCCGATAAGTTAACCATTTACAAGCGCAAAAAACAGTGGAAAACTACGCAAAACCCAGATCATTTTGTGATACTTTTATTCAAATCGAATAACATTTTTATATTAAAAATATATTTATCAAATAGTTATAAATGATACCTAGCGATTAACCGATTATAAACCCTGAAAGGATAGTGTTATGAAATACCATTCAGCACCGCTCATCCCGCACAAATCCGCCCTCATGTCCGCGCCGGCTAATCTGCTGGCGGAAGAGGTCTGTCTGCCCGCCGCGCTGTTAAAAAAGTCGGCGCTGGAAAACAATATTTCATGGATGCAGCGCTATGCCGACGCCCGCGGCGTGTCGCTGGCGCCGCATGGTAAAACGACAATGACGCCATGGATATTTCAGGCGCAGCAGCGAGCGGGAGCGTGGGGGAGCGGCGTGGGCAGCGCCTGGCAGGCCAGCGCGGCGATGGCCAGCGGCATCCAACGCGTCCTGATGGTCAATCAGCTGGTCGGCAAGGCCAATATGCAGGTGGTCGCGCAGCTAAAAGCCCACTATCGGGCAGTGGATTTTATCTGCTGCGTCGATAGCGAGGCCAACGTGCGCGCCCTTTCCGCGTTTTTCGCCGCCCAAGGACAAACGCTGGATGTGCTGATTGAACTTGGCGTGCCGGGCGGGCGCTGCGGCTGTCGTAGCGTCGATGACGCGCTGGCGCTGGCGCAGCGGGTAAGCGATCTGCCGGGGCTACGGCTACGCGGGCTGGAATTGTATGAAGGGGTGCTGCACGGCGACGATCCGCAGCCGCAGGTGGAAGCGCTATTACAGCAGGCCGCGGCGCTTGCCTGCCGCATGGAGCCGCTGGTTGACGGCGAATTTATTCTCACCGGCGCGGGCACCGTCTGGTATGACGTGGTGTGCAACATCTGGCTGGCGGCGGCAAAACCGCGCCGCTGCCGTATCGTCATCCGCCCTGGCTGTTATATCACCCACGATCGCGGGATCTACGATCTCGCACAACAAGAGCTGATCGCCCGCGATCCAATTGCCTGCGATCTCGCCGGCGATCTCACTTCAGCGCTGGAGCTGATGGCGATGGTGCAATCGGTACCGGAGGCGGATCGCGCGGTGGTGAATTTCGGCAAGCGCGACTGCGCTTTCGACGCCGGGCTGCCGCAGCCGATCGCCCATTATCGTAACGGCCAGCAGTTAGCGCTGCGCGCGGAGTCGATCGTCAGTATCGGCATCATGGATCAACACTGCATGCTGCGCCTGGCGCCTGGCAGCGATGTGCAGGTCGGCGATATTCTGCTGTTCGGCACCTCGCACCCGTGTCTGACCTTTGATAAGTGGAAGACGTTGCTGCTGGTCGATGACGACTATAACGTGCTGGACGAGCTCGACACGCTATTTTGACAGGCATCCCGGGTAGCGGCGCTTCGTGCCTTACCCGAGCTACACAACCCGCGACGTTCGGTAGCCCGGCTAAGCGTAGCGCAAGCCGGGGAATGTCCCGGGTCTTCGCGCCTTACCCGCCCTGGCGCAAGGCGCAAATCTCATCATGCAATGAACGGCTGATGGCGACCCCCTGCCGCTCACTCTGCTGGCGGCAGGCGAAACGCCGCTCGCCCGGCAGCCGCGCCCCCTGATCCTGCATCGCATTGAACAACGTTTCGGCGCGCGCCAGCTGCTCTGGTGCCTGCGCGCCGAGAAAGCGCTGCGGATCCAGCGCCAGGATAAGCTCGCCGCCGTAGGGGAGACCGCCCGCGCCGTTATCCCACGCCAGCGATTCGGCGCTGGTCATATCGCCGATAAGCGGCCCAGCCAGCAGCTCGACCATTGCCGCCAGCGCCGAGCCCTTATGGCCGCCGAAGGTTAACATCGCGCCGTTCAGCACCTCCGCGGCATCGGTCGTTGGCTGTCCCTGACTGTCGATTCCCCACCCTTGCGGTAGCGCTTTACCGGCGCGCTGATGCAGTTGGATCTCGCCGCGCGCCGCGGCGCTGGTCGCCATATCAACAATAAACGGCGGCTTATCCCGCCGCGGCCAACCAAAAGCGATAGGGTTGGTGCCGAACAGCGGACGCGTGCCGCCCGCCGGGGCTACCCAGGCGTGGCTTGGCGTACAGGCCAGCCCCACCAGCCCTGCTTCGGTCAACGGCTCAATATCGGCAAACAGCGCGGAAAAATGGACGCAGCGATTAATCGCCAACGCCGCAATGCCGTTGTGCCGCGCCTTCTCCAGCAGTAACGGCAGCGCGCGCTCGTAGGCCAGCAGCGAAAAAGCGCCGCCGGCGTCCGCCCGCGCAATCGCCGGCGCCTGGTCGTGGATTTGCGGCTCGGCATCAGGCGATACCTTACCTTTACGCAAGGTATCGACAATGCCCAACAGCCGCCACAGGCCGTGGGAAGCGCAGCCGTCGCGCTCCCCGGCGGCCACATTACGTGCAATGGCCGCCGCGTGGTCGGCGCTAAATCCATTGGCGCTGAGTACCTCCAGCGCCAGGTCATAAGCTTCAGGTAACGATAGATTTACCGACTCCATACTGTTCTCCTTTACTCTTCTTCGTCTCCGCTAAAGTTAGCCTGCGGCAGGCAGCTGCGCGCGCCCCAGTAGTAAATCCCCAACGACATCGCCGCCACCAGCACCGTATCCCAGGGGTGACCGATAACATTAAGCCCGCCGAAGCTGCCCAGCCAGGAAAAGAGGATAATCAACGCATAAAAAACGATCAGCCACAGCGAAGACTTCACCTGCTGCGCCAGGCTCACGGTATGTTCCGGCACCTTACCTTTGCACATCACGTAGACGACAAACATCACGATTTGCAGCCCCAACAGCCACGAGAGCGTATTCCAGCCGGATCAGTAAACAATCAGCGCCGAGATCATAAACGATACCGGGCCGATGATGCCGAAGGCGCGCACGCGGAACGGCCGTGGCAGATCCGGCGCGTTGCGGCGCAGCCCGGCGGCGGTCACCGGGGCGATGGCGTAACTCAGCACCAGGGCAGCCGACACCACGCTAATGAGCTGTTCCCAGGAGGGAAACGGCAGCGTCCAGAAAATCGACAGTCCAAAAGTCAGCCATAGCGCCGGGCGCGGAATACCGGACGCTTTATCAATATGGGTAAAGGCTTTAAAGAAAGTACCCGCCTTCGCCCAGCCGTAGATCACCCGCGGCGTCGCGTTCATATAGATATTGCCGGTGCCGCTCGGGGAGATGATCGCATCGCTTATCACCATAAAGGCCAGCCAGCCCATGCCGAGGGTAATAGCGATATCGCGATACGGCAGCGAGAACTGTTTGCTCACCTCGGCCCAACCGCCGTTCAGCATCTCGGTGGGGATACTGCCAAGGAACGCCAGCTGCAGCAGCACGTAGATAATCGTCGACAGCACCACTGATAAAATCAACGCAATAGGGATAGTCCGCTGCGGCTTTTGTACTTCGCTGGCTACCGAGATAATCGGCGTCAATCCCAGATAAGCGAAGATAATTCCGCCCGCGCTGATCGCCGCTTCCACCCCGGACATGCCGAATGGCGCAATACCCTGAGCGTGCAGATTCTCCGGTTTAAAGAAGGTGAACAGCGTCACCACCACCAGCAGCGGCACCAGAAACTTGAGCACGCTGATGAAGTTGTTCGATCGGGCGAAGGTCTTGACGCTGTAGTAGTTCAGCGCAAAGAAGAAACAGAGCAGCAGGAACTGCACCACCCACCCCAGCAGCGTCGGCGAACTGGAGCCCGGCTGGGTCAACGCCGGAAACCAGGCCGCGGCATATTGCCGGGCGGCGACGATTTCAATCGAAATCAGGCTGGAGAACGCGATCAGGGTGATGAATCCCAGCAGATAGCCCATCAGCTCGCCGTGGGAAAAGACCGGGTAGCGAATAATGCCGCCGGCGCGCGGCAGTGCCGCCCCCAGCTCGCAGTACACAATCCCCAGTAGCAATACCGCAAAGCCGCCGATCACCCACGACGCGATCCCGGCCGGACCGGCGATGGATGCGACGTGGCTGGCGGCGAATAACCATCCGGAGCCGAAAATCGCCCCCAGGCCGATAAAGGTGAGATCGGTTAGGGTCAGCTGTTTTTTAAACTTACCCGACTCTGCAACGCGGGTTTGACTGTTATGCGTAGAGTGAATGGTCATGGTGATGCCCTTGCGTCAATGAGAGGAGGAAATCGCTTCCCGGGTCCACTGGCCGTTGACCAGGCGCAGCAGGTTCAAAGGGTTCGCATCCTGCAGCGCCGGCGGTAACAGGGCGGCTGGCGCGTTCTGCAGACAGACCGGGCGCAGAAAGCGCTCAATCGCCCGGCTGCCGACCGAAGTCCCGCGGGTGTCGGTGGTCGCCGGCCACGGGCCGCCGTGGACCATCGCATCGCACACTTCCACGCCGGTGGGATAACCGTTAAACAGCACCCGTCCGGCCTTTTCGCAAAGCAGCGGTAGCAGGCTCGCCGCCAGCGGGCCATCATCCGCCTCAGCATGCAGCGTCGCGGTGAGCTGCCCCTGCAGCGCTTTCACCACCGCCTGCAGTTGGGCCACGTCGTCCACTTCCACCAGTAGCGATAGCGGGCCGAAAACTTCGGTCTGCAGCAGCGTATCCTGCGCCAGCAGATCCTCGACCTGAGCCTGCCACAGCAGGGTTTGCGCCTGCCCGGCGCCGGCGGCGATGCCGCTCGCCAGCTTCTCGATACGCGGGTGCGCCGCAAGCGCCGCCACGCCCTGGCGGTAGTGCTGAAGGGTCGGCGCATTGAGCAACACCTGCGGCGAAGAGCCCGCTACCGCCGCACACAGCGCCGACTTAAAGCGTTCCAGCCCGGCGCCGCGCAGCGCCAGAATCAGCCCCGGACGGGTACAGAACTGGCCGCCGCCGAGGGTGAATGACGCCACCAGCTCGTTCGCCAGCGCCTCTGCCCGCGTCTGCAGCGCCTGTGGCAGAATAATCAATGGGTTAATCGCCGACATTTCAGCAAACAGCGGGATTGGCTGCGGGCGCTGCTGCGCCAGCTGATACAGCGCCTTACCACCAGCCAGAGAACCGGTAAAGCCAACGGCCTGAATCGCCGGATGGCGGACTAATTCGGCGCCGATATCGGTCCCGAAAATCATATTGAATACGCCGCCGGGTAAACCGCACCGCACTACCGCCCGGACGATCGCTTCGGCGGTCAGCTCGGCGGTGGCCATATGGCCCGGATGGGCCTTCACCACCACCGGACAGCCAGCCGCCAGCGCCGAGGCGGTATCGCCGCCGGCGGTGGAAAAGGCCAACGGAAAGTTGCTGGCGCCAAACACCGCCACCGGCCCTAACGCCTGCTGATACTGTCGCAGATCCGGGCGCGGCAGCGGCTGACGGTCGGCTAAGGCGGTATCAATACGGGCGGCGAAGGTATCGCCGCGCAGGATCACGCCAGCAAACATCCGCAACTGGCCGCTGGTGCGCGCCCGTTCTCCCTGCAGCCGCGCCAGCGGCAGCGCGGTTTCCTGCCCGGCGATAGCAAAAAACGCCTCGCCCAGCGCATCCAGTTCATCAGCAATGGCGTTGAGAAAGCGCGCCCGCTGCTGCGGCGTGGTTTGTGAATAGACGGCAAAGGCCTGCTGCGCGGCTTCTGCGGCCTGAGCGGCTTCCTCGCGTGAAGCCGGATAGAAGCGGTGGCCGGTGGCTTCGCCGTCCACCGCCCGCAGGCTCAATAGCGTCGCCTCACCGCTGGCAATACGGTGTCCGGCAATAAACTGCCGTCCCGCCGTGGTCTGAGATGCATTCATATTGACTCCTGAGCTCAGAGGCCGACATCCGGCAGCGTCGGACGAGTCGCCAGCGCCTGTTCAACAATCGCCACCACCTGCTGGCGCGTTTCGCCTTCCAGCGCCAGACGCGGCGGACGGGTGATGGCGCTACCGCGACCCAGTAACTCTTCACACAGCTTGATGCACTGCACCAGATCCGGACGCGCATCGAGATGCAGCAGCGGCATGAACCAGCGGTACAGCGCCATCGCCTCTTCGTAACGCTGCTGGCGCGCCAGGCGGAACAGCGTTTCCCCTTCGCGCGGGAAGGCGTTGGACATCCCGGAGATCCAGCCTTCCGCGCCGACGGCGATGCTTTCCACCACCACGTCATCCAGCCCGGCAAACAGCACGAAGCGGTCGCCAACGGTGTTACGCAGGTCGATAAAGCGGCGGGTATCGCCGGAGGAGTCTTTAAAGCAGACGATATTGTCGCAGTCGGTCAGGGTAGCGAGAATGTCTGGCGTCACGTCGTTTTTGTAAATCGGCGGGTTGTTGTAGACCATAATCGGCAGGTCGGTAGCGCTCGCCACGCTGCGGAAGTGGGCCGCGGTTTCATGCGGTTTTGAGGAGTAGACCAGCGCCGGCATCACCATGATCCCGTCGACGCCGACGCGCTCCGCCTCTTTCGCCATTTTCTGGGCAAAGGCGGTGGTGAACTCGGCCACCCCGGCGATGACCGGAATTTTGCCGCCGGCGGCATCCTTCGCCACCTCGATAATCTGCAGTTTTTCATCGGTGCTCAGCGAGGTGTTTTCACCTACGCTGCCGCACACCACCAGCCCGGAAACGCCATCTTTCACCAGGTTTTTCATCACCGCGTGAGTGGCGTCTAAATCGAGGGAGTAGTCGCTACGAAACTGCGTGCTGACCGCCGGGAATACGCCGCTCCAGTGAATCGCTTTTTTGCTCATGCTCGGTTCCTTGTCGTCATTTTGTTAAGTCAAAGTGAATGAATGGTGAATATTCACTGACAGATTGACGTGTCGCGGAACCGGCGGCTTGTCGGTTTTCCCTCAATACGATGACGAAATTAGCACAGTCGGCAAAAGTGTGAGCCAGCGTTTATCCGAGCAGCGTGAGGCGAAAATCACGCGGCGTCGAGCCGGTCATGGCCTTGAACTGGCGGCTGAATGCGCTGTGATCGGTATACCCGCACTGCAAGGCGATATCGGTAATCGGCGTATCGCCAGCCAGCAGTTCGGTGGCTTTTTCCAGCCGCACTTTGTGGATCATCTGCCGCGGGGTGAGATGAAAGATCCGCTTGCAGTAGCGTTCGATCTGCGCAATCGACATTCCGCTTAAGGCGGTTAACTCTTCCATGGCGATCGGCCGGTGATAGTGGCGGCGAATATGATCGTCGACGATCGCCAGCCGCTGCCATGCCGGATGGCGGGCGTGGGCCTCCTGCAGATCGTGCGAGATCCCGGCCATGCCGATCACCTGGCCGCTGATATCGCGTAGCGCCAATTTCTGCGTCAGGCACCAGCCGCGCTCGCGGCCATTGTAGAGATGCATTTCCAGCTGATCGCGCAGGGTCACGCCTTCCCGCAACACCCGAAGATCCTGCTCGGTGTAACCCTGGCCCAGCGCGGAAGGAAAGACATCGGCGGAGGTTTTGCCCAGCAGCGAGGAGACGCTTTTGAAACCACAGCGGCGGGCCAGCGTCAGGTTCGCCAGCAGATAACGTGCCTGGCTATCTTTGATAAAAAATACCACATTAGGAATAGCATTGAGCAGGGGCGCAATCAGCGCCAGCGCATTCAGCAGCGCCGGCATATTTTCCGGCCGCTGGCGCGCCAGCCCTTCGCAGATCTGGCTTAGCTCATCGACGGCCAGCTCAGGTTGGTTAACCGCGCGCGGCGGCGCCGCATCAGAAACACCGATCATAAGGCCTCCTCATGGTAAGTGACCGAAGGATATTTATTCACTTTTCGTTAACATCACAAGCGTCAAGCGCTGGATTTGCGATCCTGGATCCGCTTTACGCCTTCCCCTGATTTAGCCACTGGCGCAATGGTCACTTTCGGTTTACCACAGCATTAAGCAAATGATTAATAAGAAATAACTATGTGGAATAGAAATATACCGCGCTCAGTACTATGCAGATTTCGTCATTTTCTCTGACGAAAGCGCTCAAGCAGGTCGGGAAAGGTTGCGCCAGCATGATGAAACATGTTGTTAACTTCCGGAGAGCCTGATGACCGCGCCACGCCCCCCTATTACGCTGAGAGCTATTGATTCACACACCGGCGGCGAACCGACCCGCCTGATCGTTGACGGCTTCCCCGATCTCGGCGGCGGTAGCATGGCGGAACGCCGCGACCGCTTCGCCCGCGACTTCGACCATTGGCGTCAGGCGGCCATTCTCGAACCGCGCGGCAATGACGTACTGGTCGGCGCGCTGCTGTGCAAACCGGTCTCGGCAGCGGCCGCCGCTGGCGTGATTTTCTTCAACAACGCCGGTTTTCTGAATATGTGCGGCCACGGCACCATCGGGCTTATCGCCTCGCTGGCCTGGCTTGGACGTCTCCAACCCGGCGTACATCTGATTGAAACGCCGGTCGGCGACGTAAGCGCCACGTTGCACGACGATGGCAGCGTATCGGTGCAAAACGTCCCGGCCCGCCGCTGGAAAAAACAGATCCGCGTTGAGACCGCGCTGGGTCCCGTCATCGGCGATATTGCCTGGGGCGGTAACTGGTTTTTCCTGATTAACGACCATCCATTCGCCATTACCCCCGAACATATTCCACAGCTCACCGACTACGCCTGGGCGGTGCGCGAGGGATTGGAGACGGCGGGGATCCGCGGCGACGACGGCGGCGTTATCGACCATATTGAACTCTTCGCCGATGACGATACCGCCGACAGCCGCAGCTTCGTGCTCTGTCCGGGAAAGGCCTGGGATCGCTCGCCATGCGGTACCGGCACCAGCGCCAAGCTGGCCTGTCTGGCGCAGGATGGCAAGCTGCAGCCGGGGGAAATTTGGCGTCAGGCCAGCATCATCGGCAGCCAGTTTACCGCCAGCTACCAGCGTACCGCTGAAGGCATCATCCCAACGATCCGCGGCGAAGCCTGGGTGTGCGGCGATAACCAATTGATCCTCAACCCTGACGATCCCTTCTGCTGGGGGATCGCGCCGTGAAGCAGTGTGATGTCATCGTGATCGGCGCCGGGATCATCGGCGCCGCCTGCGCGTGGCAGCTGGCGAAGCGGGGGCAGAGCGTGACGCTCATCGATAACGGTCAGCCCGGCGCCACGGCGGCCGGTATGGGCCATCTGGTGTGCATGGATGACGACCCCGCCGAGCTTACCTTGTCGGCGTGGTCGCTGGAACGCTGGCGCGCTATCACGCCGCGGATGCCCAACAATTGCGCCTGGCGCGGCTGCGGTACGCTGTGGCTGGCGGAAAGCGAAGAAGAGATGGCCGTGGCTGGCGACAAACAGCGGCGGATGGCCGGTCATCAGGTGCACAGCGAGCTCCAGACCCCGCAGCAGATCGCCGGACGCGAGCCGCTGCTGCGCGGCGGGCTAGCCGGCGGCCTGTGGGTGCCAGGCGATGGCATCGTCTACGCGCCGAACGTCGCCCGCTGGTTGATTACTGATGCCGGAAACCATCTTACCTGCCTGCGCGATAGCGTACAGACGATCGAAGAGCCGCAGGTGCTGCTCGCCAGCGGCCAACGGCTACAGGCGCGGGCAATCGTGGTGGCCTGCGGACTTGAAGCCAACGCGCTGTTAGCGGAAAACTGGCTGCGACCGAAAAAAGGCCAACTGGCGATTACCGATCGCTACCAGCCGCGGGTGCATCACCAGCTGGTTGAGCTGGGTTACGGCGCCAGCGCCCACGGCGGCGGCACCTCGGTGGCGTTTAACCTTCAGCCGCGACCGACCGGCCAGCTGCTAATTGGCTCTTCGCGTCAGTTTGATAACCGCGAGCGCGAGTTGGATCTGCCCTTGCTGGCGCAGATGCTCGATCGCGCCCGCCACTTCGTGCCGGCGCTGGCGACGTTGAATATCATCCGCTGCTGGAGCGGCCTGCGCGCCGCCTCGCAGGATGGCAACCCGCTGATCGGCCCGCACCCCACCCGCCGTGGTTTATGGCTAGCGCTGGGCCATGAAGGGCTGGGCGTCACCACTGCCCCGGCCTCGGCTGAACTGCTGGCGGCGCAGATCCTCGATGAACGCTGCCCATTGGCTCCCGACGCCTGGCTCCCGGCTCGTTTAGCTCAACAGGAGGCGATCGCATGAATGCCACGCTCACTATCATCGTTGATGGCGAAGCGCTGACGGTGCCGGAAGGGATCAGCGTGGCGGCGGCGCTGGCGTTGACCGGCGACCCCACCACCCGCCAGGCGGTTAACGGCGACCTCCGCGCGCCGTTTTGCGGCATGGGCGTCTGCCAGGAGTGCCGGGTCACCGTCGATGGCCTACGGGTGCTGGCCTGCCAGACCTTGTGCCGGGCCGATATGCAAATAGAAAGGAGCCGCGATGAACACGCTGCGCTGTGACATTTTAATCCTCGGCGCCGGCCCCGCAGGGATGGCGGCCGCGCTCTCCGCCGCCGCCTGCGATAAACAGGTCATCATCCTCGACGATAACCCCGCCCCTGGCGGGCAAATCTGGCGTGCCGGTCCGCAGGCGACGCTACCCGACCTGGCCCGGCGCTACCGTGACGCCATCGCCGCATCTGCCGCCATCCTGGTGGTGAACGGCGCGCGGCTGATTGCCCGCCCCTCCGCGCACAGCATGCTGTTTGAAACCGCCGACGGCGGCGGCGTGGTTCACTGGCAGAAACTGATCCTCTGCTGCGGCGCGCGCGAGCTGTCGCTGCCCTTTCCCGGCTGGACCTTACCCGGCGTGACCGGCGCGGGCGGCCTGCAGGCGCAAATCAAACAGGGTCTGTCACTGAAGGGTGAAAAAGTGGTGATTGCCGGCAGCGGTCCGCTACTGCTGGCGGTGGCGGATACGGTGAACAAGGCCGGAGGCGAAGTAACGAATATCATTGAGCAAGCGCCGCTCCCGGCGCTGCTGCGCTTCGCCAGCGGGCTGTGGCGCTGGCCGCAGAAGCTGCGCCAGTTAGCGACGCTGGCCCCGAAAGGCTATCTCAGCAACGCGCAGGCGATCCGCGCTCACGGCACAACGCGGCTTGAAGCGATTACGTTACGCCAGCGCGGCGTCGAGCGGACTATCGCCTGCGATCGGCTGGCTATCGGCTACGGGCTGATACCCAATATCGAGACGGCGCTGCTGTTCGGCTGCGCCACGGCGCAGGAGGCGATACAGGTTAACCGCTGGCAGCAGACCAGCATCGCGGATATCTACGCCGCCGGCGAGTGCACCGGTTTCGGCGGCAGCGAGCTGGCGCTGTTGGAGGGCGAAATCGCCGGTTTTGCCGCCGCCGGGGCCAGCCATCAAGCGCAGGCGATTTTTGCCCGTCGCGCCCGCTGGCAGCGCTTCGCCGAAGCAATCAACCGTACCTTCCGGCTGAGGGAGTCCTTGAAAAACGCCGCGACGCCGGAAAGCCTGCTGTGCCGATGCGAAGATGTACGCTGCGGCGACGTTGACGCCGCCGGAGGCTGGCCGCAGGCCAAACTTAGCCTGCGCTGCGGAATGGGCGCCTGTCAGGGGCGCACCTGCGCCGCCAGCGCCCGCTGGTTGTACGGCTGGCCGCTACCGCAGCCAAGAGAACCGCTGGCCCCCGCCCGCGCGGAAACGCTTATTGCCCTCGCCCGGCCGAGCGCCGAGCCTTAACCGCTACTCTTCTTCATCACCGCGCGCGGCAGGGACGCCAAGCGCAATAAACTCCTCCAGCAGCGTGGTCAACTGGCGCATCTTCTCCGCCGTAAACTGCGCTTCTATCTGCCGGTAGGCCTCTTCCACCTGCGCCTGGGCGCTCTCATACAGCGCCAGCCCTGCGGGCGTCAGCGACAGGTAGAGCTTGCGCTGATCGTTGACCGGTTTTAAGCGCAGCACTAAACCGTCGCGCTCCATGCGCGTCAGAATCCCGGTCAGGCTGGGGCGCAAAATGCAGGCGCGCCAGGCCAGGTCGTGAAAATCCATCGATGGGTTTTCCGCAAGGATACGCACAATACGCCACTGCTGTTCGGTCAGATTGTGGCGTTTAACGATCGGCCGGAAATGGCCCATCGCCGCTTCTCGCGCCTGCAGCAGCGCAATGGTTAATGAATCATGCATGGTATCCCCTCAACAACGCTCACCAAAACTTATTAACAATTTAATAATTGGCCCTAATCCTGCCATGTACAACCGGTTTCTGCACCTGAAAAGTACCAGTCGCTATCAAAAATAAATATATGTAATTGATATATAAGATATAAATAAAAAACATGTAAATATTGTGTTAATCCGATCACAAAACATTCACTTCTATTTGCCAAACCGGCGCGCAAAGAATAAAAGATGATCATTAACATATTAATGAAATCCCTTTGAATCCGAAATCAGTACCAGAGGAGTGGTGAATGAAAGGTACCATCTTCGCCGTTGCGCTCAATCATCGCAGCCAGCTCGACGCCTGGCGCGAAGCGTTTCAACAGGCCCCCTACAAGACGCCGCCGAAAACCGCGGTCTGGTTCATCAAACCCCGTAATACCGTGATTGGCGATGGCGAAGCCATTCCCCATCCGCAGGGCGAGACCGTACAAAGCGGCGCGACGGTGGCGCTGATTGTCGGCAAAACCGCGCGTAAAGTGGCGGCGGAAGAGGCGGCGCACTATATCGCCGGCTACGCGCTGGCTAACGACGTTAGCCTGCCGGAAGAAAGTTTTTATCGCCCGGCGATCAAAGCCAAATGCCGCGATGGCTTCTGCCCCATCGGCGCGCTGTCGGCGGTGCGCAACGTCGATAACCTGACCATCATCACCGAAATCAACGGCCGCGAGGCGGATAGCTGGCATACCGGCGATCTGCAGCGTAACGCCGCGCAGCTGCTTAGCGCCTTGAGCGAGTTCGCCACCCTCAATCCCGGCGACGCGATCCTTATCGGCACGCCCCACTCTCGCGTTACGCTGCGCCCCGGCGACCGCGTACGTATTCTCGCCGACGGTTTCCCGGCGCTCGAAAACCCGGTTGTCGCAGAAGGAGAGCTGGCATGAAACAGGCACGCATTGAATGGCAAGGACAGGTACGCGACGTGCTGGTCGATGAACGCGACCAGGTGCGCCTGCACGATGGCACGGTATTGAAAGAAGGTGAATTCCGCTGGCTGCCGCCCGCCGACGGCACGCTGTTCGCGCTGGGGCTGAATTACGCCGATCACGCCAGCGAGCTGGAGTTTAAACCGCCAACCGAACCTTTGGTGTTCATCAAAGCGCCGAACACCTTTATTGGCCACCAGCAGCAGTCGGTACGCCCGGATAACGTCGAATACATGCACTACGAAGCCGAACTGGTGGTGGTGATCGGGAAAACCGCGCGCCGCGTCAGCGAAGCCGAGGCTATGGATTATGTCGCTGGCTATACCGTGTGCAACGACTACGCGATCCGCGACTATCTGGAAAACTACTACCGCCCGAACCTGCGGGTGAAAAGCCGCGATACCCTGACGCCGATCGGCCCGTGGATCGTCGCCAAAGAGGCGATCCCGGACCCGCATAATCTGGCCCTGCGCACCTGGGTCAACGGCGAACTGCGCCAGCAGGGCACCACCGCCGATCTGATCTTCAGCATCCCGTTTCTCATCGCTTATTTAAGCGAATTTATGACCCTGCAACCGGGCGACATGATCGCCACCGGCACGCCGAAAGGGCTATCCGATGTGGTGCCGGGCGACGAGGTGATCGTTGAAGTCGAGGGCGTGGGCCGCCTGGTCAACCATATCATCAGCCAGCAAGCGTATGAGGAGACACTGTCATGAAAAAGATTAACCATTGGATCAACGGTAAAAACGTTGCCGGCGCAGACTATTTTCATACCACCAACCCGGCCACCGGCGAGGTACTGGCTGAAGTCGCCTCCGGCGGTGAAGCCGAAATCAACCAGGCGGTAGCGGCGGCGAAAGAGGCCTTCCCGAAGTGGGCTAACCTGCCGATGAAAGAGCGCGCGCGCCTGATGCGCCGCCTGGGGGATCTGATCGATCAGAACGTCCCGGAGATCGCGGCGATGGAAACCGCCGATACCGGCCTGCCGATCCACCAGACCAAAAACGTGCTTATCCCGCGGGCGTCGCATAACTTCGAATTTTTCGCCGAAGTGTGCCAGCAGATGAACGGCAAGACCTATCCGGTCGACGACAAGATGCTTAACTACACCCTCGTGCAGCCGGTTGGCGTCTGCGCACTGGTGTCGCCGTGGAACGTGCCGTTTATGACCGCCACCTGGAAGGTGGCGCCATGCCTGGCGCTGGGGAATACCGCAGTGCTGAAAATGTCCGAACTGTCGCCGCTGACCGCCGATCGTCTGGGCGAGCTGGCGCTGGAGGCCGGGATCCCGGCAGGCGTGCTCAACGTGGTGCAGGGCTATGGCGCCACCGCTGGCGACGCGCTGGTACGCCATCATGATGTGCGCGCCGTCTCCTTCACCGGCGGCACCGCTACCGGGCGCAACATCATGAAGAACGCCGGCCTGAAAAAGTACTCCATGGAGCTCGGCGGAAAATCGCCGGTGCTGATTTTTGAAGACGCCGATATTGAGCGCGCGCTCGACGCCGCGCTGTTCACTATCTTCTCGATCAACGGCGAACGCTGCACCGCCGGTTCGCGCATTTTCATTCAGCAAAGTATTTATCCGGAGTTCGTTAAGCGTTTCGCCGAGCGCGCCAACCGCCTGCGCGTAGGCGATCCGACCGATCCGAATACCCAGGTCGGCGCGCTGATTAGCAAGCAGCACTGGGAAAAAGTGTCCGGCTACATTCGCCTCGGCATCGAAGAGGGCGCCACCCTGCTGGCCGGCGGCGCGGATAAACCGTCCGACCTGCCGGCGCATCTGAAATCCGGCAACTTCCTGCGCCCGACGGTACTGGCGGATGTCGACAACCGCATGCGCGTCGCCCAGGAAGAGATTTTTGGCCCGGTCGCCTGCCTGCTGCCGTTCAAAGACGAAGCGGAAGGACTGCGTCTGGCCAACGATGTGGAATACGGTCTGGCGTCGTACATCTGGACCCAGGACGTCAGCAAAGTGCTGCGCCTGGCGCGCGGTATTGAAGCCGGAATGGTGTTCGTCAACACCCAGAACGTGCGCGACCTGCGTCAGCCGTTCGGCGGCGTGAAGGCCTCCGGCACCGGCCGCGAAGGCGGCGAGTACAGCTTTGAAGTGTTCGCCGAAATGAAGAACGTCTGCATCTCGATGGGCGACCATCCGATCCCGAAATGGGGAGTCTGATATGGGTAAGTTAGCGTTAGCAGCAAAAATCACTCACGTGCCGTCGATGTATCTGTCTGAGCTGCCGGGGAAAAACCACGGCTGCCGTCAGGGCGCGATCGACGGGCATAAAGAAATTGGCAAGCGCTGCCGTGAAATGGGCGTCGATACCATCATCGTGTTCGATACCCACTGGCTGGTCAACAGCGCCTATCACATCAACTGTGCCGACCATTTTCAGGGCGTCTACACCAGTAACGAACTGCCGCATTTTATTCGCGACATGACCTACGACTACGACGGCAACCCGGAGCTGGGCCACCTGATTGCCGACGAGGCCGTCAAGCTTGGCGTACGCGCCAAAGCGCACAATATTCCGAGCCTGAAGCTGGAGTACGGCACCCTGGTGCCGATGCGCTACATGAATAGCGATAAGCATTTCAAAGTGGTATCCATTTCCGCCTTCTGTACCGTTCACGATTTTGCCGACAGCCGCAAGCTGGGCGAGGCCATCCTCAAGGCCATCGACAAATATGACGGCACCGTGGCGGTGCTGGCCAGCGGTTCGCTGTCGCATCGCTTTATCGACGACCAGCGCGCCGAAGAGGGGATGAACAGCTATACCCGCGAGTTTGATCATCAGATGGATGAGCGCGTGGTGAAACTGTGGCGCGAAGGCAAATTCAAAGAGTTTTGCACCATGCTGCCGGAGTACGCCGACTACTGCTACGGCGAAGGCAACATGCACGACACGGTGATGCTGCTCGGCCTGCTGGGTTGGGATAAATACGACGGCAAGGTGGAGTTTATCACCGAGCTATTCGCCAGTTCCGGTACCGGACAGGTGAACGCCGTGTTCCCACTGCCGGCGCAGGCGTAAGGAGGCCGTATGCCGCATTTTATCGCCGAGTGTAGCGACAATATCCGCGAACAGGCCGATTTACCGGGCCTGTTCGCCAAAGTCAACGAGGCGCTGGCCGCCACCGGCATCTTTCCGATTGGCGGTATTCGTAGCCGCGCCCACTGGCTCGATACCTGGCAGATGGCCGACGGCAAGCATGATTACGCCTTCGTGCATATGACCCTGAAGATCGGCGCCGGGCGCAGCCTTAAGAGCCGTCAGGAGGTGGGAGAAATGCTGTTCGCGCTGATTAAAGCCCACTTTGCCGCGCTGATGGAGAGCCGCTATCTGGCACTGTCGTTCGCCATGGAAGAGCTCGACCCGACGCTGAACTACAAACAAAACAACGTGCACGCGTTATTTAAATAACGTGCAAATTGCCCGGTGGCGCTGCGCTTACCGGGCCTACAACGGCCATGAATTTGTAGGCCGGATAAGCGAAGCGCCATCCGGCAATACAATGCCACAGGAATCACTATGCTCGATAAACAGACCCGAACCCTGATTGCCCAGCGGCTGAACCAGGCCGAAAAACAGCGTGAACAGATCCGCGCGATCTCGCTGGATTATCCGTCAATCACCATTGAGGACGCCTACGCCGTCCAGCGCGAGTGGGTCGAGATGAAGATCGCCGAAGGCCGCGTGCTCAAAGGTCATAAGATCGGCCTGACCTCTAAAGCGATGCAGGCCAGTTCGCAGATCAGCGAACCGGACTACGGCGCGCTGCTCGACGATATGTTCTTTCACGACGGCAGCGATATTCCCACCGACCGCTTTATCGTGCCGCGTATTGAAGTCGAGCTAGCCTTCGTGCTGGCCAAACCGCTGCGCGGCCCGAACTGCACGCTGTTTGATGTTTACAACGCCACCGACTACGTCATCCCGGCGCTGGAACTTATCGACGCGCGTTGCCACAACATCGACCCGGAAACCCAGCGCCCGCGCAAAGTGTTCGACACTATCTCCGACAACGCCGCCAACGCCGGGGTGATCCTCGGCGGCCGGCCGATTAAACCAGACGAGCTCGACCTGCGCTGGATCTCCGCCCTGCTGTATCGCAACGGCGTGATTGAAGAGACCGGCGTCGCCGCGGGCGTGCTCAATCATCCGGCCAACGGCGTGGCCTGGCTGGCCAACAAACTGGCGCCGTACGATGTCCAGCTCGAGGCCGGGCAAATCATCCTCGGCGGCTCCTTCACCCGCCCGGTCCCGGCGCGCAAGGGCGATACCTTCCACGTCGACTACGGCAACATGGGCGCCATCAGTTGCCGCTTTGTTTGAGGAGAGCAACATGAACAACGTATTTAAAGAGGCGCTCAAGGCCGGGCGTCCGCAAATCGGCCTGTGGCTTGGGCTGTGCAGCAGCTACAGCGCCGAACTGCTGGCCGGCGCGGGCTTCGACTGGCTGCTAATCGACGGCGAACACGCGCCCAACAATGTACAAACGGTGCTGACCCAGCTTCAGGCCATTGCGCCCTACCCCAGCCAGCCGGTGGTGCGTCCGTCGTGGAACGATCCGGTACAAATTAAACAACTGCTGGACGTCGGCGCGCAAACCCTGCTGGTGCCAATGGTGCAGAACGCCGAAGAAGCGCGGCTGGCGGTCAGAGCCACCCGCTACCCGCCTGCCGGCATCCGCGGTGTCGGCAGCGCGCTGGCCCGCGCCTCGCGTTGGAATCGCGTCCCTGATTATATCCACCAGGCCAATGACGCCATGTGCGTACTGGTACAGATTGAGACCCGCGAAGCGCTGAAAAATTTGCCGCAGATCCTCGATGTCGAAGGGGTGGATGGCGTGTTTATCGGCCCGGCGGATCTGAGCGCTGATATGGGCCACGGCGGCAACCCACAACACCCGGAAGTGCAGGCCGCCATTGAAGATGCCATCCAGCAAATCCGTCAGGCCGGTAAGGCGCCGGGGATCCTGATGGCCAATGAACAGCTGGCGAAACGCTATCTTGAACTGGGCGCGCTGTTCGTCGCCGTCGGCGTCGATACCACCCTGCTGGCCCGCGGCGCAGAAGCGCTGGCGGCCCGTTTTACCCACACCGCAACCACCACAACCGATAACAATAAATCCGTCTATTGAACGGATAATGTGGAGCGCAACATGACTACCTCTACCCTGCAACACAATGATAATAAATCCATTGAAGTAGAAAACCGGGTGATCAAAAAGCTGTTCCGCCGCCTGATCACCTTCCTGTTTGTTCTCTTTGTTTTCTCATTTTTGGATCGAATTAATATCGGCTTCGCCGGCCTGACGATGGGTAAAGATCTCGGCCTGACCTCCACCATGTTCGGCCTGGCGGCGACGCTGTTCTACGTCACCTACGTGCTGTGCGGGATCCCCAGCAATATCATGCTGGCGAAAGTTGGCGCGCGCCGTTGGATCGCCGGGATCATGGTGGTCTGGGGGATCGCCTCGACCTGTACCATGTTCGCTACCAGCCCGCATACGCTATACATCCTGCGCATGCTGGTCGGCATCGCCGAGGCCGGTTTTCTGCCGGGGATCCTCGTCTATCTGACCTGGTGGTTCCCGGCCTACCATCGCGCCCGCGCCAACGCCCTGTTTATGATCGCCATGCCGGTGACCATGATGCTCGGCTCGATACTTTCCGGCTATATTCTGGCGCTCGACGGCCTGTGGAACCTGAAGGGCTGGCAGTGGCTGTTTCTGCTGGAAGGCCTGCCGTCGGTGGTGCTCGGCGTCGTCACCTGGTTCTTCCTCAACGACACGCCGGATAAAGCCAACTGGCTGGACAACGAAGAGAAACAGGCGCTGAAGGCGATGATCGATCGCGAGCGGGAACATGCGGCGATCGTCCCGGCTTCGCCGCGCTCCACGCTGCGCGAAGTACTGACGCCAGCGGTGCTGATGTATACCCTCGCCTACTTCTGCCTGACCAATACCCTCAGCGCCATTAATATCTGGACGCCGCAGATCCTGCAGAGCTTCAACACCGGCAGTAGCAACATCATGATTGGCCTGCTGGCGGCGATCCCGCAGTTCTGCACCATTTTCGGCATGATCTGGTGGAGCCGCCGCTCCGACCGGCGCAAAGAGCGCAAGATGCATACCATCCTGCCCTACCTGTTCGCCGCGGCGGGTTGGCTGCTGGCTTCGGCAACGCACCACAGTCTGATCCAGCTGATCGGCATTATTATGGCTTCGGTGGGATCTTTTACCGCGATGGCCATTTTCTGGACCACCCCGGATCGGGTGATCAGCCTGCAGTCGCGCGCGGTAGCGCTGGCGGTGATCAACGCCATCGGCAACGTCGGCTCTGCCGTCAGCCCGCTTTTGATCGGCATTTTGCGCGATACCACCGGCAGCTTTAGCTCCGGGCTGTGGTTTGTCGCCGGGCTGCTGATCGTCGGCGCGCTGGTGCTCACCCGCATTCCGATGAGCCAGCGTGAGGACGCTGCCGCCGCGCCGGGCTTAGCGGCGCAAAAAGGCCACTAAGGAGCGGGTATGTGCCAGCATTCAATCGCCAACATCGACATCAATAAAGATTACGACGAGAGTCTGGGCACCGAAGAGGTGCACTATCAGTCGTTTGCCCGCATGGCGGCCTTTTTTGGCCGCGACATGCAGGCGCATCGCCACGACCGTTATTTTCAGATGCACTTTCTTGATACCGGACAGATTGAGCTACAGCTTGATGACCACCGCTATTCGGTGCAGGCGCCGCTGTTTGTGATAACGCCGCCTTCGGTGCCGCACGCCTTTATTACCGAGTCCGATAGCGATGGTCACGTGTTGACGGTGCACGAAGAACTCATCTGGCCGCTGCTGGAGGTGCTTTATCCCGGCACGCGGGAGACCTTCGGCCTGCCGGGGATCTGCCTGTCGCTGGCGGATAAACCTGACGAGCTGGCGGCGCTGGCGCACTACTGGCAGCTGATTCGCCGTGAATCCACCGCTCAGCTGCCGGGGCGCGAGCATACCCTGGCGCTGCTGGCGCAGGCGGTATTTACCCTGCTGCTGCGCAACGCCAGGCTCGACGATCATGCCGCCAGCGGGATGCGCGGCGAGCTGAAATTATTCCAGCGCTTTAACCAGATGATCGACAGCCACTTTCATCAGCACTGGACGGTACCGGATTACGCCAACGAACTGCATCTGACCGAATCGCGGTTGACCGACATCTGCCGCCGCTTCGCCAACCGCCCGCCGAAGCGGCTGATATTCGACCGCCAGCTACGCGAGGCTAAGCGGCTGCTGCTGTTTTCCGATAGCGCGGTCAATGAGATAGCCTGGCAGTTGGGGTTTAAAGATCCCGCTTATTTTGCGCGCTTTTTTAGCCGCCAGGTCGGCTGCTCGCCCAGCAGCTACCGGGCGCAAAAAGTACCGGTGTCGTAATTCCCCGGTGGCGCTGCGCTTGCCGGGGCTACGGTCCATAGGGCCAGTTAGCGCCGCGCCACCCGCCAAAAGCTGCAGAGATCACAAAATTTACTCCCGCCTGAAAAGTACCCGCCGTTGTCGCAAACGTCCCTTCACGACAAGCGCAATAACCGCTTCAATTAAACAACAAAAACAAAACATATATTTAACATTATTATTCCGATAAATACTGAAGAGGCCCCTATGAAACCTGAAGATTTTCGCGCCGACGCGAAGCGCCCGTTAACTGGCGAAGAGTATTTAAAAAGCCTGCAGGATGGCCGCGAAATTTATATCTACGGCGAGCGCGTGAAGGATGTCACTACGCACCCGGCTTTCCGTAATGCCGCGGCTTCTGTCGCTCAGCTGTACGATGCGCTGCACAAACCGGAGATGCAGGATTCCCTGTGCTGGGGCACCGATACCGGTAGCGGCGGCTACACCCATAAATTCTTCCGCGTGGCGAAAAGCGCCGACGACCTGCGCCAGCAGCGCGACGCCATCGCCGAGTGGTCGCGCTTAAGCTACGGCTGGATGGGCCGCACCCCGGACTATAAAGCCGCCTTCGGCTGCGCGCTGGGCGCCAACCCGGCGTTTTACGGCCAGTTCGAGCAGAACGCCCGCAACTGGTACACCCGCATTCAGGAAACCGGCCTGTACTTTAACCACGCTATTGTCAACCCGCCAATCGACCGTCACAAGCCGGCTGATGAAGTTAAAGATGTCTACATCAAGCTGGAAAAAGAGACCGATGCCGGGATCATCGTCAGCGGCGCGAAAGTGGTCGCCACCAACTCGGCGCTGACCCACTACAACATGATCGGTTTCGGCTCCGCACAGGTGATGGGCGAGAACCCGGACTTCGCGCTGATGTTCGTCGCGCCGATGGATGCCGAAGGCGTCAAGCTTATCTCCCGCGCCTCCTATGAAATGGTCGCCGGTGCGACCGGATCCCCGTACGACTATCCGCTTTCCAGCCGTTTCGACGAGAACGACGCGATTCTGGTAATGGATAAAGTGCTGATCCCATGGGAGAACGTGCTGATTTATCGCGACTTTGACCGCTGCCGCCGCTGGACGATGGAAGGGGGTTTCGCCCGCATGTACCCGCTGCAGGCCTGCGTGCGCCTGGCGGTAAAACTGGACTTTATCACTGCCCTGCTGAAGCGTTCTCTGGAATGTACCGGCACCCTCGAATTTCGCGGCGTACAGGCCGACCTCGGCGAAGTGGTGGCGTGGCGCAACATGTTCTGGGCATTAAGCGATTCCATGTGCTCGGAAGCGACGCCGTGGGTCAACGGCGCATGGCTGCCGGATCACGCCGCGCTGCAGACCTACCGCGTGATGGCGCCGATGGCCTACGCCAAGATCAAGAACATCATCGAGCGTAACGTCACCAGCGGCCTGATTTATCTGCCGTCCAGCGCTCGCGATCTGAACAACCCGCAGATCGACCAGTATCTGGCGAAATACGTGCGCGGCTCCAACGGTATGGATCACGTTGAACGTATCAAGATCCTCAAACTGATGTGGGACGCGATCGGCAGCGAATTCGGCGGTCGTCATGAACTGTATGAAATCAACTACTCCGGTAGCCAGGATGAAATTCGCCTGCAGTGTCTGCGTCAGGCGCAGAGCTCCGGCAATATGGACAAAATGATGGCAATGGTCGACCGCTGCCTGTCCGAGTACGACCAGAACGGCTGGACGGTGCCGCATCTGCACAATAACGCTGATATCAACATGTTGGATAAGCTGCTGAAGTAATTCACAGCGGGAGGTCATAATGCAATTAGATGAACAACGCCTGCGTTTTCGCGATGCCATGGCCAGCCTGTCGGCGGCGGTTAACGTTGTCACCACCGCAGGTGAAGCCGGCCGCTGCGGCATTACCGCCACGGCGGTTTGCTCGGTGACGGATACACCGCCATCGGTGATGGTTTGTATCAATGCCAACAGCGCGATGAACCCGGTCTTTCAGGGCAACGGCAAGTTGTGCATCAACGTGCTGAACCACGAACAGGAAATCATGGCCCGTCATTTCGCCGGGATGACCGGAGTGACGATGGAAGAGCGGTTTGCCCTCAGCGGCTGGCAGCAGGGCGCGCTCGGGCAGCCGGTGCTGAAGGGTTCGCTGGCCAGTCTCGAAGGTGAGATTAGCCAGGTGCAAACCATTGGTACCCACCTGGTGTATCTGGTGGAGATCCGCAATATTACCCTGAGCCCGCAAGGGCACGGCCTGATTTACTTTAAACGCCGTTTCCACCCGGTGATGATGGAAATGGAAGTCGCGGTGTAATGGCCTCGCCTGCTCCTCTCCGCCCGGGGAGGAGCCTTATCTTTCATGACCATCTTCTCGGCCACAATCCCCTGTGATCTCAATCACATATTTATCTCCTGTTCACTTCATAGCCAACCGCTTACCCCAGCTAGCGACCGCTTAACCCCCCATACAACCACTCACTCATTTACCCAACTTTACGCGCGCGCAGTTCTGGCAAGATCGACGCTAGCCTAGCTAATCAATACCTCCACCAACCCAAACACAAAACCAGACGGCTTCGGCCAATTATTAATCTAATTAACGCCAGGTTTTACTATGGATACCAAAAAACTACTCAAGCACATACCCTGGGTGATTCTTGGAATCATCGGGGCATTTTGCCTCTCAGTCGTCGCGTTGCGCCGCGGTGAGCACGTCAGTGCGCTGTGGATCGTCGTCGCGTCGGTTTCCGTGTACCTCGTCGCCTACCGTTATTACAGCCTGTACATCGCGCAGAAGGTGATGAAGCTTGACCCAACGCGCGCGACGCCGGCGGTCATTAATAACGATGGCCTGAACTACGTGCCGACCAACCGCTACGTGCTGTTCGGCCACCACTTCGCCGCTATTGCCGGCGCTGGTCCGCTGGTTGGCCCGGTACTGGCCGCGCAGATGGGCTATCTGCCGGGCACCCTCTGGCTGCTGGCCGGCGTGGTGCTGGCGGGCGCGGTACAGGACTTCATGGTGCTGTTTATCTCCTCGCGGCGTAACGGCGCTTCGCTGGGCGAGATGATTAAACAGGAGATGGGGCCGGTACCAGGGTCTATCGCCCTGTTCGGCTGCTTCCTGATTATGATCATCATTCTCGCGGTGCTGGCGCTCATCGTAGTGAAAGCGCTGGCGGAGAGCCCGTGGGGCGTCTTTACCGTCTGCTCGACGGTGCCTATCGCCCTGTTTATGGGTATTTATATGCGCTTCCTGCGCCCTGGCCGCGTCGGCGAAGTTTCGGTTATCGGTATCGTGCTGCTGGTGGCATCTATCTGGTTTGGCGGCATCATTGCCCACGACCCGTACTGGGGCCCGGCGCTGACCTTTAAAGACACCACCATCACCTTTACTCTGATTGGCTACGCGTTTATCTCCGCGCTGCTGCCGGTATGGCTGATTCTGGCGCCGCGTGACTATCTGGCCACCTTCCTGAAAATCGGCGTGATCGTTGGCCTGGCGCTGGGGATCGTTATCCTCAACCCGGACCTGAAAATGCCGGCAGTGACCCAGTACATTGATGGTACCGGCCCGCTGTGGAAAGGCGCGCTGTTCCCGTTCCTGTTTATCACCATCGCCTGCGGCGCGGTCTCCGGCTTCCACGCGCTGATCGCCTCCGGCACCACGCCGAAGCTGCTGGCCAACGAAACCGACGCCCGCTTTATCGGCTACGGCGCGATGCTGATGGAGTCGTTCGTCGCCATCATGGCGCTGGTCGCAGCATCAATTATCGAACCGGGTCTCTACTTCGCCATGAACACCCCGCCGGCAGGCCTTGGCATCGTCATGCCGAACCTGCATGAAATGGGCGGTGAAAACGCGGCGATGATCGCCGCACAGCTGAAAGAAGTGACCGTCCACGCGGCGGAGACCGTCAGTTCCTGGGGCTTCGTGATTTCACCTGAGCAGATCCTGCAGACGGCGAAAGATATCGGCGAACCTTCCGTACTGAACCGCGCCGGTGGCGCGCCGACGCTGGCCGTCGGTATCGCTCACGTGTTCCACAAAATCATCCCGATGGCGGATATGGGCTTCTGGTACCACTTCGGTATTCTGTTTGAAGCGCTGTTTATCCTCACCGCGCTGGATGCCGGTACCCGCGCAGGCCGCTTTATGCTGCAGGATCTGTTGGGTAACTTCGTGCCGTTCCTGAAAAAAACCGACTCGCTGGTCGCCGGTATTATCGGTACCGCCGGCTGCGTCGGCCTGTGGGGTTACCTGCTGTATCAGGGCGTGGTCGACCCGCTAGGCGGGGTGAAGAGCCTGTGGCCGCTGTTCGGTATCTCTAACCAGATGCTGGCCGCGGTGGCGCTGGTGCTCGGCACGGTGGTGCTGATCAAAATGCAGCGCACCAAATATATCTGGGTCACCGTTATTCCGGCTGCGTGGCTGCTGCTATGCACAACCTGGGCGCTGGGTCTGAAACTGTTCAGCACCAACCCGCAGATGGAAGGCTTCTTCTTTATGGCTCAGCAGTATAAAGAGAAGATTGCCGCCGGCGGCGAGCTGACCGCGCAGCAGGTCGCCAACATGAACCATATCGTGGTTAACAACTACACCAACGCCGGCCTGAGCATCCTGTTCCTGGTGGTGGTGTACAGCATCATCTTTTACGGCATCAAAACCTGGCTCAATGTCCGCAACAATAAGGTGCGTACCGACAAAGAGACTCCGTACGTGCCGGTACCGGAAGGCGGCGTGAAAACCTCGTCACATCATTAACCCTGATGCCGGATAGCGCTACGCTTATCCGGCCTACCAAAAACGCATTAACGTAGGCCGGATAAGGCGCGAGTCGCCATCCGGCTTTATTCGTTATCTGGAACTTACAATGTTTGGTAACTTAGGTCAGGCAAAAAAATATCTCGGTCAGGCGGCGAAAATGCTGATCGGCATTCCGGATTACGACAACTACGTCACCCATATGCAAACCAACCATCCGGATCAGCCGTACATGACTTATGAAGAATTCTTCCGCGAACGCCAGCAGGCCCGCTACGGCGGCGACGGCAAAGGCGGCGTACGCTGCTGTTAATGGAGGCAATAATGGCACCGATTGCAGTCACCCTATTAACCGGTTTCCTCGGCGCAGGAAAAACCACCCTGTTGCGCCACATCCTTAATGAGCAGCACGGTTTCAAAATCGCCGTGATTGAAAATGAATTTGGCGAAGTGTCCGTTGACGATCAGCTGATCGGCGACCGCGCCACGCAGATTAAAACCCTGACCAACGGCTGTATTTGCTGTACGCGCTCCAACGAACTGGAAGATGCCCTGCTCGATCTGCTCGACAGCCGCGATCGCGGCGAGATTGCCTTCGACCGACTGGTGATTGAGTGCACCGGCATGGCCGACCCGGGGCCGATTATTCAGACCTTTTTCTCCCATGAGGTGCTTTGCGAACGCTATCTGCTGGACGGCGTGATCGCCCTGGTTGACGCCGTCCATGCCGACCAGCAGATGGATCAGTTCACCATTGCCCAGTCGCAGGTCGGCTACGCGGACCGGATTTTGTTAACCAAAACCGATGTCGCCGGCGACAGCGAAAAGCTGCGCGAACGGCTGGCGCGCATCAACGCGCGGGCGCCAATTTATACTGTCATCCACGGCGATATCGATTTAAGCCTGCTCTTTAATACCAGCGGTTTTATGCTGGAAGAGAAGGTCGTAAGCGCCACACCGCGCTTTCACTTCGTGGCGGAAAAACAGAACGACGTCTCGTCGATTGTGGTCGAACTCGACTATCCGGTGGATATCAGTGAAGTCTCACGGGTGATGGAAAACCTGCTGCTCTCCTTCGCCGAGCAACTGATGCGCTATAAAGGCATGCTGTGGATCGACGGCGAGCCAAATCGCCTGCTGTTCCAGGGCGTGCAGCGCCTCTACAGCGCCGACTGGGATCGCCCGTGGGGCGATGAAACGCCGCACAGCACGCTGGTGTTTATCGGCATTCAGCTGCCGGAAGAGGAAATCCGCGCCGCGTTTGCCGGGCTCCGTAAATAGCCGACGCAAGGATGTATCCCTCCCCCGATGGGAGAGGGATACTTCATGATGGGTGGTTTAGCGGCGAACGACCACCAGCTTCTGATTCACAAACTCTTTGATACCGAGGTCGGAAAGCTCGCGGCCAAAGCCGGAGCGCTTCACGCCGCCAAAAGGCAGTTCCGGCGCGGTATCCGTTAACCAGTTGATATAGACCATGCCGGTTTCAATCCCCGAGGCCATGCGCTTCGCCCGCTCAATATCCTGACTGAACACCGCGCCGCCCAGGCCGTAGTGAGAGTCGTTGGCGAGCGCAATCGCCTCATCATCGTCTTTCACCACGTAAATCTGCGCCACCGGGCCAAAGAACTCCTCGAAGTACGCCGGGTTATCACGGGTAATTCCCGTCAGAATGGTGGGTTCGTAGAAGTTACCTTCGCCCGAAACCGGCTTGCCGCCGAGGTGTAATTTAGCGCCATGCTTCACCGCCTCGTCGACCTGCTTACTTAAGGTTTCCAGCGCATCTTTCGAGGAGAGCGGGCCAAGCGTAGTGCTTTCATCGAGCGGATCGCCGATCTTCACCTGGCGGAAGGCGTCGCTAAACTTGCTCAGGAACGACTCGGCGATTTTTTCATGCAGAATGAAGCGTTTAGCGGCGGTACAAACCTGCCCGGCGTTGTTCAGCCGCGCCTGTACGCCAATTTTCACCGCGCGTTCCAGATCGGCATCCTCGAGCACCACAAACACATCGTTGCCGCCCAGCTCCAGCGTCGCTTTCTTGATATGCTTCGCCGCCTGCGACGCCACGATGCCGCCCGCTTTTTCCGAGCCGGTCAGCGCCACGCCCTGCACCCGGTCATCCGCGATAATTTTCGCTACCTGATCCTGAGAGATAAACAAGTTGGTCCACGCCCCTTCCGGCGCGCCAGCCTCGCGCACCAGATGCGCGAAGGTCTCGGCGCAGTGCGGAACGATGCTGGCATGCTTGGCAATCACCGGGTTACCGGCCGCCAGATTTGGCGCCAGCACGCGCATTAACTGGTAATAGGGGAAGTTCCACGGCTCCACCGCCATCAAGACGCCGATGGGATGATGCTCAACCCAGGCTTCGCCAAGCTCGGAGGGATACTTCACCGGCGCCAGGAACCGTTCGGCGTTGTCGGCATAATAGCGGGCGATCTGCGCACAGAGTTTGACCTCACCGCGGCTCTGTTTAATGAGTTTGCCCATCTCCTGGCTGGCGATTTTCGCCAGCTCCTCCGTCCGGCTGTCGATAAGGTCGGCAAGCTTATGCAGCACCGGCAGACGCTGCGCAATATCGCCTTTCGCCCACGCAGAATGATAAAGCGCATTTGCCTGCTGCAGCGCTGCCTCCACGTCAGCATCGCTGTGTGCGGGATAGCTTTTAATAAGCTGATTATTCGCAGGATTCACTGTCTGATAAGCCATATCGCATGTCTCCTTGTTATCGCTATTAATGCAGTCAAAAATGCCGCTAAGGATATTAAGGGTAGTCGAGATAGCTGGCGATGCGGGTAAAGTTAGGTATATCCGGAATATTCCATGAGAGTGGGTAGCAGGGACGCCCCTGGGGGCGCCCCGGCATAACGGCTTTATCAATGTGGTAACGTGGCTATCTCTTCGGCAGCCAGACCGGTAATTTTCAGCACGGTTTCACGTGCAATACCGTCGGCAAGCATCATCCTCGCAATCCGCAGCGCCTCGGCGTGCCGCCCTTCTTGCCGTCCTTCTTGCCGTCCTTCTTGCCTGCCTTCAAGCCGCCCTTCACGTTTGCCTTTTCTGCGGCCAACTTCCTGTAATCTTTCTGCGATGGTCATCAATCTCTCCCTGTGTTGAGGAACCCGATGCGCGACTTCGCGAATAAACCGGCCAAATCGGCGCGCGTTGCCAGTTTGCAGTAAATAATTAAATAGCGTTTTTAGCTGCCTGTCATTAGCGTAACCGCTAAGTAAAATTGACGTTAGCTGCTCGACTATGCCCATTAAATCGCGCTGACGAATATGTTTTTGGATAAGTTCTAATAGCGCCACGCGTCGATGTCCCACAATTTCATCGTCCGGGATAACGGTGATATCTACCAGCGGAAAGGGTGACGAATAAAGCGCCTTCGCGAGTTGTGGGTCAGCGAACCTATCGAGCCAGTTAAGCGACCACGGATACGGAGACACGGAACCATGGTAGAACAACATAGGTACCACCAGCGGCAAGGTTTTATGGCCGCCGTCGAGATGACGTTGCATCGCAGCAATAGCATAACGCATCAGGCGAAACGCCATCTGCGCATCGGGTGAACTCTGATGTTCGATAACAACATAGATGTAGCCCTCGCCAGAAACCGTTTTTAGCGACCACAGCACGTCCGAATACCAGGCTCGCAGGTTCTCCTCAATAAAACTAGCCGATTCAAGCTGTAACGAATTGAGATCGCAGATCTGATGTAGCGCGGGCGGTAAATGGATCGCCAGAAAATCACGGGCGGTATCAGCCTGCGTAAGAAACTTTTTGAAAACCGCATCATGCGGCGTAGACGTTGTGGACCTTTCCATGTGTTCGCCCCTGCCAGCCAATTCTGCTGCGACTCTACGCTGCAGATCTCCCTCTGACACCTGGCAAAAAGCGTTTTCTCGAGCCGTGCCGAAAGCTAATTTCTGCGTGCTGCAATCGTTATCTTACCCTGGCAGCCCACTCGCAAATTGACCCGCGCATACAGGAAGTTGTGCCGATTTTTGCATGACCTCGCCGTCAGGTTATATGCTTAAGCCTATGGAAAAACTCGCTGAATTAAAACGCGCCAAACTGCTGGCGCTGTCGCTGCTGCTGATTGCGGCGGCGCTGTTTATCACTACGCTGCTGCTACCGCCGACGCCATGGGTCAGCGCGCTGAAGGCTATTTCCGAAGCGGCGATGGTCGGGGCGCTGGCCGACTGGTTTGCGGTGGTGGCCCTGTTTCGCCGCATTCCGCTGCCGTTTGTCGCCCGCCATACGGCGATCATTCCGCGCAATAAAGACCGGATCGCCGATAATCTTGGCCATTTCGTGCAGGAGAAGTTTCTTGATACCCCATCTCTGGTGGCGCTGATCCGCCGCTACGAACCGGCCCTGATGCTCGGTAACTGGTTCAGTCAGCCCGAAAACGCCCGCCGTGTCGGCCAACATCTGCTACAGGTGATGAGCGGTTTTCTCGAGCTCACCGATGACACCCGCATTCAGCGTCTGCTGCGGCGCGCGGTGCACAAGGCTATCGATAAGGTCGACCTGACCCAGACCAGCTCCATGATGCTGGAGGGGCTGACCCGCGACAATCGTCATCAGAAGCTGTTGGATTCACTGATAAGCCAGCTTATCGCCCTGCTACAGCGCGACAGCTCCCGCGCCTTTATCGCCCGCGGCATCGTGCACTGGCTGGAGACCGAACACCCGCTGAAGGCCAAACTGTTACCCACCGAGTGGCTTGGCGAGCACAGCGCCGAAATGGTGACAGACGCCGTGAATACGCTGCTCGATGAAGTCACTCAGGACCGCACGCATCAAATTCGTCAGGCCTTCGACCGCGCGGCGCAGAAGCTTATCGACAATCTGAAATCGGATCCGCAAATGGCGCAAAAAGCCGATAACATCAAAGCGTATCTGAAAAACGATGAGACCTTTAATCGCTATCTCGGCGAGGTGTGGGCGGATCTGCGCGGTTGGGTGAAAAACGATATCAGCAGTGACGATTCGCGCATCAAGCAGCGGATCGCCGAGGCCGGTCAGTGGTTCGGCGAAACGCTGGTGCGCGACGACGCGCTGCGTGAATCGCTGAATGAGCATCTGGAGCAGGCGGCGCATCGGGTGGCGCCGGAATTCGCCGCCTTCCTGACTCGCCATATCAGCGACACGGTCAAAAGCTGGGACGCGCGCGATATGTCGCGACAGATCGAGCTCAACATCGGCAAGGACCTGCAGTTTATTCGCATCAACGGCACGCTGGTTGGCGGCACTATCGGCCTCGGCCTGTGGCTGTTATCGCAAATTCCAGCGCTGCTGCATCTGCATATTGGCTGAAAATGGTAGCATCATATCCATTCTCACGATGAATACACGACGGCAAGGAGACGGCTATGTCATGGATTTCGCGATTGAGCGCCCGCTACGGCGCATCGCTGTTCTTTCCGATGGCGCTGATCCTG
This sequence comes from Klebsiella sp. K-3, assembly GCF_051207495.1. Classification (NCBI taxonomy): domain Bacteria; kingdom Pseudomonadati; phylum Pseudomonadota; class Gammaproteobacteria; order Enterobacterales; family Enterobacteriaceae; genus Klebsiella; species Klebsiella sp. K-3. Next base: position 42,869 of record NZ_JBPNXF010000005.1, on the reverse strand, counting down.
TATGACTTTTCCGCCTACCTGACCACCGATCTCATCCAGCCTGGGATCCTGCACGTGGTGCGGGATTTCAACGCCGATGTGGCGCTGGCTCCAGCCTCGGTGAGTTTATATATGGCCGGCGGGATGGCGCTGCAGTGGCTGCTGGGGCCGCTTTCCGACCGTATTGGCCGCCGGCCGGTACTGCTGAGCGGCGCGCTGATTTTTACCCTCGCTTGCTTCGCCACCCTGTGGACGACCTCAATGACCCAGTTCCTGATTGCCCGCTTTGTGCAGGGCACCAGCATCTGTTTTATCGCCACCGTTGGTTACGTCACCGTGCAGGAGGCCTTTGACGAAAAGCGGTCAATTAAGCTGATGGCGGTAATTACCTCCATCGTGCTGGTGGCGCCGATCGTCGGCCCGCTTTCCGGCGCGGCGCTGATGCACTTTATCCACTGGAAAGCGCTGTTTGGCATTATCGCCGCGATGGGGCTGGTGGCCTGGCTGGGTTTACTGTTTAACATGCCGGAGACGGTGCGTCGCGGCGACGTGCCGTTCAGCCCGCTCGGCGTGGTGCGCGATTTTCGCGACGTCTTCCGCAACCGCATCTTTTTACTCGGCGCCGCCACGCTGGCGCTGAGCTATATTCCGCTGATGAGTTGGGTGGCGGTGTCGCCGGTGATTTTAATGGACGCCGGCGGGCTCACCACCAGCGAGTTTGCCTGGAGCCAGGTGCCGGTTTTCAGTGCGGTGATTATCGCTAATCTGTCGGTGGCGCGCTGGGTGAAAGACCCGACTCGCCCGCGCTTTGTGTTAAGCGCAGTCCCCATCCAGATGGTTGGTCTGGCGATCCTGATTATCGGTAATCTGACGTGGCCGCACGTCTGGCTGTGGTCGGTGCTCGGCACCTGCTTCTACGCCTTCGGCATCGGGCTGATTTTCCCGACGCTGTTCCGCTTTACCCTTTTTTCCAATGACTTGCCGAAAGGGACCGTTTCCGCCTCGCTGAATATCGTGATCCTTAGCGTCAGCGCATTGTCGATTGAAGGCGCGCGCTGGTTATGGTTCCATGGCGGCAGATTGCCGTTCCACCTGCTGGCAGTGGCCGCCGGGATCGTCGCCGCCTGCTGTCTGGCGGGGCTACTCCGCAATCTGCGCCAGCGTTCAGAGGCGGTCATCGAAGCCCGACAATCCTGACTAACTCACCGAGATTAACCACGCATGAGCGATATTGAACTCAGCCCGGCGCAGCGCGATCTGCTGCGCGAGCGGCTAAGCAAGTACTGCGAAGAGACCTTTAACCTGGAGCTGGAACAGTTCGACGCCGAGTTTTTTGTCGACTTTATCGCTAAAGAGCTGGGGCCTTTGTTCTACAACGCCGGCATTGAAGAGGCCATCCGCACCCACCTGGCATGGAGCGAGCGCATTCAGGAAGAAATGGATTTGAAGAAGGTCTATTAACGCCACCGGGATGGGCGGGAGATCAATAAATACACACAAATAACATGGTTATAATGGCGACTCTTTCATCATCTCCCGTGTACGGGGAAGGAAAATCATGTCGCTCATCACCGATCTACCCGCCCTCTTCGATCAATTCTCAGAAGCTCGCCAGAAAGGCTTTCTCAGCGTAATGGAACTCAAAGAGCAGAACGTACCGCTGGTCGGTACCTACTGCACTTTTATGCCCCAGGAGATAGCCATGGCGGCGGGCGCCGTGGTCGTCTCGCTGTGTTCCACTTCTGATGAAACTATTGAAGAGGCGGAGAAAGACCTGCCGCGCAACCTCTGCCCACTGATTAAAAGCAGCTACGGCTTCGGCAAAACCGATAAATGCCCCTACTTTTATTTCTCCGATCTGGTGGTCGGCGAAACCACCTGCGACGGCAAAAAGAAGATGTACGAGTACATGGCCGAATTCAAGGCAGTACACGTAATGCAACTACCGAACAGCGCCAGCGACGCCACCTCCCGCGCGTTGTGGAAAGCGGAAATCAAACGCCTGCAGCAGGTCGTTGAAACCCGGTTTGCCACGCCCATTAGCGAAGCGGCGCTGCGTGAAGCCATCATACTGAAAAATTGCGAACGCCGGGCGCTGGCCAACTTCTATCGCCTCGGGCAACTCAATCCGCCGGCGCTTAGCGGCAGCGATATTCTGAAGGTGGTTTATGGCGCGACCTTCCGCTTCGACAAAAGCGCGCTGATTGACGAATTGAACGCGATGGCGGAACGTATCCATCAGCAATGGCAAGGAGGCCAACGGCTGGCGTCTCGTCCGCGTATTCTGATCACCGGCTGCCCGATCGGCGGCGCGGCGGAAAAAGTCGTCCGCGCTATCGAAGAAAACGGCGGCTGGGTGGTGGGCTACGAGAACTGTACCGGCGCGAAGGCCACCGAGCGCTGCGTGGCGGAAGATGGCGACGTCTACGATGCCTTAACCGATAAATATCTCGCCATCGGCTGCTCCTGTATTTCACCTAACGACCAGCGCCTGCAATTGCTAAGCCAGATGGTTGAGGAATACCAGGCCGACGGCGTGGTCGATGTCATTCTGCAGGCTTGCCATACCTACGCCGTGGAATCGCTGGCGATTAAGCGTCACGTTCGCCAGCGGCACGACATTCCTTATATCGCGATCGAGACCGATTATTCGACGGCGGATCTCGGCCAGCTCAGTACCCGCGTCGCCGCGTTTATCGAAATGCTATAAGGAGCAAGCGTGATCTACTCGGTAGGTATTGATTCCGGCTCCACCGCCACCAAAGGCATCCTACTGGCAGACGGCGCCATCGTGCGCCGTTTCCTCATTCCGACGCCCTTTCGCCCCGCCGATGCCATTCACGAGGCCTGGGAGACGCTGCGCGCGGACCTCGCGACAACGCCTTTTTTAACCCTCACCGGCTATGGTCGCCAGTTGGTCGATTTCGCCGATAAACAAGTCACCGAGATTTCCTGTCACGGGCTCGGCGCGCGCCTGCTGGCGCCGGAAACCCGCGCGGTGATTGATATCGGCGGCCAGGACAGCAAAGTCATCCAGCTTGATGAGCAGGGCAACCTCAGCGACTTTCTGATGAATGACAAATGCGCCGCTGGTACTGGGCGCTTTCTGGAAGTTATTTCACGGACCCTCGGCGCCAGCGTCGACCAGTTGGACACTATTACCGAAGGCGTAGAACCGCACGCCATCACCAGCATGTGTACGGTTTTTGCCGAATCGGAAGTCATCAGCCTGCGTTCCGCCGGAGTCGCGCCGGAGTCAATTCTGGCCGGGGTGATCAACGCCATGGCGCGGCGCAGCGCGAACTTTATTGGCCGCTTATCGGCACAGGGGCCATTGTTGTTTACCGGCGGCGTCAGCCGCTGCGTCGCCTTCGCCCGCATGCTGGAGAAGCATGTTGGCATGCCGGTCGCGACCCATCCCGACGCCCAGTTTGCCGGGGCGATCGGCGCGGCGCTGATCGGCCAGCGCCAGCGGAGACGCGGATGAGCAAATATCTATTCTTATTCCATTCAACGGTGGGCGTCGTGCGGATGCGCAAAGCCCTGCAGGCGGCAGGGATGACCTTCGAGGTAAAAGATATTCCCCGCCAGCTGCGCAGCGGCTGCGGGCTGTGCGTATTGATTGAGGGGGGCGAAAAAACAGCGCGAAGTTGGATAATCGCCGGGCATACTGCGGCGCTTTATCAGCAAAACGGGGAAGCGTGGCGCTGCATCGCCCGCTTCCCGCAGGAGGATTAATCGGTGATCACAAACCGCGTCGGCGCGAAGCAGTTCAGTACCCGATGGACCAGAAACACCATGGTCAGCGTCGCCACCAGCGAGACCGTGACCGAAGTAATACGGTACAGGTCGCTGAACACCAGATCCTGATTCGGATGCAGGTTCTGGCCAAACATAATACCGATGGTGGTGATACTGGCGAAACCTACGCCCGCGCCCACTTTTTCCATCACGTGCAGGCGGGCGCTAAAGGCCAGGCCAAGACCAATTAGCGGCATCATCAGGATCATATGGTTGCTGAAATTATAGATAATCAGCTGCACCACCAGAATGTACAGACAAGCCAGCACGACCCCCGCCACACGCCAGATCGAGCTGATTACCGCGCCGCGATAGTGCATCGGAAACAGGATCAGCACCCCGGCCATTAGCGCCGATAGCGAATCGCTCAGATCGCAGATCTGAAAGATCACAAAGATAATGGTCGCAACCGTGCCGGAAAGCAGCGATTCATGGCGGATCCGCGCGGCGTCTTTCTCTATGCGCGGCGGCGGCTTACGCGGTTCAACATCCGGGATCAAATAGTGCAGCAGCGCGCTCAGCGCCACCGCCATCACGCAGGCCTCCATATTGGAGAACATCAGCGTGTGCCAGTTGCTGGTGGGATAGCTCATAAAATTGAGCATCGTGCTCTGGCACACCACGCCCATCGATCCCAGCAGGAACAGCGGCCCCTGGCTCATAAAGCGAAAACGCATCACGTACAGACCAAAGACGACTAATGTCATAATTACCGGCCACTGCGACAGATAGCCGACGATGAGCACCATTTCGACGCAATTGACCGCCGCGCTGAACACAAACTGCCGGGCGACGTGGCGGTTAAACACCGGCACCAGCGACATCAGCATCAGTGGATAAACGACGAAAAACACGCCGTACTGCACGTCGTAGAAGGTCGAAATACTCAGCGCGATGGTCCCGGCGACGGCAATGCGTACCGTCTGGCGAAAATCATTGGCCGTATAGACGATATTGCCGTGCGGGGTAAAGACGTGCGCCAGGGTGTTAATAGACATAGTGCAACCAGCTCACCAGGTGGATCTGCAGGCCGGCAAAGGTGCGGGCGAAGGGGCCGTCGCTATTGTACAACTGGACGGTGGCGCGGGCGCCGGTCGGCAGCGGCTTATCCAGAGGTTGATCCAGCGCGACGTGAATCCGCATGCGCTGCGCATCGCGCACCCAGCGAGTGGACTGCTCAGGCTGCGACAGTTGGCCATTCACCGCTTCCTGACCGGCAAGAATACCGGCATCGCTGCTGGTCACATGTGCCGGGAAGACCTTACCCGGCAGGGCATCGAACACTACCGCCGCATCGGTATTCACCGCCGTATGGCGCAGGCTTTTTTCACGAAAGTCGGCGACGATATCGGTATTGTTGTTGACCAGCGCCAGCACGGCGGTGGCGGCGGTGGCGTAAATACCCGGATTAAGCTGCAGGTTGCTGACCATACCGTCGGTCTCAGCGCGCACCTGGGTCCAGCCGAGGTTGAGCTGCGCCTCTTCCAGCGCGTTGCGGTATTTCTGCAGCGTCACGTTGCGCTTGTCGTCGCGCTCGCCGCGCTGAATAAGCAGGTTCTGAATCTGCGCATTCAGGGCGCTGACCGATTGTTCGCTGGTCTGCCATGTCGTGCGCACCTTATCGAGATCCGATTGCGACACGTTTTGCATGGTGCTCAGACGCTGGTAGCGGTCGAGGGTGACTTTGTCATTACGCGCGGTGTACTGCGCGGTGCGCAGGTTGGCGCGAGCGGCGGCGATTTGCGCATCCAGCTGCTGGTTGCTCAGTTTGGCCTGTTGAAGAGCGATTTGCGCCGCTTCAACTTTATTAATGAATGGCGTGGGATCGAGCTCATACAGCAGGTCGCCTTTTTTCACCTGGCTATTGTTGTGCACGTAGACGTGCGAGACGTAGCCGGAGACCCGCGACGAGACCGGAGTCACCACGCGCATCACGGTGGAATCCGGGGTTAGCGGGATCCAGATATCGGCAACGATAAACCAGGCGAATATCACCAGGAAAGCGGCAATACTTACCCTTACCCAGCGGGCAAATTTTTGTTCTGGCGTCATCATAGTTTTTTAGATCTTGTTATCTTCTTCGCGGATTGTCCGCAAGTTGCAGGCGATTTGATTTAACGTGGCGCTGAAGGTGTCGAGGTCCGCATCGGGGATGGTTTCCGTCACGCGCTGTTGATAGGTCTCAATGACGCGGTTCAGCTTTTCCAGGATAGTACGGCCTTCTGCCGTCAGCGTAAGCAGGCGGATGCGTTTGTCATATGGCGATGTTGAGCGCAGTAGATACCCCTGCTTTTCCAGCTGCGTAAGGGTGCGCATCAGCGGCGGCAGCTCAATACCCTGCACTTCCGCCAGTTCGCTTACCGAGACGTTGCACCCCAGCTGATGCAGCTGCATCAGCACCGTCCAGCTTGACTGGGTCAGGCCGGTATCGGTAATGGCGCTGTCGATAATCGCGCGCCACTGGCGCACCACCATCGCCATGCGCATCCCCATCGGGCGGCGGGCAAACAGTTCGTCTTCGGTCATGTTACTTTCCTCACTTAGCTGTGGGGAAAATAATACTTATCAGGGTAAGTATCAAGAAACGATGGGAGTAGAAGCATCAATTGATAAATTTTGTGAATGTAATTCCCCGGTAGCGCTGACGCTTACCGGGGCTACAAAAAAGCACTTTTTAATTAATCTGATCCCGGCGCAACCCGACATCTTTCAGCTGTTCGTCGCTCATTCGCTGCAATACTTTGCGCGTTTGCCCACGAAGCCACCATTTTCTAATTGCTCGCGCCAGAAATACCCAGCCGATAAACGGCTGTTTTGCCCGATTCTCGTGAAATTCCATCCTCTACCTCCTCGCCTTGCCAGAGGCTTTATCTTCACGGATCCGGGCCTGAACAATACAGATTCACAAAACACTTTTCTTTAACATACAGATTGGCTAAAACGTACACCATGCCCCATTTTTGACCGCCATCTGTACTGGTTTATCTATCTGTATGGCAATTACTAAGGATACAGCATGACCCGTTACCAACATCTGGCCAGCCTGCTGGCCGAGCGTATCGAACAAGGGCTGTATCGCCACGGCGAAAAGCTGCCGTCGGTGCGCAGCCTGAGCCAGGAGCATGGCGTCAGCATCAGTACCGTTCAGCAGGCCTACCAGACGCTGGAACAGCAACAGCTGATCGTGCCGCAGCCGCGCTCCGGCTATTTCGTCGCCCCGCGCAAAGCCCAGGCGCCGGTGCCACCGATGTCGCGCCCGGTGCAGCGCCCGGTGGAGATCACCCAGTGGGACCAGGTGTTGACCATGCTCGATGCGCGCAATGATAAATCAATCATTACCTTCGGCGGCGGCTCGCCGGACGTCACCCAGCCTAGCCTTAAGCCTATCTGGCGCGAACTCAGCCGGGCAATTCAGCACAACCTCAGCGAAGTGCTCAACTACGACGAACTGGCCGGGCGTCGCGAACTACGCGAACAGATCGCCCGCCTGATGCTCGACGGCGGATCGGTCGTCACCGCCGACGATCTACTGATCACCAGCGGCTGCCACAGCGCACTATCGCTGGCGCTGCTGTCGGTGTGTCATCCCGGCGATATCGTCGCCGTCGAATCCCCCTGCTACTACGGCACCATGCAGATACTACGCGGCCTGGGGCTGAAAGCCATTGAGATCCCAACCGATCCGGAATCCGGGATCAGCATCGAGGCCTTAGAGCTGGCGCTGGATCAGTGGCCAATCAAAGGGGTGATCCTGGTGCCTAACTGCAACAATCCGCTGGGATACATCATGCCTGACGCGCGCAAACGCGCGGTGCTGTCCCTCGCCCAGCGCCATGATATCGTGATTTTCGAAGATGACATTTACGGCGAGCTGGCGACCGAATACCCGCGCCCGCGCACGATTCATTCATGGGATATCGACGGTCGGGTGATACTTTGCAGCTCGTTTACCAAGACCATCGCCCCCGGCCTGCGCATCGGCTGGATTGCCCCCGGTCGCTACTACGATCGTCTGCTGCAGATGAAGTACGCCGCCAGCGGCACTAACGTCCCTTCAACCCAACTGGCGGCCTGTAACTTTATTCGCGAAGGCCATTACCACCGCCACGTGCGGCGGATGCGGCAGATCTATCAGCGTAATATGGAGATCTATACCTGCTGGCTGCGGGAGTTTTTCCCCTGCGGCATCTGCGTTACCCGGCCGAAAGGCGGCTTTATGCTGTGGGTCGAGCTACCGGAGCAGGTGGATATGGTCTGCGTCGCCAAGCAGCTGTGTCGCCTGAAGATCCAGGTCGCGCCGGGCTCGCTGTTTTCGGCATCCGGGAAATATCGCAACTGCTTAAGGATCAACTGCGCCCTGCCGCCGATTGAGAAGCATAAAGAGGTGATGGTCAAGCTGGGGGAAGCGGTGAAGGTGGCGATGGAGTAAGAGGCCGTACCGGAATTATCCATGTGCGACGGCGGCTCACTCTTTCTTCTTCGGCAAGATAAAATCGACGCGACGATTTTTCGCGCGCCCGGCGTCGTTATCGTTACTCGCCACCGGCTGACTTTCGCCTTTGCCCTGCTCGCGCAGGCGTGATGGCTCCACCCCGTGGGCGATCAGCCATTTGCCGACCGCGCGGGCGCGACGTTGCGACAGGTCGAGATTGTACTTATCGCTGCCCACTGAATCGGTATGTCCTTCGATCGTCACCACGCCGGCAGGATCGTCGGCGATCAGTTGTGCGACCTTTTTCAGCGTCGGTTCGGCTTTTTTGGCAATCGCATCGCTATCAAAAGCGAAGAGCACGTCGCTGCGCATCGACAGCGTCACCGCGTCTTTATCGTCGCGGAAAGAGATATCCGCCGACTGCTTCGCCAGATCCGCCGCCTTACTCTGCAAATCCAGCACCGCGCCGCCGGTATCCGCGGGGAAACCTACCAGATCGAGGGTTGTCGCTTGCAGATCGAGGATCGTCGGCGGCGCATGCGCCGGCGACTCTTCCGCCCCTGCGGGGGAGCACAGCGCCAGGCCGCCGATGAACAGGAGTTTGTACAGGCCGCTCATTGCTTAACGATCCGTAATGGCGATGGGCCCGAGCGGCTCAACGTTTTCAATAGTCAGGTAGACTTCTTTGACATCCTTTGGCGGCGCCGGGAAGCTACCGTACCACGACCCAACGTACGGCACGCCGGCGCGTGAGCTAAACATCACACTATTCGGAGCCAACGGGACGCCATTGGAATCGGTCAGCAGCAGGTATTTCTTATTACCCACCAGCAGATAGAAAGATTTGGCGAGAGCGTCTTTATCAATTCCGGTATACAGGGATTGCCCGGTCAGGTTATCGGTGAGGCCCTTAAAGCGCACCTTGACGGTCAGAATGTCCCCGTGGCGAACCGCTTCCACCACCTGCGCTTCCGCCGTTCCCGCACTCACCATCCCGGTGGCCAACGGCGCGGTAGTCGGCTCCTCTGCCAGCACGACGCTCGGGACAACCAGCGCGGTCAACAGACAGGAGGCAACGAAGTTTTTCATTCGCTTCATGTTGAGGTCCTTATTCTGTAGGGCGCTGTCTTTGTTATTTATTATTTTCAATAACATAGGAAAGTCGCCGGGAGAGTAATGCCCTCGAAGTATAGTAAAACGTCCCGCTATCACCCCTACCGCGGGCAAAAACGTCGGTGGGATCACATTTAGCGGTTCTCTGCTTCTTTCTACCCGCTCACTGCCCCCTAAAAGATATAAGCGCCCCAGCGGATTAATCCGCTAAAAATTGAGCAATCGTATGAAATATAATTTTCAAAAAAAAGCAAAAACCCAGATTTATATATAGAAAAAAACCTGTGTTATAAAATTAAGAACAATAATATCTGCTGGGTAATTATATTAATATTTTGATTTATAAATTATGAGGTAGCAGTGCGCCTGGTTGTCTTAATAAAATAATGCCTATAAAGTCAAAATTCCCCACCGGGAAACGCTAATTATAAAAAACATAACAACATCATTTGGAAAACATCATGAAAATAACCCGCGATCAGGTAGTCTATGCGATGTCGCGCGACAACGCCCCCGTCGCCACGGTAGCCAGCGGTAGCGAAGTCACTTTTGAAACCTGCGACTGCTTCTCCGATCAAATCACCTCAGCCGATGCCGTCTTTAATGAACTGGACTGGCAGCGCATTAACCCGGCGACCGGCCCCGTCTTTATTGAAGGCGCAGAGCCTGGCGATTGCTTAAAAGTCAGCATCAAACGCATCACCCTGACGGCTCAACAGGCGGTGATGGTGACCGCGCCGCAGCTCGGCGTCATTGGCGATGAACTGCATGAGCCCACGGTCACCATCGTCCCAATCGTCGAGGATCATGCGGTCCTCCCGGGGAACGTGCGCGTGCCATTGAAGCCGATGATCGGCGTCATTGGCGTTGCTCCAGCAGGAGAACCCATTTCCTGCGGCACGCCGGATAGTCACGGCGGCAATATGGACTGCAAAATGATCGCCGCCGGCAGCACGCTGTGGTTGCCGGTCAACGTGCCCGGCGCGCTATTCGGGCTGGGCGATTTGCACGCCGCGATGGGGGATGGCGAAGTGTCTGTCTGCGGTCTGGAAGTGCCGGGCGAAGTCCTCGTTGAGTTAACCGTTGTTAAAAACCGTCAGCTCCCCTTACCGATGCTGGAAAACAACGAAACGATTTTCACCCTCGCCTCCGCCGTTACCCTAGACGATGCGGCAGCCCTTGCGGCACGTAATATGGCCCATTTCATTGCCGACAATACCGCATTAACGCTGGCTGAGGCGATCAACGTACTGAGCATCGCCGGAGATCTACAAATTTGCCAGGTCGTTGATCCGCTGAAAACCTGCCGCTACGCGCTGCCGAAAACAGTCGCCGAACAGCTTTCTCTGTCGATTGATGGGGGCAAGCATGAGCGTTGAACAGTTCGGCTATAAACAGGAGCTCCATCGAGCGCTGACCTTCCGCGATCTGCTGGTTTACGGCATGATTTTTATGGTACCCATCGCTCCTTTCGGTGTCTTCGGCTACGTCTGGGATGGCGCGCAGGGCATGGTGGCGCTGGCTTATCTGATCGGCATGGTGGCAATGTTTTTCACCGCCATGAGTTACTGGTCGATGTCGCGCGCATTCCCGGTTTCCGGTTCGGTATACGCTTACGCTCAGCGCGGAATACACCCTATCGTCGGTTTTTTTGCCGGCTGGCTGATATTGCTGGACTACATTCTGGTGCCATCGCTGCTGTATATCGTCAGCGCGGCGGCGCTGGGGCCGATGCTGCCGGGCGTTCCGGGCTGGGTCTGGATTATCGGCTTTATCGCGATTAACAGCCTGATTAACTTACGCGGCATTACCTTTACCGCGCGAGCGAATAATAGCATTTTGGTTGCTGAAATCGTGGTCCTCGCGATTTTTGTGGTGCTGGGATTGATTGCACTTTATTCCGGAGCCGGGGCAGGCCACCTGACGCTCGATCCCTTGTATAATGCCGATAAATTCAGTCTGCCGCTGGTGATGGGCGCAGTCTCGATTGCCGTACTCTCTTTCCTCGGCTTCGATGGTATATCGACGCTGTCGGAAGAAACCAAAGGCGGCGTCGATACCGTCGGCAAGGCCTCGTTAGGCACCCTGATGCTGGTGGGTACGCTGTTCATTGTCCAGACCTGGATTGCCGCGGATCTGGCGCAGGGTATGAAATTTGGCAGCCTCGATACCGCGTTCTACGACACCGCCAATCTGGCCGGCGGCCAATGGCTGAAATACGTCACCATGTGGTCCACGGTGATTTCCTGGGGGATCGCCAACGCGCTGGTTGCTCAGGCGGCGGTTTCACGCATCTTGTTTGCGATGGCCCGCGATAAGCAGCTCCCGCAGCTGCTGGCGAAGGTGCATCCGCGCCTGAAAACCCCGTATGTCAGTACCTTATTTGTCGCGCTGATTTCACTGGTTTCCGGTCTCTGGTTCTACGGAGATATCGACAACCTCAGTCGGCTGGTGAACTTCGGCGCGCTGATGGGCTTCCTGGTGCTGCACGTGGCGGTGATCAACCACTATCTGATTCGCCAAAAGTCGCGCAATCTGGTGATGCACCTGCTCTTCCCGGTGATTGGGCTGTGCATTATCGGCTTTGTCATTTATGAGATGGATGTTGAAGCCAAAGTGCTCGGCCTGAGCTGGCTGGCCGTCGGCGTGGTGTATTACGCCATTATGCGTCTGGCGCTTAAGCGCAACGTGGAGCTGAATCTGGAAGGGTAAACACCACCGGGCGTCGGGCTCGCCGCTATTTGTGGGCCCGACGCCCCTGAGTATTTCCCCGCTAGCGCTGCGCTTAGCGGGGCTACTGGTTCACAGCCGTTTGCGGGCCGGTAGCCCGGAAAAGGCGCGGCAAGCGCCGCCTCCAGGAGCCTCTCTATCACTCGCCAAAAAACACCATCCCCTTATACGGCTGCTCGCGGCAGACGGCCAGGCGTTGGGCGAGGCTGCCGACGTGCAATTCCAGCTTGTGGCCGTCGGGGTCGAGGAAATAGTGCGATTCGCCTTCGCTACGGTTTAGCTTCCATACCGCTACGCCAGCGACCTCAAGACGGGCGGCAAAGCTGGCGAAATCCGCCTCGCTGATGCTAAACGCATAATGGGTGTAGTCGCTCTCCTCCGGCGGAGTGACGCGCCGCTGCGGATCCAGCGACAGGCACAGCCACAGATCGCCGCAGGAAAGATACGCGCCGCTATCCCAGCGCGCGTGCAGCGTCATGCCGAGTAGCTGATGATAAAACGCCACGCTCGGCGCCAGCTGGCTGACCGCCAGGGTCAGATGATTCAATCCGCTCAACATATCTGTTCCTCCGGTGAGATGCGCTAACCATACCCAATCCCACCTTAAACCACCATTGTGGCAGCGAAAGGACACCCTGTAGATATCGTTAAGGCCGCCAACTTCGCCCCTGGTCTCTTTCTGACGCCGCGTAATAGTGTATGTTCTCAACTATCGACATTGAACAACCCGGTAACGAGATGAGACGTATTGAGATAGTACTGCGGGAGCTGGAGAGGCTGAGCCAGGCCGTGACGCTGGAGGATTTAGCCAGGGGCTCGAACGCCTTCACCGCAGAGCAAATCGGCTTTAACCTCGGGCTGGCGCGCAACTCGGTGAGTAAAGATCTCAATCAGCTATGGAGCGACGGGCTGGTGATTAAAACGCGCGGCCGCCCGGTATTCTTTTTACATCGCCGGACGACGGAAACGCTGCTCGACCATACGCTGACGGAAAGCGAACGCGAGCCGGCGACTCTCGCCGATCTCCTGCCGCAGCCGCAAGATAACAATGAGGCTGTCGACCCGTTCGCCATGCTGATCGGCCACGATCGCAGCCTGCACGATGCCGTGGAAAAAGGGAAAGCCGCGGTATTGTATCCCCACGGGCTGCACGTCCTGCTGACCGGTCCCTCCGGCGTGGGTAAAACCTTTTTTGCCGAGCTGATGCACCGCTACGCCTGCGAGCATGCCGGTGAAAAACGGCCGCCGCTGGTCTACTTCAACTGCGCGGAATACGCCAACAACCCGGAGCTGCTGTCATCGCATCTCTTTGGCCACCGTCAGGGCGCCTTTACCGGGGCGACGGAAAACAAAAGCGGGCTGATCGAACAGGCCGACGGCGGCTATCTGCTGCTGGATGAAGTGCATCGCCTGCCCTATGAAGGGCAGGAAAAGCTCTTTTCGCTGTTGGATAAAGGCGAATATCGCCCGCTCGGCGCCAGCGGCCCGGCGCGCAATATCGCCGTACGTCTGATCTGCGCCACCACCGAGCCCGTCAGCTCATCGCTATTACGTACCTTTCAGCGGCGTATTCAGGTCGCTATCGATTTACCCGGCATCCGCCAGCGTTCAGTTGAAGAGCAGATCGAACTGATCATCGGTTTTTTACAACGCGAAAGTCGCAAAATCGAGCGCACGGTGAGTATCGATAAAACCTTGCTGCTGTGGCTGCTGAACAAGCCGCTGGAAGGCAACATCGGCCAGCTTAAAAGCGACATCCAGTTCTTGTGCGCCCAGGCATGGGCGTTGGGAATGGCGGCTAATAACGAGATACTGCTGCTGGACAGCAAACTGGCGGACGGCCCGATCAATGCCACGCCGGAGCAACGACAGCTGGTCGATGCGCTGTTTAACGGCCGTCCCCTGCTGAACATCGATGCCCGAACTCTTCCGCAGCTGAAAAGTTCGGCGGCCGATGACAGCGTCGAGGAGAGCGATCTGTTCTACAGCTTCCTGACCCGCGAATACGTTAACCTGCGCAATAGCAACGTGCCGCCCGCCGAGACGCTGGCGATTCTTAAAAATAAGCTCAGCTCGATTTTTGAATATGGCCTCTACAGCCGCGATAGCGCCAGCCACGCGCCACGCTATGGCGATCGGATTGAGGAGCGCGTGACCCTGCTTATCGGCTACGTTGAGCAGGTACTCGGCTTCGCCCTGCCGGAAAACCTGGTCAACCCGCTGCGTAAACACTTTCTCGCTCTCATCAGCTACGTACAACGCGGCCTGATCCCGCAGTTATACTCTTCGAGCCTGATCCTCGATCGCTGCAAAGATGAATACGATAACGCCACTCTGTTGTGCAAGAAGATCAACGATCTGCTGCATATCCAGTGTCCGGCCACCGAAGTGGTCTGGCTGTGCCTGTTCCTCAAAGAGTGCCGCCATTACCGCCAGCGCATCACCGCCAGCCCTGACTGCGGGGCGATCCTCATTGCTCATGGCGCCACCACGGCCACCAGCATGGCGCAGTACGTCAATCGGGTGCTGGAACGCGAACTGTTCAGCGCCATCGACATGCCGTTTGAACAATCGGTGCACGATACGCTGGAAAAACTGATCCAGTTGATCCACAGCAAAGGCTGGCAGCGGCTGATCCTGATGGTCGACATCGGATCGCTGGTCCATTTCGGCAGCACCATCAGCAAACTGTTCCAGATCGATGTCCTGCTGATGCCGAATATCACCCTGACCAGCCTGCTGGAGATCGGTCTCGATCTCAGCTACGAAACCGGCGACCTGCCGCGGTTGGTCAATCTGATGCAGGAAAAAGGCATCGCTAGCCAGCTGTGCACGCCGCAGCAGGAGAACGCCGGCAAGGTGCTGGTTATCTCCTGCATTACCGGCATGGGCACGGCGGAAAAAATCAAAAAGGTGCTGGAGGAGAGCTTTGGCGAGCTGATGTCGCAGGATACCCGGATGGTTATCCTCGATTACAACGAAGTTCGCAGCCCGGAGCGCCTACAGCAGGCAATCAGGGCGCATGAACGGCTGGCGGGTATTGTCGGGACATTCCAGCCGGGGCTGCCCGATATCCCGTTTATCTCGCTGGAGGAGCTGTTTTCCGAGCAGGGGCCGGAGCTGGTGCTCAGCCTGCTGACCCCGGATTTATCCAGCAGCGAGCGCCGTCTGGAGATGGAGCGCAGCGCTTCACGGTTTATCAGCGCCCTGACCATGGAAAGCATTATCAACCATATTTCGGTGCTCAATCCGCAGCGCATATTAAAAGAAATGGAAGGGATCCTGAACCAGCTCAGGAACACGCTGGCCATCGCGCCTAACCGCCAGGTGACACTACGCTTTCTGATCCACTGCTGCTGTATGGTCGAGCGTATCGTGATTAACCGGAAACCGTTACAGATGGCGCTGGAAACGCGGCCGGATATGGACGCTCAGGCATTTAGTGTCATTAAATCGGCTTTCCATCCGGTTGAGGAGGCCTACGCCATCCGTTTATCCGATGCCGAGTACATTTATATCTACGAATTATTATTTAGTTAACGCCTGTTCTGGCGCGGCTTTGCGGCCCGCCAGCCTTTTCCTCTTCGGTAGATGACACAAATTGTGGCACGCGCTTTGCTCTTATTAGTGCGTCAACGATTCGGCGCCAGGAGGCCACTTTGTCATCCACTGAACCTACCACCCAGTTACCCCAAATTCTGCTGCTGACGCACGGCGGCTGGGGCACGCAACTTTGCGACAGTCTGCGCATGGTGACCGGCGAAATCGCCGGCGTCAGCGAAATCGCGCTTATGCCGGTCGATACCCTCGGCGAGTTTTATCAGCGCGTCGAAGCGGCCGTGCAGGCGATGCCGGCAGGCTCGCTGATTTTGACCGATTTTCTCGGCGGCACTACCTCCAACGTCGCCGCGCGCTTGAGCGCGGATTACCCCATCGCCGTCGTCTGCGGGCTCAACGCCTCGCTGCTGCTGGAGGCGTTGGATCTGCGCGAGCAGGGCCCGCTCACCGGCTGCGTTAATGCGCTGGTCGAAGCAGGACGCAGCAGCTGCCGCGACGTTGTCGCCCACGTGAACCAGTTAACCTCTTAAGGAGCCCATCATGGCAAAAATCGTTTTATGTCGTATCGATAGCCGTCTGATCCACGGTCAGGTCGTCACCAAATGGGTCGGCCAGTCGCAGGCCAATCGTATCGCCGTGGTCAGCGACGAGCTGGATGCCGATCCGTTTATGAAAAATATCTATTTAATGGCCGCGCCGCCGAACATCAAAGTCGACTGTTACGGCAACGCCAGCTTCGCCGCCGCCTGGAAAGAGAATCAGCTCGGCGATGGCAATGTGCTGGTGCTATTCCCGTCGCTGTCAGCCGTTCAGGAAGCCGTCCAGTTGGGCTTTGACGTGCAGACGATTCAGGTTGGCGGGCTGGGCGGCGGGCCGAACCGCAAGGCCGTGTTCCAGAACATCACCCTTGATGAAAAAGATGTCGGCATCCTCGGCGCTCTGAAGGATAGCGGCATTCAGGTGTTCTTTCAGACCATCCCGGAAGATAAACCACAGTCACTGGACGACATCCTGAAAAAATTCTAACCAGTTGATAAAAAGGTAAAAAACTATGGATACCTTACTTTTTGCGAGCCTGATGGGGTTGTATTACTGGTTCGCCCGATTACGTTTAGGCTATACCTTCTCCGCCATGTTGCTGCAGCCCGTAGTGATCGCCGTATTCGTCGGACTGCTGCTGGGCGATATGAAAACCGCGATGATCATCGGCGCAGGCATGCAGCTGGTCTATCTTGGGGTCACCTCCACACCGGGCGGCAACGTGCCGTCGGACCCGGCGCTGGCCGCCTGTATCGCCATTCCGATCGCCGTGAAGGCCGGGATGGAGCCCAACCTGGCGATCGCGCTGGCGATCCCGTTTGGCGTCATCGGGGTATTCCTCGATCAGCTGCGCCGCACGCTCAACGCCGCGTGGGTGCATATGGCCGACAAACACGCCGAAAGCGCCAACATGGCGGGCATCATGCGCTGCGCCTTTATCTATCCGGCGCTGCTGGGGCTGGTGCTGCGCTTCCCGGTGGTCTTCGCCGCCAACTACTTTGGCCAAAGCGTAGTGGAAAAATTCCTCAAACTGATGCCGCACTGGCTGACCCACTCGTTTGAAATTATGGGCGGTATCCTGCCAGCGCTGGGCTTTGCCATCACCATCATGGTGATCGGCAAAAAGAGCCTGCTGCCGTGGTTTATCGGCGGATTTTTCGCGGTGCTCTACCTGAAGGTGGACATCATGGCGATGGCGATTTTCGGCACCTGCGTCGCCTTCCTGATTAAAGGCCTGGCCAAAAATGAAGGAGCTGCATGATGAGTAGCGATGTAATGGAACATGAACTGGTTGAACGCGCCCGCGAAACCCAGGCGCTGAGCAAAGCCGATATCACCAAGGCCTGGCTGATTTACTGGCTGGGGGCGGAAGTATCCAGCTCCTACGAACGTCTGCAGAGCCTGATTTTCTGCGCCTCAATGACGCCCATTATCAAAAAGCTGTACCCGGAAAAAGAGGAGCAGGCCGAGGCGCTCAAACGCCACCTGAACTTCTTTAACTCGGAGCAAACTTTCGGCTCGGTTATCCAGGGTATCTCCATCGCCATGGAAGAGCAGAAAACCCGCGGCGAGCCGATCAGCGATGCTTCAATCACCGGGATCAAAACCGGCCTGATGGGGCCGCTGGCCGGGATGGGCGACTCGATCATCTGGGCCGCGGTGATGCCGTTGCTGATTGCCATTTTCATCCCCTTCGCCGCCAGCGGCAGCGCGTTCGGCGGGATCGCCCCGCTGATCCTCTACCCGGCGATCACCATGGCGATAAGCTACGGACTGGTGCATAAAGGCTACACCCTGGGCCGTGACTCCATTATCGGCCTGCTGCAAGGGGGGCGAATTAAAGAATTGATTTACGGCGCCAACGTGCTGGGTCTCATCATGATGGGCGCGCTGTCGGCAAGCTACGTCAAAATCACCACCCCGCTGAAAATCAGCGCGCTTAAAGGCTCGGAAGTGGTGGTCCAGCAGATCCTCGACTCGATTGCCCCCGGCCTGCTGCCGCTGGCTGCGGTGTTCGCTATCTATTTCTACTTACTGAAAAAAGGGCCGCGCTACACCACCATTTTACTGTCAATCGTTGCTATCAGCATCGTCTGCTCGCTGTTGGGAGTGCTGTAAATCATGAACAGCAACATCTACCAGCAACTGGGCTTAAAACGGGTGATTAACGCCTGCGGCAAAATGACCATCCTCGGCGTGTCCGCCGTCGACCCGCAAGTGATGCAGGCCACCGCGCAGGCGGCGGGAGCCTTCGTCGAAATCGATAAATTAACCGACCGCGCGGGCGAACTGGTTTCCGCCCACACCGGCGCGGAAGACAGCTATATCACCTCCTGCGCCTCTGCCGGTATCGCCATCGCCGTCGCGGCGGCGATCACCCGCGGCGAGCCGGAAAAGGTGGCGCAGATGCCGGACAGCAGCCAGTGGCCGAACGAGATAGTGATACTGCGCGGGCATAATGTCGATTACGGCGCGCCAATCACCAGCGCTATCCGCCTCGGTGGCGGGCGTATTGTCGAAGTCGGCTCCAGCAATCTGGCGGCACGCTGGCAGCTGGAGAGCGCGGTGAACGCACGCACGGCGGCGCTACTGTATGTGAAATCCCACCATTGCGTGCAAAAAGGGATGCTCGGTATTGACGATTTCGTGCAGGTCGCCCGCCAGCATAATCTGCCGCTGATCGTCGATGCCGCCGCCGAAGAAGACTTGCGCCAGTGGGTTGCCAGCGGCGCGGACATGGTTATCTACAGCGGAGCAAAAGCCTTTAACGCCCCAACCTCAGGCTTTATTAGTGGCAAGCGTAACTGGATCGCCGCCTGTAAAGCCCAGCATTACGGCATCGCGCGGGCGATGAAAATCGGCAAAGAGAATATGGTCGGTCTCGTTTACGCGCTGGACCGTTACCGGACGGCGGCACCGGCGCCCGACGCCGCCGCGCTGCGTCCATTCGCCGAGGCGATCTCCGCGCTACCCGGCCTGCGCGCCGATATCGAGCAGGATGAGGCCGGGCGCGCCATCTGGCGCATTCGTGTCAGCGTCGACGCCAATGAACTGGGACTCAGCGCCCATGAGGTTGAAGCCCAGCTACGCGGCGGCGATATCGCCATTTACGCCCGCCGCTACTATCTGCATGAGGGCCATTTTAGCCTTGACCCTCGCACCGTCGGCGAAGGAGAAATGTCGCTCATCGTCGCGCGCTTACAGGAGATTACGCAGCATGCAGCGGATTAACTTTTATCGCCAGCGGGTGGCGATTAACGTGCTGGCGAAGGACATCGCCAACGCCCGGGAAATCTATGACGCCGCTGAAGGGCACGCGGTGATTGGCGTACTCTCGGCGCAATTTACCAGCGTCGAACAAGGCGTTGCAGAAGTGCGCCGCTGGATGGCGGAAGTGCCTTCTATTTCCGTCGGTCTCGGCGCCGGCGATCCGGCACAGTTTTACAAAGCGGCAATGATTGCGGCGCAGCTCCACCCCGCCCACGTCAACCAGACCTTCACCGGCAGCGGGTTTGCCGCCGGGGCGCTGGCGGCAACCGGTGGTCAGCAGACCCGAATCAACGCACTGGTCAGCCCCAGCAGCACGCCCGGCGAAGTGCTCATTTCCACCGGCGTGCGCAGCGCCCACGGCACCCCTGCACAAGTCTCCTGCGATGCGGCGGTCAGAATGATGCAGGATATGGGCGCGCATGCGGCTAAATTTTTCCCGATGGGCGGCGAAAAGTCGCTGGCGGAGCTAAAAGCGCTGGCCCAAAGCGCGGCAGAGAATGGCATGACATTGATTGAGCCCACCGGCGGTATCGATCTCGATAACTTTGCGCTGATTCTGCAAACTTGCCTGCAGGCCGGCGTCGCGCAGGTCATGCCGCATGTTTACAGCTCGATTATCGATCCGCAAAGCGGTAATACCCGACCGCAAGATGTCCATGCTCTGATGAACATCGTCAAGGAACTGGTCGATTAATCCCCCCGCGCGTGCGGTGTAGACCACTATTACCGCACGCGCTAACTTCCTGATCTGCTGAAGGTCACTGTCAATCTGTGAGCCTCCACGCAATAACGACATCCCGCCGTCCGAAGCGCCCTCTCATATTGATAGCGATCAAGAATAATCATACCGTCTGGTCGGTATGATTCGGGCCATGAACATGGAAGCCCAGCATCGTAAAAAAGACCCCGTCCGTCTGCATCGTCAACTGCTTGAATCCGCAGCGATGATTGCCGGCCGGGACGGTATCGCCGCCCTGTCGCTGAACGCCGTCGCCCGCGAGGCTGGCGTCAGCAAAGGCGGGCTCATGCACCACTTTCCCAATAAACAGGCGCTGATTTTCGCTCTGTTCGCCCGGCTATTGGCAATTATGGAAAAGGCGATTAGCGAGCTGATGGCCGCCGATAACATCGCTTACGGCCGCTTTACCCGCGCCTATTTGCGCTATCTGTCCAACCCGGAGCTGACGGATACCCACGAAAGCCGGCAACTGATGGTGCTGTCGCTGGCAATGCCCGACGAACCGGTGCTGCGAAAATGCTGGCGCGACTGGATGCTGGATCATCTGGCGCAGGGCGATGCGCTTGATAACGGCCCGACCGGCACGCTGGTGCGCTATGCCGCCGACGGCATCTGGTTATCGGAACTGACCGAAGGGCGCACCATGAGCAGCGAACACCGCCAGGCGCTGGTAAACGATCTGACAAAAATGACGCTTCCCGCGTGAAGCGAGTAGAGTGAGGCCGCGATGCGCTACAACATCAATGCCCGTCTCATTTATGACGCAACGGACGGCACCCTAACATTACCGGGCGGCAATGAGCCGGATAGCCAGCTATCCATTACCGCCAACGCGCTGCTCTATTTTTTTCTTCGCCATACCGGCGTTGTCAGTCGCGATGAAGTGTTGAAAAAGGTCTGGGACGATAACGGTTTAACCTCATCCAACAGCAATCTCAATCAATACCTGAGCATGCTGCGCAAAACCTTCCGCCACTACGATATCGATAACATTATTGTCACCGTGTCGCGCGGCATGTTGCAGCTGAATCAGGATCTCAGCATCGAACTGCTCGACGCCGAGCCGACGCCCGCCGATGCCGTTCTCACATGCGCTACGCCTGATGAAGCCGCCCCCGCTGCGGCGCCAACGCCGCCCACCGCATCTCTACATGCGCGCGGTATGTGCTGGTATCTGGCCGGCGGCTGTCTGCTGCTCATCGCCCTGCTGCTGGTGGCATTTAGTCTCGCCGGCACCCACGTCGCCCGGCCAATCAATCTGACGCTGATGAGCCACAGCCAGTGCGAACTGCTGGCCAGCGATGAAATGCTGCGTTCGGTTTCCGCCACGGCCTACGGTAAGAATTTTGATGAGGTGCGTCAGCGGCTGAAGCTCAGCTGCAAGCCGGGGGAGCGTTTCGTTTTCTTCTACGGCGACCGGCTGGAGACTAACGGCCTGGGCCGGGTATTTCTCGCCCACTGCGCGATGCACGAAGACAACCCATTTAGCTATTGCGATAACTACTTTTACTACTCCTGGAAGCCGCAATGAGACTCGCGCCCCGCCCCTTTTTCGCCCTTTCCGCCCTGGCGTTTATCGCCGCCGCCGGTTTTAGCGCCTGGCGCCTGCTGCCGGATGCCAACGACGGCGTGATGAGCTGTTCCACCAAAGCGATCATGCGTTTTGAAAACATGGAAAAAGAGAATGTGAACGGCAATATTCATTTTAATTTTGCCGCCAACGGCAACGGTTCGATGGTGGTGGAAGGCTATACCGATTCCGCCGCCGGCTGGCTCTACCTGCAGCGCTACGTCAAATTCAGCTACACCAGCCAACGCATCTCGGCAACCGAACGCCACTACCGAATTAAAAAATGGGAATCCAGCGCCTCATCCATCGACGAATCGCCGAATGTCATCTTCGACTACTTCATGCGCGAGATGTCCGACAGCCACGATGGCCTGTTCCTCAACGCGCAGAAGCTTAACGACAAAGCTATCCTGCTGAGTTCTATCAACTCGCCGCTCTACATCTGCACGCTGAAGTCCGGCAGCACGCTTAACTAACCCGTCCCCCCTGAACCGCCGCGAGGAAAATGCGCCCTCGCTCACGCGCCATTATTGCCCCCTCTTTCCACGATGCTAAAAGCGCACGTTTTGCATTTAGCTTCGACGCCAAAACTTGCGCATACCCACAATTATCACGCGGCTATATTACCGCCTGCTGGCAAGTAATTAGCATCTTATTAACATTCACCTCTCGCCGATAAATAGTCTAAAAAAGCGCCATATCATCATAAAAATCAACACGCATAAAACAGAACGAAAAGATAAATGGAAGGCTAAATAAGGCTAAATCACAGAGTAAAAACCTAAAATATTCATCTCCACGGATTTAAATTTCACTTCTTTCCCCATTCCCTATAGTGAACCCCGAACGCCGCTTCCGCGTGTTGATGCCGTTACGCGGACGGTTTTCCCGAATAACAAAACCTGTTCTGGAGGAAATCACGATGGGTGATGCATTGGGGCTTATCGAAACCAAAGGTCTGGTGGCCTGTATTGAAGCAGCGGACGCGATGTGTAAAGCCGCCAACGTCGAACTGATCGGCTATGAAAACGTCGGCTCTGGCCTGGTCACCGTGATGGTGAAAGGCGACGTCGGCGCGGTGAAAGCGGCGGTGGATTCCGGTGTGGAATCGGCGCAGCGCATCGGCGAAGTGGTGACCTCGCTGGTCATCGCGCGTCCGCATAACGACATCAACAAAATCGTCATTAAACACAAGGCCTGAAGGCCAGGAGAACGCAAATGGGTGATGCATTAGGTCTGATTGAAACCAAAGGTCTGGTGGCCTGCATTGAAGCGGCGGATGCGATGTGTAAAGCCGCCAACGTCGAGCTTATCGGCTATGAAAACGTCGGCTCCGGCCTGGTCACCGCGATGGTGAAAGGCGACGTCGGCGCGGTGAAAGCGGCGGTGGATTCTGGTGTGGAATCGGCGCAGCGCATCGGCGAAGTGGTGACCTCGCTGGTTATCGCCCGTCCGCATAACGACATCAACAAAATCGTCTCGCATTACAAGATTGCGGACTAACGGAGAATCCTGATGAAAGAAGCGCTTGGTCTTATCGAAACCAAAGGTCTGGTGGCCTGCATTGAAGCCGCGGACGCGATGTGTAAAGCCGCCAACGTCGAGCTTATCGGCTATGAAAACGTCGGTTCCGGCCTCGTCACCGCAATGGTGAAAGGCGACGTCGGCGCGGTCAACGCGGCGGTCGACTCCGGCGTGGAAGCGGCGAAACGCATCGGCGAAGTCGTCAGTTCTCGCGTCATTGCGCGTCCACATAACGACATCGAAAAAATCGCGGCGCAGCACAAAGCATGACCTGACAGGGCGCGCCCCGTCTCCACTCTTTTCGTCTGATGAAGGATAGACTCATGATTGAACTGGATAACGATTTGCAATCCCGGCAGAACGCGCGGGAACTGGTGCGCAACGCCAAAAAGGCGCAGGCGATTCTGGCCACCTTTTCGCAACAGCAAATCGACGCCATCGTGAAAAACGTGGCCCAGGAAGCAGCGCACCACGCCGAAGCGCTGGCGAAAATGGCCGCGGAAGAGACCGGTTTTGGCAACTGGCAGGACAAAGTGCTGAAAAACCGTTTCGCCTCGCTGCGCGTCTACGACGCCATCAAAGATATGAAGACCGTTGGCATCATTCATGACGACCCGGTAAAAAAAGTGATGGACGTGGGCGTGCCGCTCGGCGTGATTTGCGCGCTGGTCCCCTCAACTAACCCAACCTCTACGGTTATCTACAAAGCGCTGATCGCCCTCAAGGCCGGTAACGCCATTATCTTCTCCCCGCATCCAGGCGCGCGTCAGTGCAGCTGGAAGGCGATTGAAATCGTCAAACGCGCGGCAGAAGCGGCCGGCGCCCCGGCAGGCAGCGTTGACGGCATCACCCAGTTAACGCTCGAAGCCACCTCCGAACTGATGCACAGCAAAGACGTGTCGCTGATCCTCGCCACCGGCGGCGAAGGCATGGTGCGGGCGGCCTACGCTTCCGGCACCCCGACCATCAGCGGCGGCCCGGGTAACGGCCCGGCGTTTATCGAACGCAGCGCCGATATCCACCACGCGGTGAAAGATATCGTCACCAGTAAAACCTTTGATAATGGCGTGATCTGCGCCTCCGAGCAGTCGATTATCGTCGAACGCTGCATTTACGACGAGGTTCACCGCGAGCTGGAAGCGCAGGGCGTCTACTTCATGAATGAAGATGAGGCGGCGAAAATGGCGGCGCTGCTGCTGCGCCCGAACGGCACCATCAACCCGAAAGTGGTCGGCAAAACCGCGCTATACCTCAGCCAGATGGCGGGATTCTGCGTACCGGCCAGCACTAAAGTGCTGATCGCCGAGCAAACCACCGTATCGCCGAAAAACCCCTACTCGCGGGAAAAACTGTGCCCGGTACTCGGCCTGTACGTGGAAGAGGACTGGAAAGCCGCCTGCCACCGCGTGGTGGAGCTGCTGACCAACGAAGGACTCGGCCATACGCTGGTGATCCACACCCGTAATCAGGACGTCATCCGCCAGTTCAGCCTCGAAAAACCGGTCAACCGCATTCTGATTAATACTCCGGCGGCGCTCGGCGGTATCGGCGCGACCACCAACATCTCTCCGGCGCTGACTCTCGGCTGCGGCGCGGTCGGCGGCGGCTCCAGCTCCGACAACGTCGGCCCGATGAACCTGCTCAATATCCGCAAAGTCGGCTTTGGCGTACGTTCGATTGACGAGCTGCGCGCGCCGGGCAGCCGCCCTGAACCCCAGCCGGCCATCGTTACTCCGGCGAGCGATCCGCAGCGCAGCATTCTTGATGACGTGCGTTTCAACGTCCCGGCCAGCGCCGCGCCAGCGCGCACTGCAGGCAGCGATGACCGTTTCGCCAGCGCAGGCGCCGCCAGTATGGAAGGTGAAATCAACGAACAAAACGTGGAACGCGTTATTCGCCAGGTGCTGGAGCGCCTCGCTAAGTAACGCACTGATATAAGGCGATAAACGATGATTCTCGCAAAGGTAACCGGCCATGTCGTCGCCACGCAAAAATGCGATGAGCTACGCGGCAGCAACCTGCTGTTGATCACCCGCTTAGATGACAAACAGCAGCCGATGAAAGACCAGACCTGGGTTGCCGTCGATAACGTCGGCGCCGGCATGCACGACATCGTGCTGGCGGAAGAGTACTTCGCGCTCAATAAAGAGCGCTACAAAGCGATGTCGGTGGTCGCCATTGTCGAGAACGTGTTTCGGGACGCCTAACAGGAGTGAGTAGCCCAATGAGTGAATTTTTACTGAAACCGCGGATTTGCTTCGGTCAGAACGCCCTCTCGGTGCTGAACGAACTTTCCGCCCGCAGCGTGCTGCTGGTGACCGATAAAGCGATGGTGAAGTTTGGTCTCGCCGAGCGCGTCACCGCCCTGTTGCGCCAGCGCGGGATCGCCTGGCAGATGTGGGACGACGTAGTGGCGGATCCGGATATCGCCACCGTGGTGCGCGGCATGAAGTTAATGGATAACCACTATCCAGATCTGGTTATCGCGCTCGGCGGCGGTTCGGTAATCGATGCCGCCAAAGCGGTTATTTTCTCCCTGGCGCAAACCCGTCCGCAGACTGACCGCCCGCGTCCATGCTTTGTCGCTATCCCAACCACCAGCGGTACCGGCTCGGAAGTCACCGCCTTTTCGGTGGTGAAAGCCAACGCGGAGAAGCTGGTGCTGGTGGATGCGTCGCTGCTGCCGGATATCGCCATTCTTGACCCGGCGCTGGTGGCTTCGGTGCCGCCGGCCATTACCGCCGACACCGGCATGGACGTGCTGTGTCACGCCCTTGAGGCCTACGTCTCCCGCGCCGCCAGCGACTTTTCCGACGCGTTGGCGGAGAAAGTGGTGCAGCAGGTATTTCGCTATCTGCCGACCTGCTGGCGCAGCGGCGACAACCTGCAGGCGCGTGAAAAGATGCATAACGCCTCCTGCATGGCGGGGATGGCCTTCACCAACGCCTCGCTTGGGATAACCCACAGCCTGGCCCACGCCCTCGGCGGCGTCTTCCGCGTACCCCATGGCCGCGCCAACGCCCTGTTGATGGCGCAAGTCGTCGCCTGGAACGCCGATTTCAACGGCCAGTGCGACACCCTTGCAGCAACGAAATATGCCCGTCTGGCGCATCTGCTGGATCTGCCAGCCGCCTCGCCGCGCCAGGGCGTCGCCAGCCTGCTGGTCGCCATTCAGGCTTTAAAAGAAGAGATGAGCATGCCCTCCGGCATTAGCGACACCGGCATTGAGGCGGCTGAATTCGAACGCCGTTTGCCGGAGATGGTCGGCCAGGCGCTGCGCGACAGCTGTACCCCAACCAACCCACGCGCGCCGGACGCTAACGCGTTAACCGAGCTTTATCGCCGGGCCTGGTCCGGTTGCCTGGAATCGCCCGGCGGCGCTCCGCTTGCACGGGCCTACGGGTAACAGATAACCGGGTGATCGCTGAGTTATTTGTAGGCCGGGTAAGGCGTCAGCCGCCACCCGGCAGGAATACGGACACTGTATCCACAACCGGGTTGTCATCAGCCGCGGAAAAAGAACATCTGGAGAATACTACATGGCACACTACAGCTTAACGCCGCGCGTCAAAGTGCTGGCAGACCGTTTACGTTCACAGGCAAGCAGCCTGTGCACCGAGCACGCCGCGATCCTCAGCGCGCTGGATAGCGATATCGCAGGCATTCCCGCCGCCGTCAAACCGGCTCGCCGTTTCTATGAACTGATGCGCCAGCTGCCGCTGACCATTAGCGCCGACGAACTGATCGTCGGTAACCAGACCCGTAAACCGCACGGGGCGATTTTCCATGATGAAAGCGCCGCGCATCGGCCATCCGTATTCCAGTTCCTCAACCTCAACAGCGATCTCGATTCACCGGACTACAACCTGGTCGTCGAAAAAGGCGTGCTGGCGATTAAGCACCAGTTGGAAGAGAAAACCCGCGCCCTCGGTAGCGCCGTTAGCCGCAGCGGTATGGATGAAGTCAACGGCTGCCGCGCCGCCATCTACGCCTGTGACGCCCTGCTCGCGCTGGCGCAAAATCTGGCCAACAGCGCCGAGCAGCTGGCGGCCGCGGAAACCAATGCTTATCGCAAAGCCGAGCTGCTCGATAGCGCGGCCATTCTGCACCACGTTCCGGCCCATCCGGCGCGTAATTTCAAAGAAGCCTGCCAGGCGTTCTATCTGTTCCAGCTGGCGCTACAGCTGGATAACGGCAGCTATGCGGTTAACCCGCAAGGGGCGGATAAAGCGCTACTGCCTTACTTCCAGCGCGATATCAACAGCGGCGCGCTGAATAACCAGCAGGCCTATGAAATCGTGGAGTGCCTGTGGTTCAAGCTGGCGGAACTGAGCGAAGTCCGCGCCGCCTGCGCCATTGACGGCTATCCGATGCTCGACACCATGCTGCACGGCGCCTCTTTTGACAACGCCGAAGTGAACGAACTCTCGGCGATGTTTATCAGCGCCCAGCGCAACCTCAGCGCGCTGAATCTGCCGGTGCGTCTGTTTAGCGGCGCACAACAGGTCAGCCACGCGCCGTTCGCGGCCTGCGCCGACACGCCGGCGATAGAAGGCTTAACCCCGCGTATGCAGCGCCTGCGTAACCACTACCTGACGGTACGCCCGAGCGTCTCTATCTATCGCGCGCTGGCCTTTACCGAAGTGGTCAAAGCCAACCCTGGCATGCCGACCATTTTGCTGCGCGCCAAAGCTTTCCGCCACGCCTGCGAAACCGCGCCGATTCTGATTCAGGACGATGAGCTGATCGTCGGCCATCCGTGCGGCAAGCCGCGTGCGGGCGCCTTCTCGCCGGATATCGCCTGGCGCTGGGTACGCGATGAGCTCGACACCATGAGCACCCGCCCGCAGGATCCGTTTGAAATCAGCGAAGCGGATAAAAAAACCATTCGCGAAGAGATCGTCCCGTTCTGGAAAGGCCGTTCGCTGGATGAGATTTGCGAAGCGCAATACCGTGAGGCCGGCGTCTGGGCCTTCAGCGGCGAGACCTTCGTCAGCGACCTCTCCTATCACCAGATTAACGGCGGCGGCGATACCTGTCCGGGCTACGACGTGCTGCTGTTCACTAAAGGGATGAACGGCATTAAAGCCGATGCCGAGGCGCATCTGGCCAGCCTGAGCATGGAAAACCCGGAAGATATTGACCGTATCTACTACTACAAAGCGGCGATTGAAACCTGTGAAGGGGTGGTCAACTACGCCCGCCGCATCGCCGCCCACGCCCGCGAACTGGCGGCTAAAGAGCAAAACGCCCAGCGCCGCGCCGAGCTATTGACCATCGCCGAAGTGAACGAAAACGTGCCGGCCAATCCGCCGAAGACCTTGCAGGAAGCGCTGCAGAGCATCTGGACCGTCGAATCGCTGTTTGAAATCGAAGAAAACCAGACCGGGCTGTCGCTGGGGCGCGTCGACCAGTACTGCTACCCGATGTTCGAAGCCGATATCCGCGAAGGCCGTCTGACCCACGAGACCGCGCTGGAGCTGCTGCAGGCATTCATCATCAAATGCGCTGAACTGATGTGGATGTCGAGTGAGCTGGGAGCGAAATATTTCGCGGGTTATCAGCCGTTTATCAACCTCACCGTTGGCGGCCAGAAACGTAGCGGCGGCGATGCCTGTAACGATCTGACCTATCTAATTATGGACGCGGTGCGTTTCGTGAAGGTTTACCAGCCGTCGCTGGCCTGCCGTATCCACAACCAGTCGCCGCAGAAATACATGGAAAAAATCGTCGACGTGGTGAAAGCGGGAATGGGCTTCCCGGCCTGCCACTTCGATGACTCCCACATCAAGATGATGCTGCGCAAAGGCTTCGATTTTGAAGACGCCCGCGATTACTGCCTGATGGGCTGCGTTGAGCCGCAAAAATCCGGGCGCATCTATCAGTGGACCTCCACCGGCTACACCCAGTGGCCTATCGCGATTGAATTCGTGCTCAACCGCGGGAGGATGGTGCTGTTCGATAGCTATCAGGGGCTGGATACCGGCGACCTGCGCGACCTGCGCACCTTCGAAGATTTCGACGCGGCGGTGAAACAGCAGATCGCCCACATCGTGCGCCTGTCGGCCATCGGCACCGTCATCAGCCAGCGCGTCCACCGCGATGTGGCGCCGAAGCCGCTGATGTCGCTGCTGGTCGAAGGCTGCATGGAGAGCGGCAAAGATGTCGCCGCAGGCGGCGCGATGGTCAACCACGGTCCGGGGCTGATTTTCTCCGGCTTAGCGACCTACGTCGATTCGATGGCGGCGATCCGCAAGCTGGTGTTCGAAGAGAAGAAATACACCCTTGAGCAGATCCGCGATGCGCTGCTGGCCAACTTTGAAGGTTACGAAGCGCTGCGCCGCGACTGCCTGAACGCGCCGAAATACGGTAACGACGATAACTACGTCGACCAGTACGCGCTGGATATTACCGAATGGACCGAGAAAGAGTGCCGTAAATACAAAATGCTCTACTCGACCCTGAGCCACGGCACCCTGTCTATCTCCAACAACACGCCAATCGGCGAGCTGACCAACGCCACGCCTAACGGCCGCCTGGCGTGGATGCCGCTCTCCGACGGCATCAGCCCGACTCAGGGCGCGGATAAACAAGGCCCGACGGCGATTATCAAGTCGGTCAGCAAGATGAACGTGGAAACCATGAACATCGGCATGGTGCACAACTTCAAGTTCCTCAAAGGGCTGCTGGATACCCCGGAAGGTCGCCACGGCTTGATTACCCTGCTGCGTACCGCCTCGATTCTCGGCAACGGCCAGATGCAGTTCAGCTACGTCGATAACGAAGTACTGAAGAAGGCGCAGCAGGAGCCGGAGAAATACCGCGACCTGATCGTTCGCGTCGCCGGCTACAGCGCCTACTTCGTTGAGCTGTGCAAAGAGGTCCAGGACGAGATCATCAGTCGTACGGTGATTGAGAAGTTCTAGTTCTCTTAAAGAGAATTAAATGAGCTGTATTTGAGAAATAACCGGAAGTTCTCCGTCCCGTAACGGGACGGAGCGGGAGGCAAGCGTGATCGCAAAACAAGAATTAACGGGCCGAATTTTCAATATCCAGAAATATTCGATCTATGACGGCGATGGCATTCGCACGCTGGTGTTTTTTAAGGGCTGCAACATTCGCTGCCCGTGGTGCGCCAACCCGGAAGGGCTGAGCAGCCAGTTCCAGGTGATGTTCTCGCACGACAAATGCATTAACTGCGGCGACTGCGTCAGCGTCTGTCCGGCGGGTATTCATTATCGGGCGGAAGAAAACGGCGAAATGAAGCACTTCGTCGACCGCAACAAAGACTGCATCGGCTGTCGCAAATGCGAAGAGATTTGCACCCAGAACGCGCTGGACATTATGGGCAAGGACGTCACCGTCAGCGAGCTGATGGAGATCATCATGCAGGACTACGACTTCTACATCTCCTCCGGCGGCGGCGTGACCATCGGCGGCGGCGAGATGAGTCTGCAGACCGATTTTGCCGTCGCCTTATTTAGCGAATGCAAAAAAATGATGATTAACACCGCCGTCGAAACCCAGGGCACCACCCCGCTTGCCAACTACCAGAAGCTGGCGCCGGTCACCGACACCTTCTTGTTCGACATAAAGCAGATTAACAGCGAACACCACAAGGCGATGCTCGGCATCGGCAACGAAGGGATCCGCCGCAATCTCGAATGGCTGGTGGATTCCGGCGCCAATGTGATTGTGCGCATGCCGCTCATTCGCGGCTACAACGACTCATTCGACGCCATTACCGGCGCGATTGATTACGTACAGAAGCTGGCGAAGCGCGGGAATATCCGCCGCATCGACATGCTGCCGTACCACCAGTTGGGGCGCAAAAAATACGAACGCCTGGATATGCCCTACCCGATTACCCAGGACCCGTCTTATTCACCGGACGAACTGGACCGGCTGGAAACCTTCTTCCAGCAATTTGATTTTGATATTCGCTTAGTCCGCCATTAACAGGAGCCGACCATGAAAAGTTTAGGCGTAATTGAAACGCGAGGATGGGTCGCCGCCATTCAGGCCGTCGACGCCGCCTGTAAAGCTGCGGGAGTGACCTGCATTGGCTATCGCAAACCAGGCTCCGGGCTGGTAAGCGTCTGCTTTGAAGGGGAAATCAGCGCCATCCACACCGCTATCGAGCGCGGAGTGGCGGTGGCTGGCGCCGAGCACACCGTGAAGTCGCTGGTCGTTGCCCGCCCGGAGCGCTGCGTGGTTGAAGCGTTAAGCAACCTCAAAGGCAACCCGCCGCCTGCGAAAAAAGCGGCCGAGCCTGTGGTTATCGCCGCCCCGGAACCCATCGTTCCGCCTGCCGCCCCGAACGAAGCGGAAGATAAGCATCCGGCGCTGAAGAAAGGGAAGAAGTCATGATCGACACCTTGCTTCGCGAAAAAATCACCGTTCGCCTGAGCGCAACGGCGCCGGCGATCCCGGTGGGGATCTCCAACCGCCACGTCCATCTCGCGCAACAGGACGTCGAGGCGCTATTCGGCAAAGGCTACAGCCTGACGCCGTTCAAACCGCTGCGCCAGCCGGGGCAGTTCGCCGCCCAGGAGTGCGTGACCGTTGTCGGGCCGAAGGGCTCGCTGACCAACGTCCGCGTGCTGGGGCCAACCCGCCCGCTATCGCAGCTGGAAGTGTCGCGCGCCGACTGCTTCACGCTCGGGATTAAGGCGCCAGTTCGTGAGTCCGGCCAGCTGGAGAATGCCGGCAGCGCGCTGCTGATTGGGCCCGCTGGCCACGTTGAACTCCATTCGCAGGTGATCTGCGCCTGGCGCCATATTCATATGTCGCCGCAGGACGCGCGCCGACTCAACGTTAGCAATGGCCAGAAGGTCAGCGTGCGCAGCAACGGCGAGCGCCAGCTGACTTTCGATGAAGTGGTGGTGCGGGTGCGCGATGACTTCGCGCTGGAGTTTCACATTGACACCGAAGAAGCCAATGCCGCCGGGTTGAAAAACGGCGCGCAGGTGACGCTCATCGGCTAACGGAGGCTCGCCATGACCGACGAACAGATTGAAGGTTTAGTTGCGCGTGTTTTGCAGCGCCTGCGCCCGCCGGTACTGGTGATGGTGACCGCCGCTGATGGCTATCGCGCGGCTATCCGCCAACGCCTGGCGGGAAGCGGCCATCCGCTACGCCTCGCGCTGGAGGATGGCCTCGCTGACACCGCCGCGTGGCGGGAGGTCGGCGAGATAATTCCCTCTTCGGCCTGGCAGGATGCCCTTCCGTCAGCGCCGTGGCGGGCGGTACTGCTGCCGTTTCTCGATTATCCGCTGGCTTCAGACCTGCTGAACGGCACGCTCAGCAGCCCGCTCGCCCGCTGCGCGCATGAGGCGCTGCTGAAGGGTATTCCCGTGCTGGCGCTGCGCTATCACTGCGATCCGCTCAGCGAACTCAACCAACTGCGCGGCGCTCAGGCCGACAGTGCCTATGCCGGGCATCTGCAAGCCACGCTGGCTCGTCTGGAAGCCTGCGGCGTCTTCCTCGGCACCATGAATGAGCTGCTGGCGACGCTGGACGCGCCCACCGCGCCAGCCGCCGCCAGCAGCGAACCGCGCCGTTATCTCACCGTCACAGACGTGGTGAATAATCCGGCGCTGGCGGCGGCTCCGCACGCGCAGCTGACCGATGCGGCCATTGATTATTTAAAAAACAGAAAGATATGACCTTACCCAACTATGAACCTGGAGCTTAACGATGTCTTCGAAAACAAAATGCTGGTTATGGATGCTGCTGGTTATCCTCTCCGAAACCTCAGCAACCTCGACGTTAAAAATGTTCGGTAGCAGCGAAGGCAGCACAAAAATGCTGCTGCTCGGCCTGCTGATTGCGCTCTACTGCACCTGCTATTACTCGCTCTCAAGGGCGGTGAAAGATATCCCGGTAGGCCTGGCGTACGCCACCTGGTCCGGTACCGGCATCCTGGTGGTCTCGACGCTGGGAATGGCATTCTACGGCCAGCACCCGGATACCGCCGCCATCATCGGCATGGCGGTGATCGCCAGCGGCATCGTTATCATGAACCTGTTCTCGAAGATGGGTTCCGAAGAGAGCGAAGAGGCTGCACCCGTCACGCCAGTCGCCTCCATGGATAAGAAAATCGCCAACTAACAGGAAAGGAATACCCTATGTTTAATCTCGGATTTTTATGGCTGGCGCTGTCTATCGGCTCCGAAATCACCGGCACCTCGATGATCAAAAAGACCAACGGCTTCAGCAAGCTGGCGCCTTCAGTGCTGGTGGTCTGCGCCTACGGCCTGTGCTACTTCGCCCTCACCCGCGCGATGAGCACCATCCCGGTGGGCGTAGCCTACTCGCTGTGGTGCGGCTTCGGTATCGTCGGCGTCACCATCTGCTCGATGATCCTCTATAAGCAGAAGCCGGACCTGGCGGCCATTATCGCCATGGCGCTGATTATCTCCGGCGGCGTGATCATGAACGTCTTCTCGACCATGTAATACAAGGCGGGTTTACCTCGCCGTGATTTCGTGGCAGGATAAAAAGATGAACAGAAACGTTATCGTTACCTACCCCCGTCGTTGGTGGCTGCCTGCATAACAGGCGGCACGATACACGTTTCCATTTTCAAAGCCGCCGGAAGGCGGCTTTGTTATTTTCAGGACGTCTTTCGGCTGAACAGTCTGATAAGGAGTCCTTGATGAACCATCCACAAACCATTCTCACCGGCGACCGCCCGACCGGCCAACTACATCTTGGCCACTACGTCGGCTCGCTGCGCCAGCGCGTCGCGCTGCAACACGACCACCAGCAGTTTATCCTGATCGCCGACCTGCAAGGGCTCACCGATAACGGCAGCAACCCGCAAAAAATCAGCCACCATATCCTCGAAGTCATGGCCGATTATCTGGCCGTCGGCATCGACCCCAAGCTCACCACTATTTGCCTGCAGTCCGCTCTGCCCGCGCTGGCTGAGCTCAGCGCGCTGTATATGAATATCGTCACCGTCGCTCGCGTGGAACGTAATCCGACGGTAAAAAATGAGATTGCCCAGAAGGGATTCGCCCGCTCGCTGCCGGTTGGCTTTCTCGCCTATCCGATTAGCCAGGCCGCCGATATCACCGCCTTCAAGGCCGAGCTGGTGCCGGTGGGCGACGATCAGCTACCGATGATTGAGCAGACCAACGAAATCGTCCACAAAATGAATAGCCTCACCGGCGAACCGGTGCTGCGCCACTGCAAAGCGCTACTCAGCGAAGTGAGCCGCCTGCCGGGCGTCGACGGTAATGCCAAAATGTCGAAATCGCTGGGCAATACGCTGACGTTATCAGCCAGTGAAGAGGAGATTCACCGCGCGGTCAGCGCGATGTATACCGACCCGACACACCTGAGAGTCTGCGATCCGGGGCATGTCGACGGCAACGTAGTGTTCACCTATCTCGACGCTTTCCATAGCGATAAGGCGCGGGTTGCTGAGATGAAAGCCCACTATCAGCGCGGCGGGCTGGGCGATCGCCAGTGTAAGAATGAACTGGAAACCTGCTTGCAGGAGCTACTGGCGCCGATCCGTGAACGCCGGGCCACTTACAGTCAGGATAAAGGAATGCTACTGGAATTGTTGCGCCAGGGCAGCGAACGCGCCCACCAGCTCACGCAGCAGACGCTGCATGAAGTGAAGCGCGGGCTGGGGCTGCCGGTACTGTTCTGAGCTTCAGAGCCCTGCCCCGGTCGCGCTACGTTTACCGGGGCTCGTTTTACACCCTGCCTTTATGCATCTTCACGCAGTTGCGCCCCTCGCGTTTGGCGGCGTACAGCGCATTATCGGCATCGCGCAATAGCAGGTTGTAATCGGGATGGCCGGAGTGCACGGCATAGCCAATGCTGGCGGTGATCGGGATCTGCGTATCGCCGCCAACGTTAAACGCCAGTTGGCTAATTTTCTTCCGCAGGCGGTCGAGGATGGTAAACGCTTCTGACACGCCGGTCTCCACCAGCACCAGCAGAAACTCTTCCCCGCCGTAGCGGAAGATATAGTCGCTGGAACGGATATTATCGCTGAGCAGTTCCGCGACATGTTTAATCGCCCGGTCGCCGACCATATGGCCCCAGTTATCGTTAATGCCTTTGAAATGATCGATGTCGACGATCGCCACCGTCATCGGCAACTCATGCTCCATCGCCAGCGTCACTTCATGCTTCAGCACCACCGGCAAATAGCGGCGGTTAAGCAGGCTGGTTAACGCATCTTTGCCGTTTTGCATCTGCGACAGGCTGCTAAAAATTACGCCCAGTTGGCTGCCGATTTGCTGGCAATGAATATGGATCCCCTGTATCAGGTTTTGTGTATTTTTATAATCCATGGCAGAGGCTGATGCCCGCCATCCTATTAATAAGTCGTCGACCTGCGAAATTAATGCGGCGATTTCGTCCATCTGGCTATTTTTGTTAAAATAGCGTACGCATTTATGGCGGAACCAGAGACCAAATTCCGATTCAGATAATAACGTAGCGTTAGTATGTGCTTTATTTTCGCTAACAATATTAAAAATCGCCGTATTTTCCCAACCGGAAAGCGCCGCCTGCTGTTTGCCATATTCCATCGGGACATTGTCCATCAAACTATACAGGCGATACGCCTCTTCGTTTTTGGTCGCCCGATAGTGCGATAAGGTATAGGCGTGGCACATCATCTCAACAGCCATATTAATCGCCATAATAGCGTAATAAATGGCATCGACGGCAATCTGGCGGTCGCTAACGTGGCCGCGGATATACTCGATAAGCCCGGCCTTAATCTGCCGGGCGCCGCGCAGAACCGCCTCCGCCGGGATGCCGATCCGCGCGTGGATGCTGCCAATCTGATATTGCTGTTCCGCCAACGCCGGCAACTGCGCTTTATCGCTGGTCAGGATCTCCTTCACCCATAGCGCCAGCGAGCGGCTCAGACGCTCCTGAACTAAATCATAAGTCAGGTGGCGGGCAATATCCGGATCCTGAAAAATAAAATCATAAAACCGGGCCGCTAACGCTTCCGATTGCTCCTCTGCGATATTTTTAAGTACCTCCTTAACGGCTGGCGTCAGGCTGTCATACAGAGGTAGCCACTCCTTAAAAATAACAGAGATATATTTTTTGCTTTCATCGTTCATGAATAAAGCGCTCGCCGGGCGTTAGTCTATTTCGGGGTTGCCGATCATACATGAGTTGCCGCAGGTCAACCAGACGAAGAAAATCATAGGGATAGCGTAGTTCTCAGCCATTACAGTGAGGGGCTCGCAATTCCATAGTTTATATATGGACTTTGGCGCAACCGATGTTAGTATCCAGATTATAAATATGCGTGTTTCATTTAAGGCCAGGATTGCTGATGATGACCACTCTAAAAGCACATCTTCCCCACCGGTTGGCAACGTAACAGGATTTTGCGCCGGACGGCCTTATCTCCTCTTTTTTTATCGTCCCGCCGGGCGAAATAGCGAAACGCGCACCACTCAGCAATATGGAACAGAGCGAGTCGCGTATGGACAAGAACAAACGACGTTGGACCGGGTATATCGTAGTTGCAGCGGTAATCATCGCCGCAGCATGGTGGATGTTGCGCCCGGCCGGGCTACCGCCGGGCTTCGCCGCCAGTAATGGCCGCATCGAGGCGACGGAAGTCGATATCGCCACCAAAATTGCCGGGCGTATCGAGACGATTCTGGTCAAAGAGGGGCAGTTCGTCCATAAAGGCGATGTGCTGGCGCGGATGGATACGCGGGTACTTAACGAGCAGCGCCTCGAAGCCGCCGCGCAAATCAAAGAAGCGCAAAGCGCGGTTGCCGCCGCCAACGCGTTACTCGACCAGCGGCAGAGCGAAATGCGCGCCACCGAAGCGGTGGTGAAGCAACGCCAGGCGGAGCTAGACTCCACCGCTAAACGCCACGTCCGTTCCAGCACCCTTTCACAGCGTGGCGCCGTCTCCGCTCAGCAGCTGGATGACGATCGCGCGGCCGCTGAAAGCGCCCGCGCGGCGCTGGAATCGGCGAAAGCGCAGGTCTCTGCCGCCCGCGCCGCCATTGAAGCCGCCCGTACCAGCATCATTCAGGCCAAAACCCGCGTTGAAGCCGCCGAAGCCACCGAGCGGCGGATCCTCGCCGATATCGACGATAGCCAGCTGAAAGCGCCGCGCGACGGCCGCATCCAGTATCGCGTTGCTGAACCAGGCGAAGTGCTGGCCGCCGGGGGGCGGATATTAAACATGGTCGACCTGGCTGACGTCTATATGACCTTCTTCCTACCAACGGAACAGGCGGGTCTCCTGGCGCTCGGCAGTGAAGCGCGCTTGATCCTGGATGCCGCGCCAGAGCTAGTCATCCCGGCAAATATCAGCTTTGTCGCCAGCGTCGCGCAATTCACGCCGAAAACGGTAGAAACCAGCGACGAGCGGCTCAAGCTGATGTTCCGCGTCAAGGCGCGCATTCCGCCAGAACTACTGGAGCAGCATCTGGAATATGTCAAAACCGGCCTGCCTGGGATGGCCTGGGTACGATTGGATAAGCAGAAAAGCTGGCCTGAAGCGCTGACGGTGAGGTTGCCGCAATGAAACTGACGCCGCAGGATACTTCGCCCCCCGTCGCCCTGCTGGAAAACGTTGGCCAGCAGTTTGGCGCCACCATCGCGTTACGCGATATCAACCTGGCGATCCCGGCGCGGCGTATGGTTGGCCTGATTGGCCCGGACGGGGTCGGCAAATCAAGCCTGCTCTCGCTTATCGCCGGGGCGCGGGCCATCGCGCAGGGTAACGTGATGGTGCTCGGCGGCGATATGCGCGATGTTCGTCACCGCCAGCAGGTGTGCCCGAAAATCGCCTGGATGCCGCAGGGTTTGGGGAAAAACCTCTACCATACGTTATCGGTCTATGAAAACGTCGACTTCTTCGCCCGCCTGTTTGGTCACGATAAAGCCGAGCGTGAACTTCGTATCAACGAACTGCTGCAGAGCACCGGGTTGGCGCCGTTTCGCGATCGCCCTGCCGGTAAACTCTCCGGTGGAATGAAACAAAAGCTCGGCCTGTGCTGTGCTCTTATCCACGACCCGCAGCTACTCATCCTTGATGAACCCACTACCGGCGTCGACCCGCTCTCCCGCGCGCAGTTCTGGGATCTGATCGACAGCATCCGCCAGCGCCAGCCGGAAATGAGCGTGCTGGTCGCCACCGCCTACATGGAAGAGGCCGAGCGCTTCGACTGGCTGGTGGCGATGAATGCCGGCGAAATACTGGCGACCGGTAGCGCGGCGGCGCTCAAAAAACAGACCGGCAGCCAGACCCTGGAGCAGGCGTTTATCGCCCTGCTGCCGGAAGCGCAGCGCCTGGCACATAACGAAGTGGTCATCCCGCCGCGCGACAGCAGCGAGGAAGAGATTGCCATTGAAGCGCGCGGCCTGACCATGCGCTTCGGCAACTTTGTCGCCGTCGACCACGTTAACTTTCGTATCGCCCGTGGCGAAATTTTTGGCTTCCTCGGCTCTAACGGCTGCGGCAAATCCACCACCATGAAGATGCTAACCGGCCTGTTGCCCGCCAGCGAAGGCGAGGCCTGGCTGTTTGGCCAACCGGTCGATCCGAAAGATATCGCCACCCGACAGCGAGTGGGTTATATGTCGCAGGCCTTCTCGCTCTATAGCGAACTGAGCGTACGGCAAAACCTGGAGCTGCACGCCCGCTTGTTTCACATTCCGGACCAAGAAATAGCTGGCCGGGTCGCAGAAATGAGCAAACGCTTTATGCTGACCGAGGTTGAAGACGCGCTTCCCGCTGACTTACCGCTGGGGATCCGCCAGCGTCTGTCATTAGCGGTAGCGGTAATCCATCGCCCGGAGATGCTGATCCTCGATGAACCCACCTCCGGCGTTGACCCGGTGGCACGCGACATGTTCTGGCAGCTGATGGTCGACCTGGCGCGGCAGGATCGCGTCACCATCTTCATTTCTACCCACTTTATGAATGAGGCGGAACGCTGCGATCGTATCTCGCTGATGCACGCCGGCAAGGTGCTGGCCAGCGATACGCCGCAGGCGCTGGTTGAGCAACGTGGCTCCGCCAGCCTCGAAGAGGCGTTTATCGCCTGGCTGCAGGAAGCGGCGGATGCCGCGCAACCGACCGTTTCTGTCTCTACAACGCCCGCGCCGCCTGCTGTCGCATCACAGCAGAAGAATGCGTCCCCACGCCAGTCATTCAGCCTGCGTCGCCTGTTTAGCTATAGCCGCCGCGAAGCGCTGGAATTGCGCCGCGATCCGGTGCGATCGACGCTGGCGCTGCTGGGGACGGTGATCTTGATGTTTATCATGGGGTATGGGATCAGCATGGACGTTGAGGATCTGCGCTTTGCCGTCCTCGACCGCGATCAAACGATCAGCAGCCAGAACTGGTCGCAGAATATCGCGGGCTCACGCTACTTTATCGAGCAGGCGCCACTGCAGAGTTATGACGAATTGGATCGTCGAATGCGTAACGGCGAGCTGGCGGTGGCAATAGAAATCCCGCCGAACTTTGGCCGCGATATCGCTCGCGGTACGCCGGTGCAGATTGGCGTGTGGGTGGACGGCGCAATGCCAAATCGCGCCGAAACGGTGCGCGGGTACGTGCAGGCGATGCATCTGGCCTGGCTGCAGGAGATGGCCGGGCGGCAAAGTAGCCCGAATCGTGATACTTCGCTCATTTCCATCGAGACCCGCTATCGCTATAACCCGGACGTGAAGAGCCTGCCGGCCATCGTCCCGGCGGTGATCCCGCTGCTGTTGATGATGATCCCGGCAATGCTCAGCGCGCTGAGCGTGGTGCGGGAAAAAGAGCTCGGTTCGATCATCAACCTATACGTGACGCCGACCACCCGCAGCGAATTCCTGCTCGGCAAACAGCTGCCTTACATCGTGCTGGGCATGTTTAACTTCTTTCTGCTGTGCGCGCTGTCGGTCTTCGTGTTTGGCGTCGCGCATAAGGGGAGTTTCCTGACCCTCACCCTGGCGGCGCTGCTGTATGTCACCATCGCCACCGGGCTGGGATTGCTGATCTCGACATTTATGAAGAGCCAAATCGCCGCCATTTTCGGGACCGCGATTATTACGCTTATTCCGGCCACCCAATTCTCCGGGATGATCGATCCGGTGGCATCTCTGGAGGGGCCAGGTCGCTGGATCGGACAAATCTACCCGACCAGCCATTTCCTGACCATCGCCCGCGGCACCTTCTCCAAGGCGCTGAATATTAGCGATTTGTGGGTTTCGTTCATTCCGCTATTGATTGCGGTGCCGCTGGTGCTCGGGCTGAGCGTGTTGCTGTTGAAGAAACAGGAGGGATGATGCGCGGATTACGCAATATCTATAACCTCGGCATCAAAGAGCTGCGCAGCCTGCTCGGCGATAAAGCGATGCTGGCGCTGATCGTGTTTGCTTTTACCGTGTCGGTTTACTCCTCGGCCACGGTAATGCCCGGCTCACTGCATCTGGCGCCTATCGCCATTGCCGATATGGATAAATCACAGCTCTCATCGCGGATCATTAACGGCTTTTATCGGCCGTGGTTTTTAACGCCGGAGTTGATCAGCGCCGATGAAATGGATGCCGGTCTGGATGCGGGACGATACACATTCGCCATCAATATTCCGCCAAACTTCCAGCGCGATGTGCTGGCCGGTCGCCAGCCGGAAGTGCAGGTCAACGTCGACGCCACGCGAATGAGCCAGGCCTTTACCGGCAACGGCTATATCCAGAATATTATCAGCGGTGAAGTGAACAGCTTTGTCGCCCGCTATCGCGACAATAGTGCGCTGCCTGTAGAGCTGGCGGTGAGGATGCGCTTTAACCCTAACCTTGAGCAAGAGCGCTTCGGCGCGGTGATGGCGATTATTAACAACATCACCATGCTGGCAATTGTCCTCACCGGCTCGGCGCTTATCCGCGAGCGAGAGCACGGCACCATTGAGCACCTGCTGGTGATGCCGGTAACGCCGTTTGAGATAATGATGGCAAAAATCTGGTCGATGGGGCTAGTGGTACTGGTTGTCTCCGGGTTGTCGCTAGTGCTGATGGTGCAGGGAATTTTGCAGGTACCGATTGAGGGGGCGATTCCGCTGTTTATGCTGGGAGTTGCGCTCAGCCTGTTCGCCACCACCTCCATTGGCATTTTTATGGGCACGCTCGCCCGTTCTATGCCGCAACTGGGGCTACTGATGATCCTGGTGCTGCTGCCGCTGCAGATGCTCTCCGGCGGATCCACGCCACGGGAGAGTATGCCGCAGCTGGTTCAGGACATTATGTTGACCATGCCGACCACCCATTTCGTCAGCCTCGCGCAGGCGATACTTTACCGTGGCGCCAGCTTTGCCATCGTCTGGCCGCAGTTTTTAATCTTGTTCGCTATCGGCAGCGCTTTCTTTACCATTGCGCTGCTGCGTTTTCGCAAGACAATTGGTGAGATGGCATAAAACCTGGAGCTGGCGCTGCGCCGATGGCTTATTTTTGACGATTCATAAAGCGGCGCAGACCCCAGGTGAAGGCCATCGCCATACTGAAAAGAATGAATAACAGCACAATCCAGCTGATAGAAATGCGCAGCAACGTGCCGGGCGTCATAAATGGCTGAAGATAAACGGTGAAAGAGTGGGCAGGCGATTTCCCCAGCAGTTGATAGGCGCTATCGGTAAGCCACACGCCAACCCGGCAAAACAGCCAGATAATCGCCGGCCAGCAGAGCAGAACCAGAAAGGTAAAGCGCTCCTGAATGTAAGTAACGATCTGGCGCAACGGCGGCCAGTTAAGCAGGATTTTCATTTATATTCTCATATTGCCAGCCGATGACCTGCAACATTCATCGCAAGGCACTTCGGGCAGCATCCATACAGGCAATCTACCCTATTTGTATATCAAATTTACCGTCACTTAAACCAGATCAAGTTAACAAAGTGTTAATGATGTCTCTCATTAACGCCAAAAGAGTGGATAACACCTGTCGATCGTGGAAATAAGTGGGGAGAGAAGTATTAAGCGGTGGGAATAAATTTTCAAGTCTACAAGTGGCTGATTTTTATAGCTGATAGCAGCGCGCCATTATTTCGCCGCTGGGCAATATAATGGCGCGGAAATATAAGTGGGTGATTAATCGTAGCTGCTGATAATTATTTTCCTGTTCGCATCATTCGGTAAATTCACCGTTTGGGTAACCACCCCATGAGAAGGGACTGCCATATTTTGCGTGTTAATGAGGTAAGTATTTTGCCCACAACGCTGTTGAGCCTTTTCGTTAATGATATTGGTGCTGCAGGTAGGTGTCGCCACACGCCCGGAGATCGTTAATGTAGCGGTATCAGCAGCGAATGCAGGCAAGCTCAATCCATAAGCTAATGTCAGAATCCCAATTAGCGGTTTTTTCATTGAATTTATAACCAGTTAACAGGATGAGAAATAAGCGATTTGCTTTCTATTTTTCTCCCTCAGGAGAGGTGATGCGTTGATGTCATCACGCAGGAAAGATAATCCATATAATTAATAAGGACAATTATACTGAGAGCTATTAGTGCGATAGGTATTACTGATGTTAACGAACCAGGCGGCCGGGTCGGGTATTTTCCCGGAGGCGGTGCTGCGCACCTTTTCCGGGCTACGGGTTGCGACGC